>NZ_JAECVZ010000001.1:0-371228 GCF_016055135.1 Thermoactinomyces sp. CICC 10521 | reverse complement strand
AAAGGCTTTGCGATTTGGTTAATAGGTCACATCAGGTTTACTTTATCTGTATATATCCTAGAAATATACAAAACCCCATTCCTTTTCCGAAGAAAAGGGTGGGGTTTGTCATCAATCTCCAAGACCCTTTGGGGTCTTTTTTCATTTATGGACGAGTCGCAGACCCGTGGTCGGTTGCAACGATTCCGGCTGCATGATTTGAACCGTGTGGACCATGCGCGTCAGTAAAATAATGGATTCGTATTGAACAAAAATTGAACAATCCCTTTTCCTGCAACCAACCGGAAAAGGGATTCGTCCCTTAGTATGAAAGCGATTTTGAGGTGTTTGAATATATTTTTAACATTGGCAATATTACCTTTTTATTTCTATCTTTTTCTTGTAAACTAGTGAATGTATTAACGCACTACATAAAGAAAGGAGCTGATCTGTTTGGAACCCAAAAGGGGAATGGCTTGCTCACTGGCTGCAACGGTGTTTATTGCTGGGGGAGCATTTTCCGGAACGGTTCATGCGCAAAGTTTGCATGCGAATCACATTCCGGCAAAACCTCCGGTAAATCAGGTCAAACCGGCAGCGATTGAAAAAGTGAACCGGATTGAAACAGCAAAGGAGCCGGTATCTCCCGAAGCTCCGGCATCCGTTTCAGGAAGCAATGAAGAAGTTGCCTCCGGGTTTGGTGTGATCAAGGATAAGCTGTTGTCTGACTTTACCGGTCAAACAGAACAAATGACTGCCAATGGACAAGCTGTTCCCTTCTTGGCCAAACAAAAAGTTTCCGCGAACAATGATCGGGCCGAAACGCTCGCAAATCAAGCAAAAGACAGCACAGGCAGCAAGACGAAGCTTGAAAAGCAAACAAAAAAAGCGCCAACGCCATCACAGCGCAAGCGCAAACGGTTGTGAAACAAGCGAATGATCGTGCCCTTAACGGGAAAACCAATGCACAGTCCCTCATTTCACAGACGTCACAGGATATAAATGATAAAGTTTCCTCGCAACCTTATGATAGCAAAGTGAAAACGTCTGTGCCAGTAAAAAAGGCACCGGGATCCCCGGTGGTTGACAAAGTGGCAGATCATGTTTTGCCGTATCATACGGAAGTTGAGTAAGACTTGGCTGAAACGACGTAACAAATTTAAACGATCTCTCTTTTGCCTTCTTTCCTCCCCGAACCATATTGGCTGGTGGGTAATCCCGCCGGCTTTTTTTGATCAAACCGTCAAACCCGGGAAACGATCAAGGTCAGTTTCCCGCTGATGTTAAAGGGACCGTATCCGGCCGGAAGGATGAAATGGTCTCCTTTGGTCAGCGGAACGATTTCATTTTCCCGGCTCAATTCCCCTGAACCGCTGATGACACTGGTCAAAAGAAAAGTTGAAGTGACAGGGTGGGGAAAGACCCCGTCCAACTCCCATTTTTGCACGGTGAAATACGGGGACTGAACCAGGGTGGTGATGGTTCCGCCTTTCTGTACGTTTACATGCGGTTCCACTTTCGCCTCTTCATGGGGGACATTGATCACCTCAATCGCCTGTTTGAGGTGCAATTCCCGTTTGTTTCCGTTTGCATCGGTCCGGTCATAGTCATAAAGGCGGTACGTGGTGTCCGAGTTTTGCTGCGTTTCCAGGATCAGGGTGCCGGCGCCCAGGGCATGCACGGTGCCGCTGGGAACATAGAAAAAATCCCCCGGTTTTACCTTGACCCGTTTCAGGAGTGTTTTCCAGTCGCCCTGTTTGATGCGGGAGATCAGTTCTTCTTTGCTATGAGCCGTATGTCCGTAGATAATTTCCGCTCCCTCGTCGCAATCGATCACATACCAGCATTCTGTTTTGCCCCGTTCGCCATTTTCATGGAGATTGGCATAGGCATCGTCCGGATGAACCTGAACGGACAGATCGCTGGAAGCGTGAAGGATTTTGGTCAGCAGCGGGAAGGTGTCCGCTTTGTCGCTGATGCCGAAAAATTCGGGTTTCTCTGACCAGAGCTCGCCGAGCGTCATTCCGGCATAAGGGCCGTTTTTCACGATGCTCTGGCCGTGGGGATGAGCGGAGATCGCCCAGCATTCGCCGGTTTGCCCGGAGGGAATATCATAGCCGAATTCCTCTTTCAGCCTTGTTCCTCCCCAGATCCGCTCTTTAAATACCGGCTTTAAAAAAATGGGATAGCGATGCAATGGACTCGCTCCTTTCGTTGGAAAATACCGAGGTCTTGGAGGATGAGAACGGGGATGACCGGGAGCGTTGGATCACGGGCTCCCGGTTTGGTCAGAACGATGTGTCACTATTCCTCAGTCAAGAGGGCATACACGCCTTCTTTGCTGGTTGCGGAGAGAAGTTTCGCCCGGAAGGAGTCATCGATCAATTTGACCGCAAGCATTTGCAGGATTTTCAGATGCTCATTTCCCGCCTGCGATTCCGGCACGGCGATCATGAAGATCAACTGTGCCCGTTCGCCGCTCTGTTCATCCCAGGTCACATCCGAAACCGTCCGGGCAAAGGCGACTCTGGGAGTGCTGACTGCGTCCGATTTTCCGTGCGGGATGGCGACACCGAAGCCAATGCCGGTATGTCCTTGATTTTCCCTGGCGAAGATCGCTTCTTTAAACGCCTCGATATCGTGCAAGGCGCCGGTTTGCTTCAATTGTGCCGCCAGCGTTTCGATCACACTGTCTTTCGTGTCCGCGGTTACGTCGAGCAAAATGAGATCATGGTTGATCAGTTGGGACAAGTTCACTGTAATTCACTCCTATTGTTGATCTGAGACTGGTTTTTTCAGGGCGTTTACCATAAAGGCGGTGACCAGAACGCCTGCGATAATGCCGATGATAAACATCGGGATGTTGTGAATGGCGCTGAACAGCATCACGATTGGCCCGCCGTGCGGAACACTGTCACCCACATGCCCGAGCATGGAGATGACGGAGCCGACCATTCCTCCTGCCATGATGCTCGGAATGACGCGCAGCGGGTCCCGTGAAGCGAACGGAATCGCCCCTTCGGTAATTCCGACCAGCCCCATGGCCAGGGCAGCCTTCCCCGCTTCCTGCTCTTCGGGGTAGTATTTTCGTTTATTCAGCAAGGTGGCCAGTCCCATTCCCAATGGGGGAATACAGATGGCGGTGGCAATCGGGCCCATGATGTAGGGGTTGCCCTGCCCGATCATCGCCGCCCCAAACAGGAAGGCCACTTTGTTGATCGGTCCGCCCATGTCAAAGGTGATCATCGCTCCCAGGATTAACGCCAACACGATTTTGGAAGCTCCCTGCATCGTGTTGAGGAAGTGTGTCAGTGCTTCCATCAGCGCAGAAATCGGGGCGCCGATAATATAAATGAAGATCAGCGAAACCGCTAAAGACGTGAGCAGGGGGATCACCAGGATGGGCATGATCGGCTGAATCATTTTTGGCACTTTCAGCGCTTTGAGCCCTTTGGCGATATAACCGGCGATAAATCCGGCCACAATCCCGCCGATAAACCCGGCTCCGGCCGCACTGCCGTAAAAACTGCCGTTTGCCGCGATGTAGCCGCCGATCATCCCCGGGGCCAGTCCGGGGCGGTCCGCGATGCTCATGGCGATAAATCCGGCCAGAATCGGCACCATGAACTGGAAGCCGACTGTGCCGATATCATTGATGGTTTTCCAGAGCGAGTGCTCCGGAATCACAAAGCCTTTGTCAGTCGGCACCCCGCCCAGCCCGATGGAAATGGCGATCAGCAGGCCGCCGATCACCACAAAGGGGATCATGAAGGAAACGCCGTTCATCAGGTCGCGGTAGAGATAGCGCTTTACTTTTGACTCCTGCTTCAGCTCTTTGCCTTCAGCCGGAATTGCCGCATCAGCTTTTTCCGTTTTGTCTTTATAAACGGGCACTTCTCCATCTTGAAAACGTTTGATCAGACTTTCCGTCTTGTGGATGGCATCGGCGACGGAACACTCCAGTACCCGCTTGCCACGGAAGCGCTCTTTTTCGACGTCTTTGTCTGCGGCGATGATGACCCCATCCGCTTCCATGATTTCTTCCGGGGTAATTTCGTTCTCCACTCCGATTGAACCCCTTGTCTCCACTTTGATCGTTATGCCCAGATCCGCAGCGGTTTTTTTCAGCTTCTCCGCAGCGATATAGGTATGGGCGATCCCTGTCGGACAAGCGGTGACAGCTAAAAGTTTCATCGTTCAACCTCCTGATGTTTACAGATGCTCTAAAAATTGCCCGACTGAATCTGCCTTGCGCAAACGGTTTAAAAGAGGCGGGTTTTCGACCAGCTCGGCCAGCTCGGCAAACATGCGCTCCGCCTTTTCTTTCTCCGCCCATTTCAATGCCGGCATAAAGATGAGAAAAACATGATTGCCATTCCAATCGATGGGCTCCTTTAACCGGGCGACGGCCACTGCCGGTTTTTGGATATAGTCGCACAAACCATGGGGGATCGACACACCCCCGCCGATACAGGTGCTGGAGAGTTGTTCCCGTGCCAGGGCGCTTTCTGCATAACCCTGATGCACATACCCTTGTTTTTGCAGTTCGTCGGCCAACAGTTCAATCACCTGATTTGGCGTGTTTGCTTCCAGATCGAGCCGGATCAGTTCAGGCTTGAGGAGCTTGCGCAAAACCGGATAGCGGCGCTGATCGTTTTCCTGATCGGACAGTTTTTTCAGCTCTGTTTCCAGGATTGCGCGGTCGTATTCGGTAAATAAGGGTGTCACGCAAACCGTCGGCAGGAGCGCATTTGTCAGCGGCACGGTGCTGATCAGCAGATCGGGGCCGTGTTCTGCGATCGCTTTTGGCAATCCCTTGATGGAAACGGTATCAAGAAGATGCAAATCCGGAAAGATGCGCCTGATTTTTGCCGCCAGAAGCTGAGAGGTGCCGATGCCGGTTGTGCAGATAAGAAGCGCTTTCATTATTTTCGTTCGCTTTTGTTTCCCTTTAAAGCGTTCGAGCGCTGCCTGAAAATGCAGAGTGAGATATCCGATTTCATCTTCGGGGATGGATTTCCCGAATTCAGCGGCCAGTGGGTTGGCGGCAAAGACAAGCGTTTCAAACATATAACGGTACGTGCGTTTGATTTCATCCAGAATCGGATTGGTCAGGCTCAGGCGATGCCGAATCCGGTGAAAGGCGGCATGCATATGGATGGCCAAACCAATCCACAGATCCTGATCGGCTGAGAGGGGCAGTTGGACGAGCTCCTCTACTTTGCGGATCAGTTTCCCGGCCATTTCCATCGTTTCCGGGCCCAGCTTGGCCAAGGTGTTTTCGAAAGAGTCGCCTTTTTCCAATGAAGTGTAGTGGAGTTTGGCTCCGAGCAGATGTAACGCCATGTAGCCGATCTCCGCTTCTGGGATGCGAACGGCCAACTTCTGTTCAATGGCCTTCGCCAGTCGGACCGCGAGCGGATATTCATTGCGCTGTTTCAAATCGGTCAATTCTTCCGCCGATAATTGGACGATTTTGCCGAGTTTGATCCGTTTGACGGCGATGGCCAGATGGGCGGCCAAACGGGCGACAGCTTCATCTGTAAAGGAGAAATCTGCGGAACGCTCCAGGGTGCGGATCATCTCTGTGATCAGGGCTTCATCGTAGCCCCTGCCCTGCCCGTGCGGAAGTCCCCGCAGTTCCTCCGCATCCAATTTGGCCATTGCTGTACGGCGACTCCGCTCATCCCCTTCCACTTTTAACCCGCAGTTGGGTTTGCGGATCAATTGCAGCCGGAAAGATGACAAGTATTTTTCCACCTCGGCAAGGTCATGGCTGATCGTCGCTTTGCTCACATAAAACAGGTCGGCCAGTTGTGCGGCGGTGACATAACCGTCACTCTCCAGCAACGTTTGAAGGATCAGGATTTTGCGATTTTGCGGGTTGAAAGAAGAGGATTGGAAAGATCCTTCCGCATTCTCGGATAGCGCTTTCAAAATTGCCTGCCGCTGGTGTGAAGGGGCTTCCAGCAAAATCCCCATTCCGGGCTGCCGGATGAGGCGGACATCTGAGAAGGATTGCAGCCATTCATCCAGCCATTTGAGATCAGTGCGAACTGTTTTTTCCGAGACGCCCAGTTCACCGGCAAATTGTTCGGTTGTAGCAAATGTTTCAGTTGCGAGCAAAGATAAGAGTAATCTTTTTTTTCGTTCTTCCATTCATTTCACCACCGGTAGGGAAGGACGGTCACGACGTTCTGTAATTCTGATTATAAATGGTTGTTTCTGTTTAAAGAGCAAATTTATTTCCGGAAGCTTGCGGAAACGTGTAAACAATGGCTGCACTGAAAGAATACGAAGAGACTGCCAAGTCCATGTTGAAGCAGAATTGAGTTTCCAAAAGAAGTGAAAAGCGGAACCGGGGGTCTTTTTCCTCTGCCGGGGCTGGGAGCGGGAATCGCGCATGGATTTGATGCCGGTTGTATGGGGCGTCAACGCAAGTGAGTGGGTCTGGCAAAGGAGTACGGAAACAATGGGACCTGATCTTGGGGTTTGCCGTGGATGGCATGTTGACCAGTTTGTTACAAAAGCCGGAACCTGCGCCATACCAGGGTGCAATCCGGTTGACGGAAGCAAACGACCTTTTGTATGATAGGTTAGAACATGACAAGCGGATAAATCGTACCCACTCAAGCTAAAGGGGAGTAGCTGTTACAGCAAAGTCGTCATTACGGGCGGAAGGCCCCGGCTTTGTTGGCAACGCGACGTTGTTGGCAAGACCTTTACTTTTTCAGTAAAAGTAAAGGTCTTTTCTATTTTTTGGGACTGAAAACGAAGGGGAGGATTCCGATGGAATGGTTATCAATGGAATTTTTGACTGCGTTGTTGTCGATTGTGGTGATTGACCTCGTTCTGGCGGGGGATAACGCGATTGTGATTGGCCTGGCGGCGCGCAATCTTCCGCGGGAACAGCAAAAGCGCGTGATTTTTCTCGGGACGGCCGGAGCTGTGGTCGTGCGCATTTTGTTCACATTGGCGGTTGTATGGTTGTTGAAGGTTCCCGGGCTGCTGCTCGCGTGCGGTTTGATCCTGTTGTGGATTTCCCTCAAACTGCTGTATGAGGAAAAAGATCATGGCGAAGTCAAAGCAGCCAAGAACATGTGGGCGGCCGTGGGGACGATTGTTGTCGCTGATACCGTGATGGGCTTGGATAATGTATTGGGCGTGGCCGGTGCGGCCCATGACAGTTTTCTGCTGGTCATTTTGGGATTACTGATCAGCGTGCCGATTGTTGTCTGGGGAAGCACTCTGTTTTTAAAAGTGATCGAGCGCTTCCCGTGGATCATTTATCTGGGGTCGGCCGTTCTCGCTTACACGGCTGCCCGCATGATTACTGATGAGAAGTTTATCGCTCCCCTGTTTGAAGACAATCCTCTTGTAAAAATTCTGCTGGAAGGGTTGATTGTCGTCGTGATCCTGATAGTCGGAAAAATACTGAAAGGGGAGCGCAAGAAGGCTGCTGGATGCATCATAGCCGATCATGCGGTTTCATCCAGCCCAAAGCAACGGCGGTAAATCCATTTGTATGCATCCAAATCCAAGTCGCGCGGATTGCCGAAGGTTTGTGGATCTTCAAATGCAGCTTTTGCGTAGCGATCGATTTGTTCCGGATCTGCCCCTTGTTGGCGAAGGGTGGGGATATTCAGGTCTCTTACCAGTTTTTCCACTTCGATCACGGCCGCTTTAGCTGCGTCTTCCGTACTCATTCCTTCAACAGGAACGCCGAGTGCCCGGGCGATTCGGGCGTATTTTTCCGGTGCTCCCATCCAGTTGTACTCCATCACGGCGGGCAAGATCGCCGAAACGCATTCTCCGTGCATGACCGGGATGATCCCGCCCAGCGTTTGCGCCATCGCATGGGCAGCACCGGCTGAATCGCTTCCATAGGAAAGACCGGCCAGCATTGCTGCCTGAGCCATGTGATAGCGCGCTTCAAGATCCTGTCCGTTTGCATAAGCGCGGCGAATGTATTTGCCGACATATTCGATCGCCAGCAAGGCGACTGCATCCGTCAATGGTTGGGACTGATTCATCGTATAACATTCAATGGCATGAGATAACGCATCAATCCCGGTGGCTGCGGTAATTCGTTTGGGCATGGACAGATGAAGTTCGGGATCGATCACAGCGAGATGGGCAGGGAGCAAAGGTCCGCCAACATTGAATTTAATCTCACGAACGGGATCTTTGATTACCGCCCATTGGGTCACTTCGCTGCCGGTTCCCGCAGTTGTCGGGATTGTTACCAATGGAGGGATTCGCTTTGTCAGCGATTTTCCTTTTTCCGATGCCTCAAAGTGGATGACCGGTTCACCGTGAACCGCTTCAACTCCGATCGCTTTGGCGGTATCCATCGAACTCCCGCCGCCGACGGCAATCAATCCGTCACATTTTTGCTCAGCAAATGTTTTCGACCCCATGGCGACCAACTCGGTATCCGGTTCCCCGGCGATTTCGTGGAAGACATAAACATCGATTCCGTTCTGTTTTAAATGGGTCTCAATCGGCTTGATGATCCCGGATTGATAGAGGGCGCGATCGGTGACAATCATGGCCTTTTTAATGTTCAGCTGTTTAACTTCTTCCCCGATGTTTTTTGACACACCGATGCCAGAAATCACTTTTGTCGGCATCACAAACGCTTTTTGTTCGAGCATTTGTTCAATTCTCATCATAAAGATCCCCTCCTGAAGAATGTTTGATTAACCAAACCAACGCAGCGGTTGAGGTTGCAAGTTCTTATAGACGTGTTTTTGCTCTGTATATTCTTCCAATCCGGTTTTTCCAAGTTCTCTCCCGATGCCGGACTGTTTGTAGCCGCCCCAGGGAGCCTGAGGGAAATAGGGATGATAATCGTTGATCCAGACCGTCCCCATTCTCAAGGCGCGGCTCACGCGCTCAGCCCGGTTCATGTCTTGTGTCCAAACGGCACCCGCCAGACCGTAAATGGTGTCATTCGCCAGGGAAATCGCCTCTTCTTCGGTTTGAAAGGTTTCAACCGTCAAAATGGGCCCGAACGTTTCTTCTTTCACGATCCGCATATCGCTTGTACAATGGTCAAAAATCGTCGGTTCAATAAAAAATCCACGGGCGAATTCGGGGCCGTCGGGACGTTTCCCGCCTGTAAGCAGCTTGGCGCCTTCCCGGATTCCGATGGCGATGTACTTTTCCACTTTGTCCCGATGTTCAGCTGAGATGAGCGGACCCATTTGCGTATCCGGGTTCAGCCCGCTTCCCAGCCGAATGCGTTTGGCTCGTTCCACCACTGCTTTAACGAACCGGTCATGCCATTTTTCTTCAATCAAAAGCCTGGCGCCCGCAGAGCAAACTTGTCCTGCATGAAAAAAAACGGCATTTAACGCGTAATCGACCGCTGTCTCAAAATCACTGTCGGCAAAGATGATATTGGGATTTTTTCCTCCCAGTTCAAGTGCGATTTTTTTCATGTTCCGCGATGCAGCCTTCATGATTTTCCGGCCTGTTTCGATTCCTCCGGTAAAGGAAATTAGATCAACATCTGCTGATTCGGACAGTTCAGCCCCCACGGTTTCACCGGGACCGGTCACAATATTGACCACCCCTTTGGGAATTCCGGCTTTTTCGAGCAACCCGGCCAGTTTCAGCGTGGTTAAAGGGGTGATCTCGCTCGGCTTCAACACCATTGTGCAGCCTGCCGCAAGTGCCGGAGCCAGTTTCCATGATGCCTGCAAGAGCGGATAATTCCAGGGGGTAATCATCCCGCATACCCCGACTGGCTCCCGGACAACCTTGCTTTCGCTGTTTTTCAGGGGGGAATGAAGCATTTCGCCGCCGTCCTTGTCGGCAAGACCGGCATAGTAGTCGAACACGGAGGCGATATCATCCATATCCGCTTCGCTTTCCGCAAGTGTCTTGCCGGTATTTAATGTTTCCAGACGGGCGAATTCATGTTTCTCCTCTCTGATCAGACTGGCAATCCGGCGCAGTTTTTCACCGCGTTCCGGGGCGGGCAGCCGGGGCCATTCTCCTTCGTCAAACGCTTTGCGCGCAGCTTTGATTGCATTTTGCGCATCCGTCCGGTTTCCTTCCGCCACAACGGAAATCACTTCCTGATTGCAGGGGTTGATGATGGACCGGGTTTGGCCGTCTTCTGCATAAACCCACTCGCCGTTAATCCACATCGGTTTCGTTTGCAAAGCATTTCCCTCCTCTCTTAATACAGTCCGTACAGTTTTTTCTGTACAAACTGTACACTTTTACGATATCATGACTGGTGACCGGCTGCAACCCAGCCCGCTCTCCGTAGAGAAAACATCCATCTTTTGATCGGCAAAACTTTGGGATTAAAGTATGAAAACTCGAAAGGGAAGCCGGGTGCCCCTGACCGGCCATGCCCTTTCACATATTTGACAAACATTTTTCTTGTGGTTAAGATTTGTGAAGTACTTTGCAAGGAAAACCAGGTCGTTCATCAGATGTGTTGATTAACCAAATCGTGAATGCAAACGCGGCTGATTCTGAATAAAACGCAAGAAGTTTGATAGAGAAGGAGTGACATATGTGGCGCCGCATTATGAAAAATTGGAAGAAGCCCGCCGCGACTATATCGAATCGCTGGCGGAAACGATGGAAATGTATGGATTGAGCCCCTCGATGGGACGTCTTTTTGGCATCATGTTTTTTCACGAAGAACCGATGACTTTGGATGAGATGCGTCAACTGACAGGGATGAGCAAGACGAGCATGAGCACGGGTGTCCGGGCATTATCCCGGTTAAAACTGGTTCAGAAAAAATGGCAAAAAGGGGTCCGCAAGGATTTGTATCAGGCAGAACAGGACCAGTTTCACTCATTTATTGAATTTTTTGTTTATTTATGGGAGAAGGAGATCGAAATCAATGAAAAAGCGCTGAACTCAACGGAGCAAAAGCTGCGTGATCTGTTGACCGATCCGAAATTGTCTCCGGATGAGGCAGCCCTGGTGGAAAGGGACTTGCAAAAATTGGCCAAATCCAAACAGTATTATGCCTGGCTCCGTGCGTTGGTTCAGGCGTTTAAAAATGGAGACATCTTCGATCTTGTTCCAATCCCGGATGATTCGGCAAAGTGATTATCGGCACAGTCTCAGGATGAAAGAGAAGAAAAACAGGAGGGGAAGGTCTTTACACCCCGGACTGCATCACTTTCATATAAAAAAGCGGTTCCCGTAATTTGAACCGCTTTTCGGATTTGTCACGGCCGTCCACGTCTGGGATGGCCGTTTGTTTTTGGCATTTCGCTAATGTAAATAGTCTTCCAGTTTCACAAAGCGGAAGCCTTTTTTCTTGAGGAGCGGAATGCTTTTGATCACGCCTTCTGCCGTGTCGTGGCTTGGTTGGTTCATGTGCATGATCACGATCGAACCGGGTTTTGCGGTGAGCAGGGCTTGTTCGACCTGACGGGTGTTGTAGGTTGCTCCGGCGTCACCCAGAATATCGTAGTTAACAGGCTTTTCACCCAATCCGTATACCAGTTTGACGGCTACATCGTCATAAAAAGCGGTTCCGGTACGGAAAAATTTCGGCTTGCGCCCGGTAAGTCTGGTGATCAGCTGGTCATTTCCCAAAACTTCGTTGATCACCGCCGCGGCATTTTTGGTTCCCCCGATTCCGTAAGCGCTTCGGCCAGTGACGGATAACGGGCGATGCTCCGTCCCGTGGTTTTCAATTTCAAAGAGAGGGTTATGCGCCAGTTTCATAAAGGTTTGGGGATTTGCCTCAATCCAGCGGCTGTTGATGAACAATGTCGCCGGAATCCGTTCCTTGTTTAGATAATCGATCAGCTCCCGGTCATATCCGTTCCCGTGTTTGCCGCCGCATGCATCAAAGGTGAGGGCGATGACTTTCTCCTTTGTCGGGAGACGGTCGATAATCCCGGGAAAGTGTTCTCCCCACCGATGGGGCGACTCACTCCCGTATCGCTCTAGGAGCGTTTGTTCCAATTGTTTCATCTGTGCGGCAGGTGAGGGTTTTGTGGCGGAAGCCTTTGTTTCATGGGAATGGGTGGGGTCCGTCTTGGCGGCCTCGATGTGGGTCACCGGACCGGAGCAAGCGGTCAGAAGGGTGAGACAAAGTGCGCTTCCCAGACAAATGATGTTTCTCCACATAAGTTGCGTCTCCTCTGGATTCTCTCTAGTCTTCGTTAAACCAGCCTTTTTTCTTAAACCAGATGTACATCAACAAGGCGATCAGCGCCATCAATCCGAGTACGGCGAAATAGCCGTAGTGCCAGTGCAATTCGGGCATATAGTCAAAGTTCATGCCGTAGATGCCGGCGATAAAGGTGAGCGGCATGAAGATGACCGTAATCACGGTCAAAACCATCATGATCGAATTGGTGCGGTATGCATTGAGCGAGAGATAGTTGTCGCGGATGTCCGCCGTCAGTTCTCGGCTCGATTCAATCATGGCGGCCAATTTTTCCAAATGGGCGTAAACGTTTCGGTAATAGGGCCTGTCCTTTGCCGTCAGCGAAACCCGTTCTGAATTGAGAATCCGGTAGAGCAAGTCGCGCATCGGCCAGACTATATGGCGCAGGGACAGCAACTGTCCGCGAATGGTAAATACTTCGTTCATCAGGAAATGGATTTTGGCCGAATGCCGTCTCGTCTTTGCTTCCAATTCATCAATGCGCTCTTCCAACTTTTGCGCAACCGGGAAATACTGGTCGACAACCTTGTCCATCACCTTATATAAGAAGAACGAGATTCCCTTTTTCCTCGTTTCATCGTCGGAGAGCAGGCGCTCCCACAGTTCGTTCAATTCCTCGTGCTCCTGATAGTGAAATGAGACAAGAAAGTTTTCGCCGGTAAACAGAGCAATCTCTTCTGCTGTCCATGTATGGGGGTTTAATTTGTGTATGGTATAAAACATGTAGTTTTCATAGTATTCCAGCTTCGGCCGGGAGAGGCCGTGCAAACACTCTTTCACCGACAGCGGATGGAACGGGAATCGGCTCAGTTGGTGCGCTTCCTCCATCGTCGGGGTGTTAAAATCGACCCAATACCACTGAAAGGAAAGGGATTGGATTTCTTCCGGCGGTATATTTTCCAGCAGTTTCCCGTCCGTGGTATAGACGAGCGTGCGTATCACTTGAATCCCCCCTGGATCCGTGTAATCGAACCTGTTTTCCGTGGAAGTTTGCTGAATGTCGGGCGCAGGAGCACCAATCCCTTTACGGCGTGTCTAACTTCCACTCACGGATGATGGCGACAAATTCTGATCGTTTTTATTATAACCCGCCACCGGGAAAACCCCCTGTTGCAACATTATGAAGGGATATCTAAAATTATCTATTTTTGACATAATTGAAACATACAGAAACATCTATTTATGATATTATCGTACATAGATTATATTTTTATTAATAAAGGAGCTAAATGATGAGCAATTTATGGTTACGTGTTTCTAGTATCCTGGTTGCCGGTGCACTCATGGTTAGTGGTTGTTCTGCTTCGGATTCCCCTGATAAACCAAAAGAGCTGACTCCGACTGAAGTCATCGAAAAATCAGTGGAAGCCATGAGTGAAAAAGGCTATACTTACGAAATGAAATTGAAACAAAATACGCAGACCAAAGTGTTTGGGCAACAACAAACGGTCAATATGAATATGGATACCAATGTCGATGTGACCACGCACCCGGTGGCCATGCACACCAAAGGAACGGTGAATGCGAACGGAAGCCCGATTCCGGTTGAAATCTATGTCGCTGATAATGCGATGTATAACCATACATCCCAGGGGTGGACGACGGTTGCCGTTGACACCTCTTCGCTCGATTCTTCCGATGACCCGGCTTCGGGGTTGAAGCAACTGGATAAATGGATTGAACAGTTGGGAGGCAATGTATTGCCCAAGGGCGTATCCGTGAAAAAAGTGGGCGGTTCCTATCTGATGGAGGTTGATTATGCCGCTCTGAAAAGCGATCCCTCTTTTGACAAGATGTTGAAGGATCAGATTGCCGCGGGGATTCAAAGCGGAGGAGGCTTCATCACGATCGACCCGAACCAGATTAAAATTGAAAACTACAAGCAACAAATCTGGATTGATGCAAAAACATTCAAGCAGACGAAACAAGTGGTGGACACAAAAATATCCGCTTCTGATCTGGCGGTCGACCAGCACCTGGAAATGATCCTCAAAGGGGAATTTAACGGGAAAATTACCGTACCGGCCGAAGTGAAGAACAGTGCGAAATCAATGTAAGGAAAAGAAAGACTCCTTTGGTATAAAGAGGAGTCTTTTTTTGTTGCGGGAACTTCCTCTCCGCATTCGATGGCCGGTCAGTGGAATCCCCGCGCTTTTTTAGGAATGGGAAATATTCAAGATTTTACACTGCCAAAAACATGAATGTTATCTTTTGCAATTGGGGGTGGATTTTTTGCGCAAGGAATGTATAATAATTCATGAAGATGAATTTTTATTAAGAGGGGATTCGAATGGGAAAACAAAAAGTCGTATTGGCCTATTCGGGCGGTTTAGATACATCGGTTGCGATAAAGTGGCTCTCGGAAAATTACGGATTTGATGTAATTGCGGTCGCGCTGGATGTAGGAGAGGGGAAGGATCTTGATTTTGTCAAACAAAAAGCGCTGAAAGTCGGTGCGGTCAAATCAATCGTTGTCGACGCCAAGGATTTATTCGCCCGGAATTTTCTGATTCCGGCTCTGCAGGCCAATGCCATGTATGAAGGAAAATATCCTTTGGTTTCGGCATTGTCCCGTCCTTTGATCTCCCAGGTGCTGGTGCAGGTGGCCAAGGAGGAAGGGGCGGTTGCCGTGGCGCACGGTTGCACGGGGAAAGGAAATGACCAGGTGCGTTTTGACGTCTCCGTCTCCGCGCTCGCTCCCGAACTGGAAGTGATTGCTCCGGTGCGCGAGTGGGGGATGTCGCGGGAACAGGAAATCGCTTATGCGGAAAAACACGGGATTCCCATCCCGATCGATCTCGATAACCCGTTCAGTATCGACCAAAATCTGTGGGGCAGAAGCTGTGAGTGCGGAGAATTGGAAAACCCGTGGACTGCTCCTCCGGAAGCGGCTTACGAGTGGACCCATCCGCTCGGCAAAACGCCGGATGAGCCGGATGTGATCGAGCTCTCGTTTGAACAAGGGGTTCCGGTGAAACTGGATGGGAAGAGCATGCCTTTCCACGAACTGCTTGCCGTGTTGAACAAGCTGGCCGGAAATCATGGAATCGGGCGGATTGACCATGTGGAAAACCGTTTGGTGGGAATCAAGTCGCGGGAGGTTTACGAAACGCCGGGTGCGACGGTCTTGATCAATGCTCACCGCGAATTGGAACATCTGACGCAAACACGGGACGTGGCGCGGTTTAAGCCAGCCGTTGAGCAAAAATGGGCGGAGTTGGTCTATGACGGCCTCTGGTTCTCCCCTCTGAAAAAAGCGCTGGACGCCTTCATCAAGGAAACGCAGGCGCCTGTTACAGGAACTGTCCGGGTGGTGCTGTTTAAAGGGCAGGCGACTGTGACGGGCAGAACGTCGCCGTATTCCCTCTATAATGAAAAGCTGGCTACTTATACGGATGAGGACTCGTTTGATCACAAAGCAGCCGTTGGTTTTATTAAATTGTGGGGACTGCCTACGCATATTTATGCAAGCGTGCATAAAGAGGAGGGGGAGAATGAAACTCTGGGGCGGACGCTTTACCAAGCCAACCCATCGGTGGGTGGAGGAGTTTAATGCTTCGATCTCGTTTGATCAGGAACTGGCCGAGGAAGATATCCAGGGGAGCATCGCTCATGTGACCATGCTCGGCGCGTGCGGGATTTTGTCCCCGGAAGAGGCGGGGCAAATCATCAAAGGGCTGGAATCGATTTTGGCCAGAGTGCGTTCGGGAGAAGTTGCTTTTTCCGTCGAGCATGAAGATATCCATATGAATATCGAAAAAATCCTGACAGACGAGATCGGTCCTGTCGGGGGCAAGCTGCATACCGGACGGAGCCGCAATGACCAGGTGGCGCTCGATCTGCATCTGTATGTGCGCAAACAGACGATCGAACTGGTGCGCCTGCTGGTGCAGCTGGAGCAGGTGCTGCTGGAGAAGGCGGAACAGCACATCGATACGATTCTCCCCGGGTACACCCACCTGCAGCGGGCTCAACCTGTCAGGCTGGCGCATCATTTGCTCGCCTATGTCAGCATGTTTGAGCGTGACATCGACCGGCTGAAAGACAGCTTCAAACGGGTGAATCTCTGTCCGCTCGGCGCAGGGGCCATCGCCGGCACCACCTTTCCGATCGACCGGAAGATGGTGGCCAATCAGCTCGGATTTGACGGCATTTATGACAACAGTATGGATGCAGTGAGCGATCGCGATTTCCTGGTCGAGTTTCATTCCATTTGTTCCTTGATTATGGTTCATCTGTCCCGGTTGTCCGAAGAGTTGATCTTGTGGGCGAGCGAAGAGTTTAACTATATTGCCTTGGACGATGCCTTTTGTACGGGCAGCAGCATGATGCCGCAAAAGAAAAACCCGGATATTCCCGAACTGGTGCGGGGGAAAACCGGACGTGTCTTTGGTCACTTGATGGCGATGCTGACGACATTGAAGGCCCTACCGCTCACTTACAACAAGGATTTGCAGGAAGACAAAGAGGGGCTGTTTGATACGGTACGGACGC
The DNA here is from genome assembly GCF_016055135.1 of Thermoactinomyces sp. CICC 10521. Taxonomy (NCBI): domain Bacteria; kingdom Bacillati; phylum Bacillota; class Bacilli; order Caryophanales; family Thermoactinomycetaceae; genus Thermoactinomyces; species Thermoactinomyces sp. CICC 10521. The sequence goes on along the minus strand of NZ_JAECVZ010000001.1, from coordinate 354,589 downwards.
TGACCGGCTCGCTCAGCCTGATGGTGCCCATGATCCAGTCGATGAAGGTAAACCAAAAAAAGATGCGGGAAAATGCCGAATTTGGTTTTGCCAACGCGACCGATCTGGCCGATTACTTGGTGAACAAAGGCATGCCGTTTCGTCAGGCCCATGAAGTGGTGGGAAAACTGGTTCTTTACTGCATTCGGGAAGACAAATATCTGACCGATCTTTCATTGTCGGAGTTTCGTTCCTTTGCCGGGCAGATCAATGAGGATATTTATGATAAAATCGCGTTGGAACAAGTGGTGGAAGCGCGGAAAAGTGAAGGCGGGACGGCAAAAGAACAAGTGATGGCCACGTTGAACAGCAAGAGAAGCGAAATTGCGAAAATAATGGATTGGCTATCCAGTGTTTTCCAATAGTTGCCATTGGGTGACCGCTTTCTTTATGAAACCCTGACTCCTGACAGTTGGGGTTTTTTGTATATTTGAATAAAATTTGATTTTGAAAAATGTATACCTGGGAAAATGAAAGAATGGTGTTATAATAGGGAAGTAGTTTCGGGAGAGGCCGAAAAAAGCGGGATTTTCAGGTTTTTTTAACTTTTGGTGTCCAGATGAAGGATCTGGCCTTTTTTGGTACTATTAAGTAATGTAGGAGAAAAATAGATTAAGAGTGAACGATCATTTATCATGTTTCCTGGGGTGAGTTTCGTGATTGAAATGCATGATGTCTGGAAAGTTTATCCGAATGGAGTGGAAGCTCTCCGTGGCGTTGATGTGCGTATCGACCAAGGGGAGTTCGTCTATATCGTCGGCCCTAGCGGAGCCGGGAAAAGTTCGTTTATCAAACTGATGTACCGTGAAGAAAAACCGACGCATGGCATCGTGCTGATCAACGGCGTGAATGTCAAACGCGTCCGCGACTGGAAAATCCCGCATGTTCGCCGCAAGATCGGCGTCGTTTTTCAGGACTTCAAGTTGCTTCCCAATATGACGGCTTACGAGAATGTCGCGTTTGCCATGGAAGCGGTGGAAACGCCAAAGCGTAAAATCAAGCCCCGTGTGCAGGAAGTGCTGGAACTGGTCGGTTTGAGCGACCGGATGCACGCGTTGCCTTCTCAGTTGTCAGGCGGTGAGCAGCAACGGGTTGCGATTGCGCGGGCGATTGTCAATAATCCCAGCTTTATTATTGCCGACGAGCCGACAGGAAACCTGGACCCGGAAAACTCCTGGGATATCATGTATCTGCTCGAGGAGATCAACAAGTTTGGCACGACCATTGTGATGGCCACCCACAACAAGGAAATTGTGAACACCATGCGCCAGCGGGTCATTGCCATCGAGCAGGGCGTGATCGTGCGCGACGAGTTGGGAGGTGAGTATGGGTATGAAGATTGAGACCATGATGCGACATTTTCGGGAAGCGTACCGCGGGGTGCGGCGAAATTCCTGGATGAGTTTTGCCGCAGTCAGCGCAGTGGCGGTAACGCTGTTCATCTTCGGGCTCTTTTTGATCACTGCCTTTAATGTCCGCTACATGGCAGGAGAACTGGAGAAGCAGGTTGCGATTCGCGCGGCACTCAGCCCGTCGATGACCGGAGCCCAGGAGCGGCAGCTCACAGAGCAGATTCAGCAGCTTCCGGGCGTTAAGAATGCGACGCTGATCCCCAAGAACGTCGGCCTGAGGCAGATGCGCGATGAATGGGGACCGGGAGGAGAACAGCTGTTCAAGGATTTGGACGGAGAAGGGCAAAACCCGCTCCCGGATATCATTACGGTTGAACCGACAGATCCGAAGAATGTCGAAAGCCTGAAGAAACAGATTGAGAATTTCGGCAGTGATAAAATTGAGCGCGTGGCAGCCGGTGAGGGCGTGACGGACAAGTTGCTCAATTTCTCCAGTATGCTGCGCAACATCGTCCTTATTTTCGGATTGGGATTGGCCGTGCTTGCGGCGTTCCTCATTTCCAATACGATTAAGCTGACGATTATCGCCCGCCAGCGGGAAATCGAGATCCAGCGCCTGGTGGGAGCGAGCAACTGGTTTATCCGATGGCCGTTTTTCATTGAGGGGGCCTTCATCGGATTGGTCGGGGCTATTTTCCCGGTTGTGATCGTACTTACCATTTATCAGGTTTTCTATAATGTCCTCGGAGCCGGTGAAGCAGCAGCGATTCTGAAACTGATGCCGGTCGTCTCCCTGGGGATTTATGTCACGATCAGTATTTTTGCACTGGGGGTTGCCATCGGAACGATCGGAAGTATCATTTCCGTTCGACGATTCCTGAAAGTGTAAAAATGATTGATTTGAGGAGGAGCAAGGTGAAGCAAAAACTTGTGGCTGGGATGTTTACTTTTGTGCTGGTTTTTTCTTTAATCCCCCATCCGAACACCTTTGCGAGCGCAAACTCCTCTGAGATCCAACAGAAAAAGGAAGTCATCAAAGAGCGAGATAAACAGATTTTACAGCTGGAAAAAAAGAAGAAACTGGCGCAGCAGGATCAGGCAGCGATTTTAAACCAAATTGAAACAACCAGAAAGCAACTGAACCAACTCGATTTGGAGGTCGCGCAGCTCGAACAGAGTGTGAATGAGGGTCAGGCGCAGGTGGCCAGGTTGAAGGAGCAAGTGGACAAGCGACGGCGGCTATATGTTGAACGGGTGCGCAATTACTACCTGCAAGGGCGCATGTTCTATTTTTCCTTGCTTTTAAATTCTTCGTCATTTGGTCAGTTTTTGGAGCGATATGATATGCTGTCGATGATGAACAGAGCTGACCAGGAGGCGATTGCCGGGCTTACGCGAAAAAAAGCCGAACTGGAAAAGGCGGAACAGAAGCAAAAGGCAATGCTTGCGCAAATGAAGGATAAACAAGAGCGGGCAGAGAATCTTTATGCCAAATTGCAGGCTGACTACCGGGAGCATAAAGAGTTGATTGCCAAGCTGAGCCAAAGTGTGGAGAATTTAGAGGACGTCAATGCAAAAGAGCAGGCAGAATTGAACCGGCTCGTGGCCAAGGCGGAGCAGGATGCGGCACGCAAGGAGCAGCAGGGAGCGCGTTCTGCCCATCTCTCCGCCGGTGATGGAAAACTGTTGTGGCCGGTTGCCGGCGGTTTGGTCACATCTCCGTACGGGATGCGCTATCACCCGATAAAACATACATACCGCATGCATGAAGGGATGGATATCGGTGCCGATTTGGGTGTGCCGATTCGTGCGGCGGAAGCAGGGGAAGTGATTGAAGCCCGGCCTTCCAACGGATATGGTTACATCATCGTCATCTATCACGGAGACGGTTTGGCCACTCTTTATGCCCACATGTACGAGCAAACGGTCAAGGTTAAAAAGGGAGATGTCGTCAAACGAGGCCAGGTGATCGCCGAAGTGGGAACCAATGGCGATTCCACCGCGCCACATCTCCACTTTGAGGTTCATGTGGATGGAAAAACCGTCAACCCTGCGCCGTATCTGAAATAGGTTCCAATGGGGGAAGGGCGAGGGACGATCCCGTTGCAGTTTTTCGCGGTGGGGTCGGCTCTTCATTTTTTTGGTTTAGTTGATGAGATGAAAGAAATCGTTGCTCCCTGATGCGGGATTTGTAGCTTTTCAGCGGTTTTTCGCGTTTGGTCTTTTGGGAAGGGACGACGGGGAACGCAGAAACCCTTTGCAGGAACAGCTCGATATGGGAGGCGCTTCAAACGATGAAGAGGAGATGGTTGGCATTTACGCTGGCGGCAGCGTTGGCGGTCACCGGCGTTCCGGTCTCTGAAACACACGCGGAAGTATCATCGGCAACGAGACAAAAAATTGACGAAATCCGAAAACAGAAGCAGTCCGTTTTGGAAGAGAAGAATCAAATTAATGAAAATATATCGAAGCAACAACAAATAATGGAAAACGCAAAGAAGAAAATCGAGGAAATCCAAAAAGAAGCGGACCCGATTGAGGAAAGATATCAGGAGAAATTAAAGGAAAAAGAGGAAGTTGACCAAAAATTTAAGGCTCGTATCCGCGTTTTGTATATGCAAGGGGAGACCAATTACCTGGCCCAGCTTCTCTCGGCCAATTCGTTTAACCAATTCTTAAAACGGTTTGAGGTAGTCCGGTTGATCGCCGAGCGTGATTATGAACTGGTGGCGGAGCGGCAGAAAGTGCTGAACGATGTGCTGCGCGAGAAAGCCAAATTGGATGAAAAGATCAAGGAGCAAAACAAATACATTGAACAGGCAAATAAAGCTTATCAATCGTTGATAGCGCAACTGAACAAGACGAACTCACAATTGTCCAAGGTTGAAGCGATGGAAGATGATTATGAAGATGAAATCATCAAAATCAACTTGGCGGATTGGAAGGCAGGAAAACTGCATTTCCCGTGGACAGGTCCGCTGAGAAAACCGGTCAACGGGCCGGTCACATCCACTTTCGGCTGGCGTGTTCACCCGATTTTCCATACGAAAAAGCTTCATGAAGGAATGGATTTTGGCGGGAGCCTGGGGACACCGATCTATGCCGCGGCCGATGGCGTGGTTGTATCAAGCCGCCCCTCTTACGGGTATGGATGGCTGATCACGATTTATCACGGGGATTATCACGGCAAGCCCTTCTTTACCCGTTACGCGCACAGCTACCCGTATCAGGTGAAAGTGAAAGTGGGTGAAGAGGTAAAAGCCGGACAACAGATCACCTCCATGGGCAGCAACGGGAACTCCACCGGACCCCATTTGCACTTTGAAGTGCGGATCGGTTACGGGGACAGACCACAACCGTATAATCCAATGGATTATATGAAGTAACACGGATGGAGCGGTCGGTCGGACTGCTCCATTCTGCCAAGGGGCAGTATTTTTGATGACTATTTTCACATGTCAAATCATAAGTTGGAAATGTACAAGGCTCCGGGCAAACTATCTGTCTCAAGAGCGGCCAAAAGGTGGTGTTTACTATATTCAGAGGTAGAACGGTTGCGATCATCGTCGTTGTCGCCATGATTTTCAGCAGTTTGGGAACCGTGCTCGTGGTAGGGGACGGCGGGCTGCTCGATCAATGGAAAGCAGGGGCTTTGTTCTCAAGCGACCTGGCTCGGCAGGAAGCGGCTTTTGATGCCCATTCCGACAAATTGAAACAAGCCTTTGCCTTCATCAAGGCCAACTATGTTCACAATGTCAGCGACCAGAAGCTAATCGACGGCGCGATCTCCGGAATGGTCAATTCGCTGGGAGATCCGTTTTCCACTTATATGAGCCCGGATCAGGCCTCTCAATTTCAGGAAGATCTGAAGTCCAAATTTACCGGGATCGGTGCAGAAGTCACGATGAAAAACGGGCGCCTGACCATTGTATCACCGATTAAGGGCTCACCTGCGGAAAAAGCGGGATTGCGCCCGGAAGATCAAGTGATCAAGGTGAACGGGCAAAGCCTGGAAGGAATGGACATCAACGAGGCGGTTGGCAAAATTCGCGGCCCCAAAGGAACCAAAGCGGTATTGGACATCATGCGGCCCGGTGTGCATGATCTTATTCACATCACGGTGGTACGCGATGAAATCGCCATGGAGACCGTAGAAGGCAAGATATTGCAAGACCGGATCGGGCGCATTACCATCAACCAGTTTTCCGAGGACACCGCAAAAGAGTTTCACAAAACCCTGGCCGGCCTGGAAAAACAGGGGATGAAAGGTTTGATCATCGATGTTCGCGGGAATCCTGGCGGAATTTTGCCGGTCGTGCTCGATATTCTGGATGAACTGGTTCCTCATCATTCGGTGGTGCTGATGACCGAAGACCGAAACGGGAACAAGACGAAATTCACTTCCAAGCTGGATCAGCCCAAACCGTACCCGATCGCTGTGCTCATCGACGGAGGGAGCGCCAGCGCTTCGGAGATTCTGGCTGCCGGATTGAAAGAATCGGCCGGTGCCACCCTGATCGGCGAGCGGTCCTATGGCAAAGGAACCGTGCAAACGACGCAGGATTTCAAGGACGGCAGCAACATTAAGATGACGATTGCCAAATGGTTGACACCAAAAGGGAACTGGATCGATCAACATGGCGGCAGTAAGGGGATCCAGCCGGACGTGCCGGTTTCGCTGCCGGATTATGCGCAGGCGATTCCGCCACAGCCGTCAAAGCCGTTAAAACGGGATGACAACTCCGGTGATGTGAAAAACATGCAGATGATCCTCGATGCACTGGGTTACAATCCGGGACGGCAGGATGGCTATTTTGACGGCCGTACCGAACAGGCGGTCAGGGAGTTCCAGGAGACGAAAAATCTTCCGGTCACCGGACAGTTTGACCGGAAAACCGCCGATCAGCTCCGTTCAGCGTTTATCGACTTCCTGCAGGACCCCAAAAATGACGTTCCGTTGCAAGTGGCGATTGAATGGATGAAGAAAAAAATGAAATAAAGGGATTTTCCCTCTGAATGTAGAAATAACCCCAATAATTTCCGTTGGGGTTATTTTTTATTTGAAGGCAGGCGTATTGAATTGCATGGTTGGAAAGCAGTAATCCCTCTGTTTAAGTCCAGTATTTGTGGCTGAGAAACATGCCTGATTTGGAGGAATGAAAGTTGGGTTTGTTGTGGAAGGCCCCACTTCCGTTCTTATGGGAGTGGTTTTCTGTGTTTTGGCATCCCGCCTATCTGTCGTCCGTCTGTTATTCGCTTGCTTATGCAGCCTGGCTGAAACATTATGAACAAAAGTGGTTTGGTTGTACTCTGAAGTCCCCAACATCCCTTTTTTTCCGGACTTTGTTCCTGGGGGCCGGTGCCGGTCTGTTCGTTTCGTTTTGTCTGCTTGTGTCTGACTGGGGAATTGGAGAGGAAGAATGGCTTTTCGTTCTCGGGTGTATGGCTTTGCTGGCGATTGCCGGATTTCGTTTCGTTTGCCTGGCTTATTCCGTCGGGCTGCTCTCCCTGGCCAGCCTTTTTTTGCGAATATTCCCTCTTCCGCCTGTCGGGGCTCCGTGGAATCAACTGATCGGCCATTTGCAGCATTTTTCCATCGGCTACTGGCTTTGGCTGGTCGGGATTCTCCATCTGTTGGAATGGTTCCTGATCCGGCTGGACGGGGCTTATGGTGCTTATCCGATCATTGCCGAACGAGCCGGCGGGCAAGAGGTGAACGGGCTGATGCTGCAACAGGGATGGCCGGTTCCCCTGCTTCTTTTTCATCAAGCCCATCCGTTTGCCCTGCCTGTTTTTCTGTCTTTCAGCAGCGTCACTCTCTCCAAACCGCTGAAACAGCAAAAACGGCTGGTTTCCACCTTGACTCTTCTTTATGGCCTCGGACTGTGCGCCATTTTGGGCCTGATGCGCGTTTGGGATGGAGCGGTCTGGATTGCCGCTGCCTTTGCGCTCATGGCCCATGAAATGATTTATCAATGGGGGAGGATGGCTGAAAAGCGAAGGGAACCGATATACGTTTCCGATCAGAAGGGGATGAAGGTGCTGGCAGTGGTTCCCGGGTCGCCGGCAGCTGAGATGGGATTGAAAAGAGGGGATATCATCCAGCGGTTTAATGGCAGCCGCATCCGGACAATGGAGGATTTGATCCGCTGTTCGGAAAATGCCACTTTTTGCAAACTGGAAGTGCTCGATGAGCGGAACGACCACCATATTATGCAGAAAGTTTTGTATGAAGACGATCCCCGGCACTTGGGCGTGGTCGGAGCCATTCCCGACCCGGAGGCGGAACCGATCGAAGAGTATAAAACGCTTTCCTCTCCCTGAAACTTCCCGAATTACATGCAAATCAGCACGCCTGTTTGAAAGTTTATCTTGAACCTCTGCTGCACGGGGTTCTTTTTTTTCGCAGAAGGGAATCCTTGAGGCAGGAACCTGAGGCGTATAACGGAGGAACAGCACAAGTCACAGAACTTACGTTCTCTTTATGTCAACCGATATGATATAATACGAAGAGTGGAAAAGAGGTGAATCGGATGGAAAGGAAATTTGAGATCGTTTCTGAGTTTCAGCCTCAAGGAGATCAGCCGCAGGCCATTGATCAATTGGTAAAAGGCATCCGGGAGGGAAAGAGGTTTCAAACCCTGCTGGGTGCGACGGGTACAGGAAAAACGTTTACGATTGCGCAGACCATTGCGCGTGTAAATAAACCGACTTTGGTGATTGCTCACAACAAGACGCTGGCGGCCCAGCTGTGCGGGGAGCTGAAGGAGTTTTTCCCGCATAACGCCGTTGAGTATTTTGTCAGCTATTATGATTATTATCAACCGGAAGCGTACGTTCCGGCGACGGACACGTATATCGAAAAAGATGCCTCGATTAACGATGAGATTGACAAGCTGCGCCACTCCGCTACCAGCGCGCTGTTTGAGCGTCGCGATGTGATTATCGTTTCGAGTGTTTCCTGCATTTATGGTTTGGGTTCACCGGAGGAATACCGCGACCTTGTTCTCTCTTTGCGCGTCGGTATGGAACGGGATCGGAACGAGATTTTGCGCAAACTGGTCGATATCCAGTATCAGCGCAATGATTTGAACTTCACCCGCGGGACCTTTCGTGTGCGCGGGGATGTGGTGGAGATCTTCCCTGTTTCCCGGAGTGAGCAGGCGGTCAGGGTCGAATTTTTTGGTGATGAGATTGAACGGATTCGTGAAATCGATGTCCTGACCGGGGAAATTCTCGGGGAACGCGAGCATGTGGCCATCTTTCCGGCCTCTCACTATGTGACAAGTTCCGGTGTGATGGACCGGGCGCTCAGGGATATCGAGGCGGAACTGGAAGAACGGTTGAAAGAGCTGAGGGATCAGGGCAAGCTGCTGGAGGCGCAGCGCCTTGAACAACGGACACGTTACGATATGGAAATGATGCGGGAAGTCGGTTTCTGTTCCGGCATCGAAAACTATTCACGTCACCTGGTCGGGAAGAAGCCGGGCGAACCGCCGTATACCTTGCTTGACTTTTTCCCCGATGATTATTTGATGATCGTCGATGAGTCCCATGTGACAATTCCCCAGATTCGCGCAATGTACAACGGGGATCAGGCGCGGAAAGATGTCCTGGTGGAGCACGGATTCCGCCTCCCGTCCGCCAAGGATAACCGCCCGCTCAAATTTGAGGAATACGAGGACAAGATCAACCAGATCATTTTTGTTTCGGCCACGCCCGGACCTTATGAGCTGGAGAAAGCGCCGGAAGTGGTTGAACAGATTATCCGCCCCACCGGTCTGGTTGATCCGCAAATTCACATTCATCCCATCCAGGGACAGATCGACCACTTGATCGGGGAAATTCAAAAGAGGATCCAACGGAACGAGCGGGTTCTGGTTACCACCCTGACCAAAAAAATGGCGGAGGATTTGACGGATTACCTGAAGGAAATGGGGATTCGGGTGCGCTATTTGCATTCGGATATCAAAACGATTGAACGGATGCAGATTTTGCGTGACTTGCGCCTGGGTGAATTTGATGTATTGATCGGCATTAACTTGCTTCGGGAAGGATTGGACTTGCCGGAAGTTTCCCTGGTCGCCATTCTCGATGCCGATAAGGAAGGATTCCTCCGTTCGGAACGCTCCCTGATCCAGACGATCGGGCGGGCGGCACGGAACGCCAACGGAGAAGTGATCATGTACGCCGATACGATTACCGACTCGATGAAAAAAGCCATCGATGAGACGGAACGCCGGCGCAAAATCCAGATGGAATACAACCGGAAACACGGCATCGTGCCGCAGACGATCCGCAAGAAAGTGCATGAGATCATCGAAGCGACCAAAGTGGCGGAACAGCCGGCGGAATACGAAGCAAACAAAAAGGCGAAGGCATTGACGAAAAAAGAACGGATCAAGCTGATTGAATCTCTGGAGAAAGAGATGAAAAGTGCGGCCAAGGAACTCAATTTCGAGCGTGCAGCTGAATTGCGTGATCTGATCCTGGAACTGAAAGCGGAGGGTTAAAGGCAGATGGCACATGAGAATATCGTAATCCGCGGTGCGCGGGTGCACAATTTAAAGAATATCGACGTGACGATTCCGCGGGATCAGTTTGTCGTTGTGACCGGACTCAGCGGTTCCGGCAAATCATCCCTCGCTTTTGACACCATCTATGCGGAAGGGCAGCGACGTTATGTCGAGTCGCTGTCCGCCTATGCCCGCCAGTTTCTCGGCCAGATGGATAAACCGGATGTGGATGCGATCGAAGGCCTGTCGCCGGCGATTTCGATCGATCAGAAGACGACCAGCCGCAACCCGCGTTCTACCGTGGGAACAGTGACGGAAATCTACGATTACCTGCGGTTGCTGTTTGCGCGGGTGGGACACGCTTATTGTCCCGAACACGGAATTGAGATCACGTCACAAACGGTCCAGCAAATGGTTGACCGCGTGATGGAGCTTCCGGAGCGGACGCGCATCCAGATTTTGTCTCCTTTGGTGAAAGGACGAAAAGGAGAACATGTCAAGCTGTTGAAAGAGATTGCCGCTCAGGGCTATGTGCGCGTGCGGATCGACGGCGAGATGATGGAATTGTCCGATGAGATCAAGCTGGAGAAAAATAAAAAGCACACGATCGAAGTGGTCGTCGATCGGATTGTGGTGAAACCGGGAGTGGAAACGCGGCTGACCGATTCGGTGGAAATCGCCCTTTCACTGAGCGGCGGCGAGGTGCTTGTTGATGTGATCGGTGGTGAGGAATTGATGTTTAGTTCCAACCTGGCTTGTCCGGAGTGCGGATTCAGTTTGGATGAACTGTCGCCGCGCATGTTTTCCTTTAACAGTCCGTTTGGTGCCTGTCCCACCTGTGACGGTTTGGGCAGTCATATGGAAATCGACCCTGATCTGGTCGTTCCCGATCCGTCCCTTTCCCTGGCAGAAGGGGCGATTGAACCGTGGGCCTCATCCAGCAGCAACTACTATCCGCAGCTTTTGAAAGCAGTGTGTGACCATTTTCAAATCGATATCAACAAACCCTTCAAAGAGCTCAGCCCGAAGGAGAAGGACCTGATCCTTCACGGTTCCAAGGAGCGGTTTCCGTTTCGCTATACCAATGACATGGGCTTCACCAGGGAAGCGCACACCTTGTTTGAAGGAGTTGTTAATAATTTAAATCGCCGCTATCGCGAAACCGGATCGGAACTGATCCGCGAACAGATCGAAACCTATATGACGACCAAGGCATGCAAGACATGCAAAGGAGCTCGATTGAAGCGGGAAGTGCTTCATGTGCTCGTCGGCGGCAAAAATATCGATTATGTGACCAGACTGTCAATCAAAGAAGCACTCGCCTTTTTTGAGAATCTTGAGCTGAGCGAGAAAGAGATGCAAATCGCCCGGCTGGTGTTGAAAGAGATTCGGGAGCGCCTCGGATTTCTGGTGAATGTCGGCCTGGATTATCTCACCCTGAACCGGGCCGCCGGCACCCTGTCAGGAGGGGAAGCGCAGCGGATTCGCCTCGCCACGCAGATCGGTTCCAGCCTGATGGGAGTGCTCTACATCCTGGATGAGCCGAGTATCGGATTGCACCAGCGGGACAATAGCCGGCTCATCGCCACCTTGGAAAAGATGCGGGATTTGGGAAACACCTTGATCGTGGTGGAGCACGATGAAGATACGATGCTCGCCTGCGACTATATCATCGATATCGGACCGGGTGCCGGAGCGCATGGCGGACAGGTGGTTGCCGCCGGAACGCCGCAGGAGATTATGAACCATGAGCGTTCGTTAACGGGACAATATTTGAGCGGACGCAAATTTATTCCCGTTCCTGAAGAGCGCCGCAAGCCGAACGGCAAATGGGTGAAAGTCGTGGGGGCGCAGGAAAACAACCTGAAGAACATCAGTGTGAAATTCCCGCTCGGGGTGTTTACCTGCGTGACCGGCGTCTCCGGTTCCGGGAAAAGCACCCTGGTCAACGAAATCCTGTTAAAGGCGCTGGCTCGTCAGCTAAACAAAGCCAAAACCATTCCCGGGAAGCATAAGAAAATTGAAGGGGCTGATCATCTGGACAAGGTGATCAGCATCGACCAATCGCCGATCGGGCGTACGCCGCGAAGCAATCCGGCCACCTATACCGGGGTGTTTGACGATATTCGCGAAGTTTTTGCTTCCACGCAGGAGGCAAAAGTACGCGGCTATCAAAAGGGCCGGTTCAGTTTCAATGTGAAGGGCGGCCGCTGTGAAGCATGCCGTGGCGACGGCATTATCAAAATCGAGATGCACTTCCTTCCCGATGTTTATGTACCTTGCGAGCAGTGCAAAGGGAAACGGTATAATCGCGATACCCTTGAAATTAAATACAAAGGGAAAAACGTGGCCGATGTCCTTGAGATGACGGTGGAGGAGGCGCTTGACTTTTTTCAGAACATCCCGCGCATCAAACGCAAATTGCAAACCCTCTATGATGTGGGACTCGGCTATATGAAGCTGGGGCAGCCGGCCACCACGCTGTCGGGCGGGGAAGCGCAGCGGGTCAAGCTCGCTTCGGAATTGCACAAGCGGAGTACAGGACGCACCCTGTATGTGCTGGATGAGCCGACGACCGGCCTCCATATTGATGATATCGCCCGTCTTCTTCGGGTGCTGGACAGATTGGTCGAAAACGGGGATACCGTTCTTGTGATTGAACACAATCTCGATGTGATCAAGACCGCCGATTATATTGTTGACATGGGTCCCGAAGGCGGAAGCGGAGGAGGGACTGTGGTTGCTGCCGGAACACCCGAACAGGTGGCCGAGACGAGCGGTTCGTATACCGGGCAGTTCCTCGCCCCGATTTTGCAGCGGGATCGCGAGCGCATGAAGCAGAAGATGAAGCAAATCGAAGCGGAGATGGCGGAGACAACAAGGTAGCAGAAGAAACAATAAATGCGTGGCCGATTGCACAAACTAACTGAAGCAAGACGATCTTTCACCATCCGATTCAAGGGGAGTGAGGAATTTGGCAAACAGGAACAAGCTGCTTGTACCAGGTGCCCGAGCTTCACTGAACCAGATGAAAGAGGAGATCGCTCGAGAACAACAGGTAGAGTTGGGAGCGGATACCTCGGCCCGGGCCAATGGCTCGGTCGGTGGTGAAATGACCAAACGTCTTGTGGCAATGGCGCAACAACAGATGATGAAGCGTCAGCAATAAAAAAAGGGGGATGATGCCCCCCCTTTTTTTATACCTTTGCGAATGACTGACGGGATTTTATCAGAATGGTATCATCCCTTTGAAAACTGCGGATATGGGGTTGTTGCAAAAAAACAGTCCGTCCCGTTTTGCCGGAGTTGAGGAACTAAAGTTAAATCAGGGAGCAGCAGAGTATGGAAGGGCCTGCGGGCAGAGTCTGCCAAAAAACCGGTCGTCTGAGTGACCGTTCGCAGGAGCCCTGTCTTCAGGCATGGCGGGGCAAGCTCCGGGTCACTAACACCAACCCAAATCACAATTTTCAACATATGATCGGGTGAATTTGGGTGAAGGTTTTGCTTGTTTCCTGTCGGCGCTGAGGAGTTTTTGCGGAATCCTTCCGACCGGCTCCTCTCCGAAATAAAGCAGGATTTCTCCATTTTCCTCACGGAATGAAAGGTTCTCTCTGATTTGTTTAAAGCTGTCCTGTTGCAAAACAGTCACCACCTTCAGGATTACTTATTCATCTTTCTCTCTAAACGAGATTCACCTTGGATTTGATAAAATTCAATTCTGCGGTTTCCAATTGGCCGGACAGAGGCCGCCGGACTGCAGGGCTTGCAGTACACGCAGCGTTTCATCGACGTCACGGCCGATATTTTCATCGGTAACCACCTGATAACGAATGATTCCTTGCGGATCAATGATAAACAAACCTCGTTCCGCCACCCCTGTTTGTTCATTCAGCACACCATAGGCCCGGGCCACTTCTTTTGTTCGGTCTGAAGCCAAAGGATAGCGGATCGCTCCCAAACCGTTATCGGCCGGCAGTGTTTGAATCCAGGCGCGGTGCGTGTAGATACTGTCCGTACTTACTCCGATCACTTCACAATCCAAATCTTTAAATTCCTCATAACGTTCGGACAGGGCACGAAGTTCCGTTGGGCAGACGAAAGAAAAGTCATAGGGATAAAAGAACAGAAGCAGCCATTTGCCTTGGTAATCTCGTAACTTGATCCGTTCATTCAGTGATGACAGATCCTTGGTCGATAAAAGATCAAAGTCAGGTGCCGGCAAGCCGACAGTTCGTTTGTTCATGAAAGATTCCTCCTGTAAACAATAATTTGAAACAGGAGGATGGCCATCCTCATGTCTGTATTTTTACGATATCATCCCTTCAGATTGAAGTCAATATTAAATTATAATTATTATTAACAAGTAATAGTTTTCGCTTGAGGAAGGTGCAGACTGGCTGGTGATTCAAGACTGCGTGCAGGAGAGAGGCAAAACGATTTTCCTGATCGCTCATGGAGGATCTCGCCTGACTGTGTGAAGATCGACCATGGCAAACGATTCGACCCGGCCCGGCGGAAAACAGCGGTTCTTTGTTTGACGAAAGAGACCAAACGGTGAAGCTGACGAATGGTTGTGCACCTGGAACGGAAGGGCTGATTGAACACAGATATGAGTGAAGCACCGTTGTTGGTAATCCGCTGAAATGGTGAAGAAAACCCTGCCTCCGTCCGGATGGCAGGGTGCGAATCTTGCTTGATTTTGTTATTCGATCCATTCGACGACCTGATCCAAGCTTTTTCTTGTTTTGGGGCGATGAGGATCTTCTGCCCGATAACCGAAGGCGACCATGACAGAGACAGCGAAATTTCCGTCTTCCAGCAAGCCTTCTTCGGCGAGCAGCCGGTTTACGGCATCGGGGTCAAAACCTTCAATCGGGCAAGAATCAATGCCGATTTGCGCCGCAGCCGTCATCATGTTTGCCAAAGCGATATAGGTCTGTTTTGATGACCAGTCAAACAAGGACCGGTCATTGTCCAGGATGTGAAAGGATTTCTGGAACGATTTGTACCGCTCGCTCAGCGCTTCCAACTGTTCGGCCGGCATCTTTTTAACATTGATCATATGGTTTTTGACATAATCGGAATCAAATCGGGCGTCGGTGCGGGCGAGAATCACGACAAAATGGCTGGCAGTGGGAAGTTGACCTTGAGCTCCCCATGAAAGTTCTCTCAATTTTTCTCTCAGTTCACGGTTTTGCACAACCAGGAATTTCCACGGCTCCAGTCCAACCGAGCTGGGGGATAATCTCCCTGTCTCCAAAATAAAGTTAAAATCTTCATCCGTGATCTTCTTGGTTGGATCAAATTTTTTTGTGGCATGACGAAAGCGGAATGCTTCAAGAACTTGCTCCTTAATGGATTGTTTGTTCATTTTGTATGTTCATTCCTTTCGTGTGTCGGGTGTTTTTGGATTAATATAAACCTGCATTATCTCTTACATTGGGGCGGTCTTCCGATTTTTATGCGCGCTCTAAATGTTATAGAAATGATTACAGTTTATTTTCACGTAAACGATGGAGGAAGTTACGACGATCCAATCTGTAATTATTTTAATGACAGTAAGGGAAAAAGAAACCGGGATTATGGACACTGTTTTATTTTTTCCAAAACGGAACGTATCGTAATTCGGGCCAAATAGGTTTCAAAATACGCTTCAGCGTCGGCGAAAATCTGATCCATAACCCGTTGGGCATTGGATGAAACCGGACAAGTTTGTTCGGGGTCTCCGGTGCACCAGGACGGCTTAAATGATCCGCAGGAAACTGCGCGATAGACCTGGGCCAGAGTTATCTCGTCCGGGTCGCAATCCAGAATATACCCCCCGCCGATCCCTTCTTTTGTTTTCACAAATCCGTGTTTTCGCAGGCATCCCATCACCTTGCGAATTCGTGCCGGATGGGTGGAAACATTGGCTGCAATCGATTCACTGCTTGCCATGTGACCAGGCAGATGGGTTAAGTATACCAAGCTGTGCACTGCTATTGTAAATTCACTGTTCACTAACCGTCTTCCTCCAAGCATACTGTAATCATAATTAATACAGTTAGTATAAAAACTTACGGAGACTCGACCTCAATGTAAACTTAATCATAAAATAACGAAGATTGGCCGTCAATCATCGGGAGCAAACGGGGAAGTCACAGTGATGCGATTGACGCAGATCCGGCAATAAAAAGGCTTCCCCGATGTATTTCGGGAAAGCCTGTGTCCGCATTATTTTTTCTCGACAGCATGTCCGCCGAATTCGTATCGCAATGCAGCAACCACTTTTCCGTGGAAGGTATCCTCTTCCAGGGAACGATAGCGCATAAACAGTGACATGGCGATCACCGGAGCAGCCGCTTTGAGTTCCAAAGCCGTTTCAACCGTCCATTGTCCTTCGCCGGATGCGTGCATGACGCCGCGGATTCCTTCAAGGCGCGGATCTTTGGAGAAGGCGTTTTGCGTCAAGTCCATCAGCCAGCCGCGGATAACCGAGCCATGGGCCCAAACGCGGGCTACATCCTCGTAGTCATAATTGAATTGGCTTTTGTCGAGAACCTCAAACCCTTCACCGATCGCTTGCATCATGCCGTATTCAATTCCATTGTGCACCATTTTCAGGAAGTGTCCGCTGCCGCTTTCGCCCGTATACAGATAGCCGTCTTTTACAGCGAGATCGCGGAAGAGCGGTTCGATATGGGCAAATGCTTCTTTGTCGCCGCCGATCATGAAGCAGCCGCCTTCACGTGCCCCTTCCATCCCGCCGGAAGTGCCGACATCCATAAAATGAATTCCTTTTTCCGCACATTGTTTGCTCCGGCGCAGAGAATCCTTATAATGGGAATTTCCGCCATCGATTACGATATCCCCTTGTTGCAGTTGCGGAAGAATATCTTGTAACAGCGTATCGACGATTTCACCGGCAGGAACCATCAGCCATACCACCCGCGGAGACGGGAGGTCTGCAATCAGGGCTTGTACCGAATCAGCCGCAATCGCTCCTTTTTCGGCCAGTTTTTGTCTTGGCTCCGGATTGACGTCGTATACTACCACTTCATGTTGATGATCAAGCAGGTTCAGAACCAGATTCATCCCCATTTTGCCGAGGCCAATCATTCCTAGTTTCATGTTGTCCACTCCTTTGCGCCATACGAAAAACGTACATTTCAACTCCCAAAAGTATACTATAAATAAAAAAAAACTGCATGTAAAAATCGGGGAAAACCGCATGGAAATAAGGGTTTTGAAAACGTTGCCATCCAGGTTGCAAGCTCATTTTAGAGGTTGCGCATTAAAGGAAAAATCATGTATGAGAAACGCGTTTTTCTTGTAAAAAACGGGAAAGAAATAACGGAGGAAGGGGATTGACCAACCAAATAATGGATGGAACCGAGAGAAATGGGGACTTTGCTGCAGAATGAAGTGGAAATTAAAGGAAAAATCTTTGAAAGTCATATGCCTGAAAGCAAGGAGGCAATTTAGATGGGCATTATTGTGAGGCTCGTGATTAATTCGCTGGCCGTTTTGCTGGCATCCAAAATCGTCACGGGAATTTATGTGCAAAGCTGGGGAACGGCACTGTTGGCCGCACTGGTACTCGGGCTGATAAACCTGATTATCCGGCCGCTGATTATGTTGCTCACCCTCCCGATCAATATCGTCACACTCGGGCTGTTTTCACTCGTGGTCAATGCCATTTTGTTCTGGTTGACCGGTGCGCTGATCAGGGGATTTGATGTCAACGGGTTTGTGCCTGCCTTCCTCGGCGCATTGATTGTAGCCGTGGCATCGTGGATTGCTGACCGAATTATGGATTAAATCGATGAGTGGGGGTCGGTGTCAACGTGCCGTCTCCATTTTTTGTGAAAGTGAGAAAGTGCATCGCAGGTCAGGGTTATGGTATCCCCTCCTGACTTCCCCGATTCCGGGGCCCCGGCGGAAGGGGACACCACTTCCTGCCTGAATGGCTGGTGGTGGCAACGCTGGTTGATGACAGGATTTAATTGCCCAATGTTTGGGTGTCTTTTTGGTTTTCGTTTTCGATCTTGATCAAATCGGCGCGGATGATATACCGGTCCGGTGCGCTGCCGACGTAGTTAAAAGGATAACAGGTGGTCAGGGACAGAACCGGACGGGGGATCGGAACGATGACAGTGAGGTCATCCGCCTTGGTGATCCACGTTTTGCGAATTTGGTATGTAAAGACCTTATGGTGATATTTTACATAGAGGCGGTCGCCCGTTTGCAATTTTCCCACTCCGCGAAAAACGGTATCGCGGTGGCCGGACAGGACGACATGGCCGGTTTCCCCTGGATTTACCGTGCCATATCCTTCATACAGCCCGACGCCTTTTTTCAGGGAGTCCGCGTCCGTTCCCTGCACGATGGGGAGGATGGCTCCGAGACGGGGGATCACCAACTGTCCGACGACGGTTCCCTTTTTGGCGTGCTCACCGGTGACCGGTTCCCCTTTGTCGAGTGAGGGCATCCTGGTTCTGTCGTCCCATTCTTTTGAGATGGCCATCGCCATTTTCGGATCAACGACGGCGACCCGGATTTCTCCCCACCACTGATATGCGTTGTAACCGAGCAGGAGAACTCCTGCTACGATCAGCAACCATGCGATTTTTCGCGCCATTCATTATCACTCCTGCTCAGGTTTGCACCGCTGTTGTTCGGCGCATCTTCCGGAACTGTTCCTAATCTATTTTACATTGGAGTTTCGAAATCCTTGTATAGAAAAGTATCATCCATTTTATTCGATGACAAATTCTTTTTTGTGTCATGATTTTGAGTGAGTATTAGTGGCTGGTGCTTTGTTTGCAGGGGTGGAATCTTGTATACTGACGATGAAATGAGAAGATCTTTTTGGTTGTGAAATCTTTTTTAACAAGGAGCGAAGTGCCAAATGGTCTGGTTATCCCCGCAGGAACAGAAATGGCTGAGGGAGCTGGAGCGGGCGATCGGTGCCGGGGCACGGGTGAAGAAGCCGATGGAGGGAACTTCACCGGTTTTTTATTTGCCGTCCGGAACGGCCTTTACCTTTGAAATTCCCTTAACCCCGCGTGAGTGCGCATTGGTGGAACTGTGGCTGCGGGACCGGCGGGGACAGGGGGAGGGGATTAGCCTTTCCGACTGGTTCCAATCGTTGGTGAAGGATGAAGGGGAGGTTCCGGTTCCGCCCGAAATCGCCAAGCTTTCATGGAACGATCGTGTGCCTTTTTACGTCCAGCTAACTTCACCGGCCGGAGGAACGGCTGATGAGCTCGCCCAATTGTTTCAAGCTTATTTCGGGGAAGAGATGGCATGGGTGATCTCCATCCATGAGCGCGAATGGCTGGTGCTGGCCTCTTTGTCATCATTCAGCGAAGGGACGGATTTCAAACGGTCGCTGGAAAAAGCGGCAGAGGAATTGTGCGAGGTGTTTGCCGGTGAAGCCGGAACCTGGATTCGGGTGCTGGTGCATCCGCCGATTCATCATGCGAAAGAAGCGGCCCGCATGTGGAGTGAACTTCGGAGAGCGGCCGGGCTGTTCCGCATTTTTTATCCGGAGCGCCAGGTGATGGCGACCTGGAAGCTGGAACTGGAAAAGCTGATTACGCAATTGGACGATGAGGCCGTCGCCTCGTTTAAGAAAAATTTCCCTTCCGTTTCTCTGCTGAAAGAACCCGAGTTGGCGAAAACGCTGAAAGCGCTGTTTGCATTTAATCTCAACATCAGTGAAACGGCAAGGCATCTTTATA
Source organism: Thermoactinomyces sp. CICC 10521 (assembly GCF_016055135.1). Lineage (NCBI taxonomy): Bacteria > Bacillati > Bacillota > Bacilli > Caryophanales > Thermoactinomycetaceae > Thermoactinomyces > Thermoactinomyces sp. CICC 10521. The sequence goes on along the minus strand of NZ_JAECVZ010000001.1, from coordinate 334,957 downwards.
TTCATCGCAATACGCTTTTGTACCGTTTGGACCGCATTAAACAGGAAACAGGCTATGATGTGCGTTCGTTTGACGATGCCGTGCTGGTGAAAATCATGTTGCTCTTGTTGCAAAAAGATGCGGAATGATGGGTTGTGCAAACTGCCAAAAAAGGTTTGTGCGATTTGTACATAGAATATTTTTAATCTTTAATCTAAAATAGATTTTAATTAAACAGAAAGCGCTATCAAGGAGGAAACCGAATGGCCCAAGTCCGGCTCAATCATGTCTTTAAGAGATATAACAACGGTTTTACTGCGGTTAAAGACTTTCATCTGGACATTAAAGACAAAGAGTTTCTCGTCCTGGTCGGTCCCTCAGGATGCGGAAAATCAACGACCTTACGGATGATCGCGGGTTTGGAGGATATTTCCGAAGGGGAACTGTATATCGGTGACCGCCTGGTCAATGACGTTCCGCCCAAAGATCGCGACATTGCCATGGTTTTTCAAAGCTATGCACTTTATCCTCATATGACAGTATATGAAAACATGGCGTTTGGCTTGAAGTTGCGCAAATTCAAAAAAGAGGAAATCAAAGAAAGGGTGCATGAAGCGGCCAGGATTTTGGATATTGAACACCTGCTGGACCGGAAGCCGAAGCAATTGTCCGGTGGCCAGCGGCAGCGGGTGGCCCTGGGCCGGGCCATCGTTCGCGAACCGCAGGTGTTCCTGATGGACGAGCCTCTCTCCAATCTGGATGCCAAATTGCGCGTGCAGATGCGGACAGAGATCAGCAAGCTGCATCAGCGCCTGGAAACGACGATTATTTACGTCACCCATGACCAGACGGAAGCGATGACCATGGGGGACCGCATTGTCGTTATGCGTGACGGTGTCATTCAGCAGGTGGATACCCCGACCGAAATTTACAACAAGCCGGCCAATATGTTTGTGGCAGGATTTATCGGCTCTCCGTCCATGAACTTCGTTGAAGGATCCCTCATTGAGGAAAGTGGCGATGTTTATTTCACCACTACCGGCGCCAAAGTAAAAATTCCGGCAGGGAAGGCTTCCGGGCTGCGTGAACAAGGATATGTCGGCAAGGAAGTGGTGTTTGGCATCCGTCCGGAAGCGGTGCATGATGAACCGGTCTTTCTCGAGGCTTCCCCGGACAGCGCCTTTGAAGGCAAAGTGGAAGTGGCCGAAAATATGGGAGCGGAAATGTATTTATACATGAGCGGTTTTGGGGAAAAATGGCTGACCGCCAGAGTGAATGCACGAACCCAATATGCACCCGGGGCGCGAATCAAGCTGGCGTTCGACATGAATAAAGCGCATATTTTTGACAAGGAAACGGAAAAAACAGTATTGTAAACTTAGGCATAGGCATGAGCGACTGGATGCTGACCCAGTCGCTTCTTCTTTACAGATGGTGGCAAGAAGCGAAGTAGGAGAGACCATTGATGAAAAAAGTGACATTGGAACATCTGGTGCAGGATTTTGATCTGGAAGTCATTTGCGGATGGGACCAGCTGAACAGGGAAGTGGAGGTCTCTGATCTGTATCGCCCGGGATTGGAACTTGCAGGCTTTTTTACGTTTCATCCGACGGAACGGCTCCAGCTCCTCGGAAAAACCGAACTTTCCTTTATCGACAGACTGAGCGGCGAGGAGAGAAAAAAACGGTTTGATCGTTTGTGCGATCCGCGAATTCCGTGCTTTATCGTCACGCGCAATTTTGAGGTTCCCACTGAATTGATCAAGGCGGCCGAGACAAGAAAGATTCCGATTTTGCGCACACCGGTGGCAACGACGAGATTCGCCAGCAAGTTAACCAATTACCTGGAAAAACATCTGGCCCCGATGACCACCCTTCACGGAGTATTGGTGGATGTATACGGCATTGGGGTTCTGATCACAGGCTCAAGCGGGATCGGCAAAAGTGAGACCGCGTTGGAACTGGTCAAGCGCGGGCATCGCCTGGTGGCCGACGATGCGGTGGAGATTCAGCAGACCGAAGAAGGGGAGCTGATCGGACATGCTCCCAAATTGATCCGCTATCTGCTGGAAATTCGCGGGCTGGGAATTATCAATGTGATGACCTTGTTCGGAGCGGGGGCGGTTCGGGACAAAAAGAAAATTTCGCTGGCCATCCATTTGGAAGCATGGCAGGAAAAACAGCAATATGACCGTCTCGGCCTGGATGAGGAAAAAATCCGCATCATTGATACCGAGTTGCCGCAGTTGATCATTCCGGTGCGCCCCGGGCGAAATCTGGCCGTCATCATTGAAGTGGCGGCGATGAATTTTCGTCTTAAGCGCATGGGTTATCATGCTGCCCAGCAATTTGTGCAGCAACTGGGCGAAGCGATCGACGAGACGGATGACTGGGATTAAACGCAAAAAAGGTGCTGAATCATGGTTCGGCACCTCTTGTTTATGGTCACTTTAAAAATCTTTTTCGCTCAATATGGCACGCCTTTGGTTTGGGCCACTGGGGAAAAAAGACAAATTGAACAGGATCATTATGGAGGCAGCCCGGCGTGCTGCAAAAACCCCGGTTGTCGATGATCACGATGCTTTCTTGTGCTCCGCATTCCATACAGTCATAACGTTCTTCATCGCCTTCCAGGGACGGATCCGACGGATTGATTGCAAGCAATATAAATCCCTCCAAAATATTGTGTATATTATTTTAATGAATCTGACTTTTTCTGTCCATAATAAAAACGGGGAGATAAGTGAATAAATTTTAAATTTCAGGGTTTAAGCGAACATTTTTGGGATCATTTCTTATGTTATACCAGTCAGGGGCATTGGAAAAGGCCGGGGGGATATATTTTTTTGAACAGTATGTAAATTTGATAAAGAGAACGGACGAAAATATTTTTCATATGCAGTCCCGGTTTTTGATGTTATCTGGAAAAAATAGGTTAAAATAAATAGAAATGTTGAATGAATCAGGTCTGTTGATTAATCAATATTTGATGCAAATCAACATGCCTGCCGATAAGCGGACTTTCAAATCTTCCTCGGGATGAAGGTACAGTCAAAACAAAAAGGGGACAATACCCCGATTTCTCCAATGGACTTTCACAGAAAAGGAGCGGAAAAACGATGACTTTGGCTGTGATCGATCCGGTCGCTTTTTCCCTGGGACCGATCCGCATTTACTGGTATGGAATTATCCTGGGCAGTTCTGCCCTTCTGGGATTATGGCTTGCGATCCGGGAAGGAAAGCGTCACCAGCTGCCAGCTGAAATTTTTCTGGATTTGGTGGTTTGGGTGCTGCCGGCGGCCGTTGTGGGAGCGCGCCTTTATTACGTCGGGTTTCAATGGGAGTATTATCTCCATCACCCGATGGACATTTTTGCCGTGTGGAATGGAGGGCTTGCAATTCACGGCGGGTTGCTCGGAGCTTTTCTGGCGGGGGCATTCTTTATGAGAAAATACCACCTTTCCTTTTTGAACATGGCGGATATTATTGCCCCCAGCATTCTGCTCGGCCAGGCGCTGGGAAGGTGGGGGAATTTTATCAACCAGGAAGCGCACGGGGGGATGGTCAGCAGGGCGATGCTGGAAGCTCTTCAGTTGCCCGAATGGATCATCAGCCAGATGAATATCCAGGGCGTTTATTACCAGCCCACTTTTTTGTATGAATCGATATGGGACGGGATCGGCTTTCTCCTCCTCCTGTTGCTTCGCAAAATCAACTTGCGCCGCGGAGAAATCTTTTTTACATATATGGTATGGTATTCATTGGGCCGCTTTTTTATCGAAGGATTGCGGACTGACAGTCTTTCCTTCACCGGTCCAATGTGGTTAAGCGACATGCTGAATGCATTGTGGCAGCCGTTGGGAGCGTGGCTTCAGGCGGGGAGTCTGGAGCATGGTAACATCCGGGTGGCGCAATTGGTCAGTCTGCTCGGGATGCTGATCGGACTGGGCATGATTTTATGGCGCCGTCTGAGCAGGCGGGCTTGGGTTCCTTACCGGTCGGCCGTAGAGACAAATGAAGCATAAGGAGAGGAGAACGAGTGAAAAAACCGATTCTGCTTTTTGATCTGGATGGGACTTTGATTAATACAAATGAGCTGATTTTGGCTTCCTTTATGCATACATTGGAACTTCATTGTCCGGGGAAATACACCGAGCAGGATGTTCTGGAGATTATGGGTGAGCCTCTTTACGACCAGATGCGCCGCTTTGATCCCGATCAGGCTGAGGAGATGGTGAAGACCTATCATGCCTTTAATGAGAGAAAACACGACGAATTGGTGTTGGAATTTCCCCATGTCCGGGAGACGCTCAGCGAGCTGGACCGGGCCGGAGTGCTGATGGGGGTTGTTTCCAACAAACGCCGCCTTGTCGTGGAAATGGGTTTAAAACTCTTTGATCTGGGACGGTTTATGAAAACAGTCGTTTGCATAGGCGATACGGAAAAAGCGAAGCCGGAGCCGGATATGATTTTTCTGGCCATGGAGCATTTGGGCGGAACACCCGGACAGGTGATCATGGTCGGGGACAGCCGTTATGATATCCTGGCGGCGAAACGGGCAGGTGTCGCTTCGGCAGCCGTAGCCTGGAGCTTGCATGCGGAGGAATTGAAAAAGTATGATCCCGATTATTATTTGGAGGATATGAGGGACTTGCTGCAAATTGTCGGAGTCCGCTCATAGGGTGACCGCCGCATGAGAAAAACGGAACGCTATCCCGTCAAGGGGGCCAATTCGCTATGGCAGGTTTACCGGACGGTTTCGTTTTGGAAAGTGTTCAAAAATACGCTCGTAATCGTCATTGCCAGGTACATTCCCTTTATGTGGTTGAAAAATTGGCTGTATCGCACCTTTTTGCGGATGGAAGTGGGGGAGAAAACGGCAGTGGCGTTTATGGTGATGATGGATATTCTCTACCCGGAGAAAATCCGGATCGGCCGCAACAGCATCATCGGTTACAATTCCACAATTTTGACACATGAATACCTGATCGACGAGTATCGTCTGGGCGAAGTAACGATCGGGAATCATGTGATGATCGGAGCGAACACCACCATTTTGCCCGGAGTGACAATCGGGGATCATGCCGTGATCGGAGCCGGTTCTGTCGTAACCCGGGATGTGCCTCCCCGGGCCTTTGCCGCCGGAAATCCGATTCGCCTGATCCGTGTGGACGGCGAAGACGGAGGAACATGAAAGTTCACAAAACGGAAATTGACCCACCCTCCGCCTGTTCGGTAAGATGATAGTGATTATTTATTAAGTTTTATTTGTAATTTGTAAGGTTATTCAGAAATAATCTATAGACAGCACATGAAACTTTGTTGGGAAGGGGAGAAAAACTTGCTCGGTGACCATGCAGACACCGGCAAGTTTTTTTACGCAAAAAAAGGAGGGCCAAGAGTGAGCTGGCTGACCCGGTTTTCTTTGAAAAATGTGTCGGCGATCGTTCTTTTGGTGATCCTGGTAATCGGCGGCGGGCTGTACGAAGCGTCACAGCTTAAGATGGAAGCAATGCCGGACATCGATTTTCCGGTCATTGTCGCGATTACTCCTTATCCGGGAGCGTCGCCGGAGGACATTGATCAGAAAGTGACGGGGCCGATTGAAAAAGAAGTGATGGGAGTAAAGGGGGTACAGAAAGTCACCTCCGTTTCTGCGGACAGCACGTCCGTGGTTATAGCGCAATTTGATTTTTCTGCTGATTTGGATAAGGCGCAGCAGGAGATGCAAGATGCCATCCATCGTCTCAAACTGCCGGATGGCGTGATGAACACCACTTTTAACCGATTCGGTTTAAATACGTACCCGCTGATCACCCTGGCTGTGACCAGCGACAAGAAAAATGCGGCTGATCTCGAACGCTGGGTAACCGACAAAGCGAAGCCGGAGCTGGAGACGGTTGACGGTGTCGGTGAAGTGCAAGTCAAGGGAGAAGGGGCCAAAGCGGTCTATATTCGCCTCAAACCGGATCAATTGAAAAAATATAACTTGTCGTTGCAGCAGGTCGAGCAGGCCCTGCAAAGTGCCGACATGTCCCTGCCTGTCGGTGACCTGGAATCGGGCTCTGTCGATATGCCGATTCGGATCAACCAAAAAATCACGAATATCGACCAGTTAAAGAACTACGAACTCACGGTTCCGGCAAACCCCGGAGAAGGAATGCAGGATGCCTTCAATCAGATCGGCCAGGGAATGGGACAGTTGGGACAGGCGGTCGGCGGACTGGGTCAGGCGGTATCAGGGCTCGGTCAGGCAGTCAACGGCCTGGGACAAGGAATGGGCCAGATGAGTCAGGGAATGGCCATGCTGCAAATGGCACAGGCCAAACAGGCACAGGTGCTCGGCGATCAGTTGGAACTGAACAAAACGCTTCAGCAACTGCAACAAAATCCCGATGATGCCGGACTGAAAGCGAAAGCGGCTGAATTGCAGCGCGATATCGCCATCAATATGGCCGTGCTGAAACAGCTCAGTGAGAAAATGAAAGCGTCCGGTGCCGGGACCAAGTCGAAATTGTCCGTGCCGAAGCTGAATATGGCGGGAAAACCTTCGCTTCCTTCCGCCAAAACGAAAAAACCCGAACTGAAAAACCCGGAGATCAAGACGGTAAAATTGGGCGATATCGCCACCATTACTGAATCAGCAGATAACAATACCATGATCACCCGTACCGATGGGAAGCCGTCGGTCAATATCGACATCATCAAAAATCCGGATGCCAATGTAGTCGATGTGGCCACTCAGGTCAACAAGAAAATTGCCGGATTGAAAAAAGCAAATCCCGATCTCCATCTGATCAAGCTGTTTGATCAATCGGAGGGCGTGAAAGCATCGATTCGTTCAATGATTCGCGAAGGGCTGCTTGGTGCGCTGTTCGCCTCGGTGGTCATCCTGCTTTTCCTTCGCAAATTCAGGATTACCCTGATTTCGATCATTTCGATTCCCATTTCGATCTTTGCCACGATCGTGTTATTAAAAGAGGCGGATATCTCCCTCAACATTATGACTTTGGGGGGAATTGCCGTAGCAGTCGGACGGGTGGTGGATGACAGCATCGTCGTCATTGAGAACATTTACCGCCATCTGATGCGCAAACCAGAACGCACGTCGGAGATTATCTACCTGGCGACCAAAGAAGTGGGGGCAGCGATCACCTCCTCAACGCTGACAACGGTGTCCGTCTTTATTCCGCTCGGGTTTATCGACGGGATTGTCGGCAAGGTCTTTTATCCGTTTGCCGTGACAGTTGCGATTGCCTTGCTTTGCTCCTTGTTGGTCGCTGTTACCATTGTTCCGGTTCTGTCCAAAATCATGTTGCTGCGCGGGACAAAAATGAGCGAGAAGCGCAGTCACAGCCGCTTTGCTTCCGGCTATAAAAAGGCACTGGCGTGGTCGCTTCGCCATAAGGCGATCGTGCTGGGCGGAGCCGTCGCGCTCCTTGTCCTGAGCCTTGGACTGGTTCCGCTCGTGGGCACCAGTTTTCTGCCTTCGGAAAAAGAGAAGGCGATGCAGGTCAATTTGAAAATGCCTTCCGGAACCGATCTCGAAAAGACAAATGAGGTTACCGGTAAGATTGAGAAGACCCTGAAGAAACACCCGGAAGTTGAGATCATCTCCTCTTCGGTGGGGAACCTGCGCGGACAGTTGATGTCCGATGGCAGCATCGGCAGTCCGAACCGCGCCTCCATTTTCGTCAAACTGGCTGATCACACCAACATGGATCCCTTTTTGAACCAAGTGCGGACGGAATTAAAACCGCTGGGGCAACAAGGGGAAATCGAAGTGAATGAAGTGAGGAGCGTCGGACCGCCTTCCAGTTCAATTTCCGTAAGCATTCAGGGAAGCAACATGGACCAGGTCAAAAATGTGACCGAAGCGCTCACCTCCCGGTTAAAACACGTCCACGGTTTGACCAATGTGAGCAACAATCTGAGTGCCAGCCGGCAAATTGTCGATGTCCATGTGGATGAAGCCAAAGCCGCCCGCAAAGGACTGGTGGCGCAACAAGTGGCTTATACCATACGAGGCCTTCTCGATGCCGATAAAGTGTTTGAGATAAACAATGGCCCGACTGCAGAGGACGTTCGCCTCGGTCTGGAGGAGAACGATCTCAATTCTCTCAACCGGCTGAAAGAGATCCAGATCTTGTCGCAGACGGGCGATTTGATCAAACTGGGGGAAATCGCCGATGTCAAAGTCGTGAGCGGACCGGTTTCGATTCAAAAGCAAAACGGTCAGCGCTATGCCACCGTTTCCGGCGATGTGACGATCAAGGATACGGGGGCTGTCTCCCGGGAAGTGCAATCGGCGATCAATCAGGTGAAGATCCCCAAAGGTATTTCCGTCAGAATCGGCGGTGACACGGAAGAGATGAATAAAAGCTTTGCCCAATTGGGCGTGGCGATGGTGGTGGCCATTGCCGCCGTTTACATCGTAATGATGATCTCATTTGGCGAGGCGACCGCACCCTTTACCATTCTCTTCTCCCTGCCGTTCGCTGTGATCGGCGGGCTGGCGGGATTATGGATCTCCGGGCAGCCGATCAGCGTTTCCGCGATGATTGGTGCTTTGATGCTGATCGGAATCGTGGTTACCAACGCCATCGTCCTGATCGACCGCGTCAAACAGGTGCAGGCGCGCGGACTCCGGATCGAAGAAGCCTTGCTCGAAGCGGCCGGCACTCGTTTGCGGCCGATCCTGATGACTGCCTTTGCCACGATCTTCGCGCTTCTCCCCCTCGGACTGGGGTATGGAGAAGGAACCCTGATGTCCCAGGGGCTGGCAGTTGTCGTCATCGGCGGGCTTACTTCCTCCACCTTTTTAACCTTGTTTATTGTTCCGATCGTCTATCTTTTATTGACACGCATCCGGGAAAGATTGATAAAAGTGCAGGCATAAGCTTAAGCCCCGAGGGAAACCCCGGGGCTTCTTTTGTTTCAGAACCAGTCCACTTCGATCAGCTGACGAAAGCGGAGCCGTTGCTTTATCTGGCCGTTAGCCATGATAAACCAACCTTCATAAGGTTGGACGTGAATCACTTGACCGTAAAATTGCAGCGGGGAGTGTTTGCCCGCATACGTGACCAGAACCGGTTTTTCCAGTTCATGTGCTTCTTCCAGTAAAAAAGCCATATATTCCAATTGGTCAGGTTCAATTTGCGGCGGTTCATATTTCCAGGTTCGCTTCGGTTCGGATTGATGCATAAGCGCAAGATACAAACGGCTCTCATACCATTGATGAAAGTTGATCACATTCATCCCGCTCCCCCCTTTGCTAATCATCATACACGAACATATGTTCTGATATCAAGAAGGAAATAAAAAAAGTTGGCAAGCACGGGGGGAACCAGGCAAATTTGCGGGGGATCGGCGCACCGGCCTCAGACCGGCAACACATGCTCACAAAAAAACGCCGGGACAACGCCATCATCCGGCGTTACCGGCTTTGAACACTTATTTTCGCATTAATTTTTTACCAGCTTCACCGCATCGGCAATCACATAGCCTGTTCCCGATGTCCAGCGGGAAACCCCGACGATGTATTGATCGCCTGCGGGGAGATTGAAGGTGCCGAGATAATTCCATTTTCCTCCGCCCGCTTGCTGGTTGGCATAAACCGTTTGATTTCCGCTGGATGTCCTGATGATATAGGGCGTGTTGCTGTTATAGCCGGGATCAGCGGGCCACCAGGCGTAAACGCTGTAGGAACCGGAAGAAGGTACGTTAAATTTGAACCAGACAGGTTCGCTGACCGCCTGGGGAGTGGTATAGTAATAGTCGGCTCCGTATTTTTGGGAGTTCCAGGAGCTGAGCGCCCAGTTGCCGCTGACGGAAACGCGGGATGTATTGGAATTGTCGACAACGATCTCCGTGGATGAGGATGATTGGTTGACCAGTGACATATAATAGTTCCAGTCCCATCCGGAGCCGGGGTCGGTGTGCGTGGAACCTGGAACCTGATTGTGTCCGATGATGTGGGAACGGTCTTTGGGAATTCCGTACTTGTCGCAGAGCCAGCGCGTCAAACTGGCGGAGGCGCGGTACATCGCATCAGTAAACCAGGATGGATCGCTGACATATCCTTCATGTTCGATGCCGATGCTGTGGACGTTGTAATCCCAGTTACCGGCATGCCAGGCGATGTCCTTGTTTTGGACCATCTGCGTGATTTCCCCGTCGCTGGAGCGGATGACATAGTGTGAGCTCACCTGCGCCTGCAGATTTTGGAACCAGTTGATGGTGCCGCTGTAGGAACCCTCTGTTGTATGAATAATGATATAATTGATGCTGTTTCCGTCTGCCACGCGATTGGCTGCCGTGTAATTGCTGCTGGAGGCGGCAACCCAATTGGCATAGGGATAGTCCGGAGTGGCTGCCGCCTGCACCGCTTTCACGTCGGCATAGATACCTTTGTCGGGGATCACCCGCGTCGGACGGATAAACATATCTTTGCCGTCGACCAGACGATAGGCGCCGTGGTTGATCAGGCTGTAAACTTCATCTGCATACCACTTGGCCGTCAGTTTGGAGGATAGCCCGCTGTAAGCGGCGACAGCAGTATACCATTTGGCCAAATCCTGCGGCAGCTTGCCCTGATTCAGCTCTTTGGCCCGCTGGGCGAGAACGGCTGCACCGCCGCGGATATTTTGTTTGACATCATTTTTGAGCTGATTTTCCGGAATGCCCAGCAACTGACTGGCTTCCGGCAGTGAATGGTTCGTTGGATTATCGGCCAGGTGCATCAACCCGTAACCGTTCAGTTCACTCGGTTTTCCGTGATGATCTTGCCAGTGCGTTTCGGCGTAGCTGACGGCGAGCAGAATGGTCAAGGGAACATGAAATTCCTTCGCTGCCTGCCTAAACTGTTCATAAAGAGGCCCGGGATGGTAAACGGGTTTGGAGGAACCGCTTTCTGAAGAAGGCACAGCGGATGCCCGGGTGCTGCCGGAAAACAACATGGCCGGACTAAAAGCGAGGACAAGCAGGAAGATGAGCAAACAAGATCCCCACCGATTCCGAAACACAAGCACTCCTCCCAATAATATTTAATTGAAAAATCAAAATATTTAGCCTTAATATATTATAACGCCTCTATTTTTATATAGCAATATATTTATACATTATTAGGATGAATTTATTAGATTATTAAATTTGTATTCTTTTCTGTACATTGCTGAATTGCTGGTTTTATTTTATTCATGATGCCGGTTTTATGTCAGGGGAGAGCGGAAAAACGACGAGAAGACGATGGAAAAGAGGAATTCGTTTACCTGAGGGGGAATTGGGAAAGAAATGCAGTAGAAGACGTTAAAACGAGAGGAAGGAGAATGGTCCTGATGGACAACATTCAGGAGAATTTTCTTACGCAGCTGGTGGAAAGGAACATACCGGTTACACTGTTTTTGGTGAATGGATTTCAATACAGGGGAGTGATTCGGGATTTTGACAAATTCACCATTTCAATCGAAGCAGAGGGCAACCAATTTCTCATTTTCAAGAAGATGGTCAGTACGATCCAGACCCAGTCGCCTGTCATTGCAATGTAATATCTTCAATCTCTCGGATTATTCAAAATGCGAAGACCAGAAAGTAGGGGTAGTAGCAGGTCATACGATGCTCTCGCCGGCGAGAACGGGTTGTTGGACGGGGGGTGCAGCAAAGTTAAAAAAGTTACACCGATGGAAACAAGCCTTTAAGCATATTTGCTTAAGGGCTTTTTGTATAAAATTTTAATAAATTATTCTGCCATCGAATGAAAAAATTTATATAATTTGAAGGTAAATTCTATTAAATAGATTCTTTCTCTTTGCGAAAGAGGGAAATTTACGGAAAAGCAAGCGGGGATTTTTTGCTTTCCGTAAAGGGCTATGAGGAAGAGCGTGTTCAAATGGGTTGTGGTCATGCTCCTCATTTTTGCAGGGGCAGGACTGCTGGGACATGTCCCGGTTTATGCCGAGAGCGGGAGCTTCCAAGTTCCGGAAGTAAATGATCATTTTGACAAAGTGAAATCGGGCCCTGCACCGGCACCGTCCAAAGCAGTCACCGAGGCAAAAAACGAGAATCACAGCTTTTGGAAAGAGATGAAGGATGGAGTTTCCAGTCTCTGGTCTAGAACGAAACAGAAAATTTCGGCTGCCTGGCAGAAAACGAAAGAAGCTTTTGCCGAAGCCTGGGACTGGATTGCCAAGGTATGTGACCGGTTTGCGCGCGTCGTGGTCGACGGGCTGTCCGCCGCCTGGGACTGGGTTTGGAAATACAAAGGGTACATATTGTTTACCGTCGTCATCATCGTCGGTGTGGTTTTGTGCTTTATTGCGCCACCGCTCGGTGCATCGGTTCTGGGGGGCGCGATAACTTCATTTGGGATCAGTGTTTTGCTCAATGGCGGGAAAATCGACCAGTCCACCTTTTTGGAAGGCGGCATCGGCGGAGTGCTCGGGCTGTGCGGCATGGGCTTCTCCGCAGCGTTGGAGCGAGGTTTGGGCTGGCTTGGGGTGAAAATGCTTCCCTATTTGAGCCGGTTTAAAACCGCGGGTGCATTGATGGAAAAAGGAAGCCGGTGGATCAGCCGCTTCCCGAAAGCCATGCAGAAGCTCTTCTCCCGGAAAATCGTGATCGGCGCCGGAGAAGGAGCAGGCACCACGATCGTTGATGACTGGCTGCACGGGCGAAAGTTCAGCTTCAAACGCGTGCTGGCCGGAGCTTTGACCGGGGGATTGTTGGTCGGTGGCTATCACTTGATGGAACCGGTGATCCAACCGGCCGTTCAGATGGTCAAAGCGTCCGTCCAGAAACAGACAGGGCCGGTCTTGGCGAAACTGGAAAAGTATCTGGCCAGGTCCGCTGATCCTTGCTTCGGCTACCAGCCCATGCCCAAGTATTTTGCCGCTGCGGAAGGGCCGCTCCATTGTTTCCGTCCCGGCAGCGGCCCGAAAGATGTGATCTCCTACAGTGACCAACTCGACCCGCACGGCTGGGCCAGCCCCACACAAAAAATCACTCCGGAACTGCTGGCCAAGCAGACTCAGGGCTTATCCACCGAAGCGGAAAAATCACGGAAAAAGCTAATAGAAGAGATTATTGAATTGGTTGGGACTGAAAATAAGGATAAAGCGACTAAACAGTTAACTGCGAAAGGGTATAGTAAAAATAAAGCAAATAGTATTGTTAAGTTTCGAGATTCTCTTTTAGACGGAGGCAAAAATTTCGCCACGGCCAAAGTGGAAATCGCGGGAATTTCGGAACATGAGCTGAAGGCTTATTCCGGGAAAAACATTCCTATTTTTGAAGAGGGATGGGTAAAGGAAGTCCCGAGAGATAAGTTTAAGTTTGACTATGTGAAAGCAAAAGAGGGGCAAGAAGAGGTATACCCAATGGATTATCAACCTGATGAAAATGAGAATATCGGACATGGGCGCCAGTATGACTCCGAACCAAAAATACTGGAATATATATCCAGTAAACTAGGGAACAGTCCGGGGAAAGAGGGAGACCGGCTCATCCTGTTTACCGAACGGAGGACGTGTCCCGGTTGTCAAGGGAAAAATCGAAAATTAATTAAGGCAGATAATCAGGTCGGAGAGTATGATGGATCCATTGACCAATTCAGTAAGCTTCACCCTAAGATCGAAGTGATTGTTTATGATGGAGAAGGAAGAAGGTTGATCCTGAAAGGCGGAAAAGTTGTGACCCCGAAGAAACAGGAGGGATAAGATGTTTCGACCGGAAGACTATGAACAATACCAGTGGTACATGTATTGCCTGGATGCAGATGAGGAATTAATCAAAGGATTTGCAGAGGCGATGGAGATCCGGATTTCCGGGGAAGAGTTAAAGGATTACGGTGATGCTTGGTATAACCGAAGAGAAAAGGATCTGTTCTATCTGTTTCGAAATGAGGAAAAAGACCGGAATGCCGTGATCGCGGTGTATTTTTATGCCGGAGTCGGAGATGAAAATGATTATTGCCATGTAGTGGTGCGTTGCCGGAAAGAAGATGCGCCCAAGGTGCAGCAAGCATTCCGTAGATTTGTGGAAACAGCGGAAGATCTTTATGAAGACTATAACATGGATTTTGTAAACTATGTGAATGATCCTTATAAAAATTGGTTAAGGCCCTATGCAGAAAAATATAATCTGGACATCGATGTACCGGAAAAACCACCGGAAAAGAAGTATTGCCCGGAGGAGTATCAGCAGTACCAGTTTGAATTGCGTACCGTTGATTTACAACCGGAATTGATCAAAGAAATCGCAGAAGCGATGAGAATTCGCTATGGAGAGGGGGACATAAAGCTACATCAGGATAGCTTGGATCGATTACAATATAATCAAACAAGCTTTTATCTTCTTCGAAATAGATACGTCAATCCCCATGCAGTCATTCATGTTGAATTTTATCGGAAGGAAGGCCGGCCAAAGGAGTTTTATGCCAAGCTGACGATCCGCTGTCAAAATGAAGATGCAGAGAAGATCCGGCAGATCATCCAGGAGTACTTTTGGAAGCAGGGGATTGTGAAAAAATATCGCCGGGAACCGGATTTTACGAACTATATTGATCATCCAAAGCAAAATTGGCTAAAAAAGGCCATAGAGAAATATCAGCTTGATGTCAAAGGTATAGAGTTAAAGGCATAGTTGGAGAAGCTGCAGCCCGGACTTTTCCGGGCTTTTTACAAGGAAGGGGCTCAGATGTTTCGAGTGAAGGTCTGAAGACCCGGACAGCTGTCTTGCCTTATTCATTCCGTTTCAAAAGTTGTTCAGGAAACTTTTGGTTTTGACGGAATTTTATCGCCTTCGGTATAAAACAGGCTCTCCCGAACGAAAAAGAGGGAGAGCCTGAAATTTGCCGGCGGTGAACGGACGAGTTACTGATGATCCAGACCGACCAGATCGCTGATGCTGGACACTTGATCCCGATTCATCAGTTCGAGCAGTTCCTGATTAATCCATTTGGCGATGGAGGGCCCACGGTAGATCATGCCGGTATAAACCTGGATGAGATTGGCCCCGGCGCGGATTTTGTCATAGGCGTCCTGACCGGTGAAGATTCCGCCGACTCCGATGATCGGCACCCGGCCCCGGGTGATTCCGTAAATCCGGCGAATCATAGCCGTGGAGCGGTTGACGAGCGGACGGCCGCTGAGCCCGCCTGTTTCTTTCTGCAAAGGAGAGGACAAACCTTCGCGGGAAATGGTGGTATTGGTGGCAATGATACCGTCAATTCCTTTTTCAAGGGCGATGGTGACAATCTCTTCCACTTCTTCGTTCTCTAAATCCGGGGCAATTTTTAAGAGGATTGGCCGTTTTTGTTCATATTTTTTCGCCAGTTCATCGCGCTTTTCCAGGATGGCGGCCAACAGGCTGTTTAACGAGGCGGCATGTTGGAGATCGCGCAATCCCTTGGTGTTGGGAGAACTGATATTGATCACGAAATAATCGCCGCAGGAATAAAGTTCATTTAATCCTTTCCGGTAATCCTCGGCAGCCTCGTCATTGGGTGTGTCCTTGTTTTTGCCCAAATTGATGCCGATCGGAATGGAGGGGCGGGGCAGGCGGGTAAATGATGCCTTGGCTGCTTCCGCCCCATCGTTGTTAAAGCCCATACGGTTGATCACCGCTTGGTCGGGAAGAAGCCGAAAGAGGCGTGGTTTGGGGTTTCCGCTTTGCGGCCGTGGAGTGAGTGTTCCCACTTCCACATAACCAAAGCCAAGAGCGGCCAAACCCGGGTATACGTTGGCGTGTTTGTCAAACCCGGCTGCCAGTCCGACGGGGTTTGGAAATGAAAGTCCCCAGTAAGTGGTGTGAAGGCGCGGGTTGTTCACGGTCATTTGCATTTGAAACGAGTTTTTTATCCATGGATTTGCCTGCATCCATTTGAGCGAGCGGATCGTCCATTCGTGAGCCTGTTCCGGGTCCATCTGAAACAGTAAACGGCGTAAGGAGCGATAGATCATGGACTGAACTTCCTTTCCAAAACCCTGATTTTCCGAAACGTAGCATACCACAATCGGGGACAAAAACAAAGCCGGCCGGTACGGACCGGCCAGCTTTTCAAGTGCAGACATGGGATGGATATTTGCAAGGGATGAAAAGCATGCAAAGGTTTATGTTTGATAGCGTGTAAATAAACTCGCTGTATAAGATTCCTCTTTACCGACGTAAGTGGTTAAGAAGGAAGAGGCGCTTCCCACCCAGACTTCGGCGATCGCTTTCCCCTGTTCGCTCTCCAGAACTTGTTGCAATGCATCCGAGCTGGCGAAGTAGATTTCGCACATCAGGAAATAGTCATTGTATTCGTTAATATCACTTGGAGATGACGGGGAGGGGACGAGGTGTGTGATATCGACTTTGATAATCCCGGGAATCTTCAGCGCTTGGGGAATAATGTTATTGGTGAGATGGTTTATAAATTCTTCTTCTTTCTCTGTCTTTTTGTATAGCCCGATCACCTTGTACATGCAAAAACTCCTCTCCAGAAAACATTCATGTCTCGTCAAATGCAACCCAATATGGATTGAGGAATGCAACAAAAAACGAATAAAAAGAAGAATAAAAGATAATTGCTTAATGGAGACTAATAATTTAATTTTAATATTTTTGGGTTACATTGTGTAGAAAAAAATGAATCTTTTCAAGATCATTTTATTTATTTTTCTGCAAGCAACCTTTCTTTTTATAGACGAAGAATGGATGTAAGTAGTTGCGAAATAATTATTTTAAATATAAATGTTTGCAAAACTATATAGAAGGGTAACAGGGGTTTTATAGAGTGAAACAATTTAAGTATGGAAGTTATTTCAAAATAGAATCAAGAAGTTTATTTTGAAATAACTTCCATCGGCAAAAGGAGGTTTTTGTAATTCGTTTCCTTTGGATATCCGGTATTTCTTTTTTGCTGATGGCGTTTTTGGGTTTGACCGCTTGTGCCGGTCCCGGGCCAAAAGGGCAGATTACCCTGGAAAAAGGCACATTCTCATTTGCCATGAGCGGATTGTACAAGCCGTTTAACTATCGTGATTTTAAAAATGGGGGCCGGGTGACCGGTTTTGATGTGGAAATCGGAAAGGCGCTGGCCAAAGAGATGGGATTGAAGCCGAAGCCCGTGACCACTCCCTGGGAGACGATCATTGCCGGCTTGCAGGCGCAAAAGTATGATGCGATCATCGGGAGCATGGCGATTACGGATGAGCGGAAGAAGGCCGTTGACTTTACCGACCCGTATTACCGTTCAGGGGCGCAGATTTTCGTGAAAAAGGGGAACCGCAGCATTACATCGGCCGCAGACCTGAAAGGGAAAAAAATCGGTGTGGTCAAGGCGAGTACGTTTAAAGATGTTGCTGCAAAATATTCCCCGGATATTGTGGAGTATACCAGCGATATTACCGCCTTGCAGGATTTGCCGACCGATCGGATTGATGCCGTGATTACGGATCAGGCAGTCGGCCTGTATGCCATGAACAAGATGCGATTTCCGATTCAGGATGTCGGTAAGCCGCTGACCACGGATAACATGGCGATTGCGGTTCGCAAAGGTAATGACCGGTTAAGGGAGAAGATGAACCGGGCTCTGCAAAAGATCATTGCCGACGGAACTTATGAACGGATCAGCCAAAAATATTTTAATCGGAATATTTTGACAAACGAACAAGAGGAGGGAGCCCGCTGATGATAACGTTACTGGAGATTTTCCAAACCACTTTTGACGAGTTTATGCAGGCGGCTTGGCAGACCGTGCAGCTCACTTTTTGGTCACTGCTACTGGCGACGGCGATCGGTTTGTTTTTCGCTTTTTGCCGCCTGTCGGGGAATCCTGTTCTCAAGGGAATGGCTCTTCTTTACATCGCGATTATTCGCGGGACACCGCTGATTGTACAAATTGTCACCCTTTATTTTGGCCTGGCGGAATTCGTGGTACTGGATTCCTTTACGGCGGGGGTGATCGCTTTGGCTGTCCATGCCGGAGCCTATATCGCCGAGATTTTCCGCGGGGCGATTCAATCGATTGAAAATGGCCAGATGGAAGCGGCGCGCTCCCTGGGGATGTCTTATTGGCTGGCGATGCGCCGGATCATCCTGCCGCAGGCGTTTCGCCGTTCGATTCCTGCTTTGGGCAATCAGTTTATTATTGGGCTGAAAGATTCTTCACTGGTTGCTTACATCGGCGGAACAGAACTGTGGGCGAGCGGATTGGGGGCAGCTGCGGACAACTTCAGACAGTTTCCAACCTATTTGGTTAACGGGCTTTATTATCTTGCGCTCATTCTCATCTTCACCTTTATGCTGAGATGGCTGGAAAAACGGCTTAATGTCGAACAAAGGAGTGTCGGGGCTTGATTCAACTGAAGGCGGTCAGCAAGTGGTACGGGCAGCTGCAAGTATTGAAAGAGATTGATCTTCAGGTAAACGAAGGGGAAGTGGTGGTGCTGATCGGGGCCAGCGGTTCAGGAAAAAGCACCCTGCTTCGCTGCATGAACTTTCTGGAACAGTCCGATTCCGGGGAAATTTACCTCTTCGGGGAAAAGGTCGACCCAAAAGAAAGCGATTTAAATTGGATTCGTCAGGAGGTGGGGATGGTCTTCCAACACTTTCACTTGTTCCCCCATAAAAATGTGTTGGAAAACATCATGGAAGCTCCGGTTTATGTGAAGAAAAAGAAGAAAAAAGAAGCGAAAGAAATGGCGTGGAAATTGCTGTGCAAGGTGGGGTTGGAGGACAAGGCAAATGTGTATCCCGGCTCCCTGTCCGGCGGTCAGAAGCAGAGGGTGGCCATCGCCCGGGCTTTGGCCATGGAACCGAAAGCCATGTTGTTTGATGAACCTACTTCGGCTCTTGATCCGGAGTTGGTCGGGGAAGTGCTGTCGGTGATGAAGAAACTGGCCAAAGAGGGGATGACGATGGTGATCGTGACACATGAAATGGGATTTGCCCGTGAGGTGGCCGATCAGGTCGTCTTCCTGGATGAAGGCCGGATTGTGGAGACAGGAACGCCGGAGAAAATATTTGAGCATCCGAGCGAAGAGCGAACAAGTCAGTTTTTGAGTCAAGTGCTGGGATAAAAAACAAAGGCCATAAGCACTCATCCGGCGAGGGTGAGTGCTTTTTTATGTAAATGGTCGGATTCAGCGGGCCAAAAAACCGATTAAAAAGCAGACCAGTCCCAGAATGATAGGCTCCAGTGAGGTTGCTTTTCCTTTTAATATGAGAATGAAGCCGAGCAATTCGAGGACGACCCCAGCTGTGAAAAACAAGAAAGCCAACATCGCCATAATGTGCGTCCTCTCCTTTCCACAAGCGTTGAATCGGAAACATCAGGTTCAGTCACAAAAAGTCAATCATCCGGGCAGTGGATAAACTTCAGCGGAAGGGGGCTTCTCTGCAACGACTTTTTCAGGAGCGGAAAGTGAAGAAAACCACCAAACCCCGCATCCTCCTGCTCCGGGAGACTTTGGCCATAAGCTTAAAATAAATATATTTATATATTCGTAACAAAGCGTCATTTTTTGTCCACTTTTTTAAAATTATGGCCGGGCGGTGCGGAGATGTGAATGAAAAACGGGCTTAGGGTAGATTAAGATAGGAAAGCAGGGGTGCGGAAGAGCAAAAATGGATTCCGATAAAAGGAGAACAGCATGCCTGATGTGCGATAAGAGGAGAGAGTCAGATGAAGATTTTTTTTGCAACACAAAATACGGGGAAATTGGCAGAAGCGAGGGAAATTTTATCTCCATTCGGCTTTGAAGTGGAAAGCATCGACCTTCCGCTGGACGAACCGGATGCAGGAACGGTGACAGAAGTGGCCCGCATCAAATTGGAGCAAGCGGCCGTTAGCGGATCCGGTCCCATTATGGTGGATGATGCGGGACTGTATTTGGCCGCTTATCCCGGATTCCCCGGGGTCCTGACCAAACGCGTGTTTGAGAGAATCGGCTATCGCGGGATCGCGAAGCTGCTGGCAGGGGAAGACCGGAGGGCCTGGTTTGAAGGTGCAGTCGGGGTAAGCTGGCGAGGGAAACAGAAGGTATTCACCGGGAAGACGAGGGGCGTCATTTTGGAGGAGTGGCCGGAGAGGATCAAACCGGAGCCGGGGTTCCCGTTTGATCCCATTTTTCTTCCCGATGGTGCGACAAAGGTATTAAAAGATATGACATCAGCGGAACGAATGCATTATTCGTATCGGCGGAAGGCGTTGGAAAAGATGGTGAACTGGCTGAAAGAGACCGAACAGGTGGACTGATTTTCCAACTAAAAGCCAGACAAAACCGGCAATAAATTTTTTACGGGAAAAGCCTCCTAGCCAAAGTGCCGCAAGCGTGTTATACTATGAAACAATTAATCCTTTAGCGTATTAGTAAACTAAAGCAAAACGGATGAAGGGGAGCCAGAATGACCAAGCCGCTTATTTTTGAAAAACCGACTGGTTTTCGTGATTTTCCGCCGCCACTGGCTGCAAGGAAACGCATGATGGAAGAATTGATCCAAACCGAGTTTGCCAAATGGGGCTATGCGGAAGTGGGGACGCCGACCCTGGAATTTTATGAGACGGTTGGCCAAGCGAGCGCCATCGATGAATCACGCATGTTCAAATGCATGGATCGGGAAGGGAACACCCTTGTGTTGCGGCCGGACCAAACCGCCCCGATCGCCAGGGTGGTTACTTCCCTGTTGAAACACGAACCGCTTCCGCTGCGTTTGTGTTACCATGCCAATGTTTTTCGTGCGCAGGAAAATGAAGCTGGCCGCAATTCCGAATTTTTTCAGTCCGGGGTTGAGTTGGTCGGGGAAGCGGGGGCGGAGGCAGATGCCGAAGTGATTGCGCTCTCTGTCAAGGTCTTGACCGCTTGCCGGGTCGATTCCTTTCAAATCGCGCTGGGTCATGTCGGGCTGTTGGAAGGGTTCCTGCGCGAGCGCATTGAGGATGATGAAGCGCTCACCCGGCTGAAAGAGCAGCTGGGAGCGCGAAATTTGGTCGAATTTCGCAAGCAGCTTGGGGAAATCGGGCTGAAGGAGTCTCAACGGATTGAGATTGAAACGTTGGTTCAGGCAGGAACGACGCTGGATCAGATCAAACGTTTAACGAGCGGAAGCCGGAGTCTTGCCGTTCAGGAAGCGGGACAGCATCTGGAAGAGTTGTTTGAATATCTGGATGCTTATGGATGCGCCGGAGCGGTGACCCTTGATCTCGGGCTGGTGGGCAGCCTTGATTACTACACCGGTGTTTACTTTGAAGGATATGCTGCCGGCCAGGGATTCCCGTTGCTCAGCGGGGGACGGTATGACGGGTTGTATCGTCATTTCCGCCGTTTTTTGCCGGCGACCGGTTTTGCGGTACAACTTGACCATTTGCTTGCCGCATGCCCGCTCCGTCCCGAACCTCGGGAAACGATCGGCTTGTTTTATCAGGCAGACCGGAAAAAAGAAGCTCTGTCCCGGGCCCGTCAGTTGCGGGAGGAAGGATATGCGGTGGCGACCCATCTGCTTGCGGAAGAGGACGGGCTGCCCGAGATTGCAAAGCGCTATGACCGGGTTGTGACCTTGCCGGAAGGAAAGGGGGAAGGCGGATGCTGACCATTGCCATGGCCAAAGGGCGCATTTTAAAGGAAGCCCTCGAATTGTTCAGCAGGGCGGGGATTCCCGTCTCTGATTCTCTGAACGAGGATTCGCGAAAGCTGGTGATTACCATGCCGGAAGCGGGCTTCTCCCTCTTTCTGGCCAAGCCGATGGATGTGCCGACTTATGTGGAGTATGGTGTGGCCGATTTGGGCATTGTGGGGAAAGATGTACTGTTGGAGCAGGAACGCGACGTGTATGAACTGCTCGATTTGCGCATCAGTCCCTGCCGGATGGCCGTGGCGGGGAAGCCGGACTGGAGACCGGGACTTTACCCGCGGGTTGCCACGAAATACCCCCGCATCGCCGAGAAATATTTTAAAGAAAAGGGGCAGCAAGTCGAGGTAATCCTGCTAAACGGTTCGGTTGAACTGGCACCCATCATCGGTTTGGCCGACCGGATCGTCGACATTGTGTCCACCGGCCAAACTTTGCGGGAAAACGGGCTGGTTGAGCTTGAACCGATTTGCACGGTCACGTCCAGGATGATTGCTAACCGGGCCAGTTACCGATTGAAAAGTGAACCCATTTCGGCTTTGATGAACGCTTTAAGCAAGGTGATTGGGGAGTGTGTCAGGCGATGATCTCGATCATAAAGAGAGAGCAACTGGATACCAGGCGGAAGAATGACCAGGATACCGAGCGGGAGAGGCGCATTGTCCAAAGCATTATCAAACAGGTCAGACAAGAAGGGGATGCCGCGCTGCTTCGGCTGACGAAAGAATTGGACAAAGCCGATCTTGTGACGCTCAAGGTGAGCGAAGAAGAGATCGACGAGGCGATGGGGAAAGTGGAACCCGCTTTTCTCGAAGCGCTTCATGAAGCTGCCCGGCGCATTTCAGCCTACCATGAAAAACAAAAGCAGAATTCCTGGTTCTCACCCGAACTGGACGGGACGATTTTAGGCCAGCTGATCCGGCCGCTTGAACGGGTCGGTGTCTATGTGCCGGGGGGGAAGGCCGCTTACCCTTCCTCCGTGCTGATGAATGTTTTGCCCGCAAAAGTGGCGGGGGTGCCGGAACGGGTGATGGTGACGCCTCCTCTGCCCGATGGCACGGTTTATGCTCCGACCCTGGCAGCCGCGCGGATCGCCGGGGTGACGTCGATATACAAAGTTGGCGGAGCGCAGGCGGTGGCTGCGTTGGCCTACGGAACGGAAAGCATTCCGCCGGTTGACAAAATTGTCGGCCCTGGCAACGTGTATGTTGCCTTGGCGAAACAGGCTGTTTACGGGCAGGTTGATATTGACAGCATCGCCGGGCCGAGTGAAATAGTCGTAATTGCGGATGAATCGGCCAATCCCGTGTATGTCGCTGCCGATCTCCTTTCGCAGGCGGAGCATGATCCGATGGCTTCCGCTGTTTTGATCACGCCTTCTCCCGATTTGGCGGAAAAAGTGGCAAAGGAAGTGGAGCTGCAATGTAACCGGCTGGAACGGCGCGAGATTGCGGCGGAATCGATCCGGCGGCACGGAGCGATTTGCGTGGTTGACGACCTTGCAGAGGCCTTTGCCGCAGCCAATCAATTGGCCCCTGAGCATCTCGAGCTTGCCATCGAAGAACCGTGGCAGTGGCTGGGGAAAGTAAAACATGCCGGAGCCGTCTTTTTGGGGAACTTCAGTCCGGAGCCGATCGGCGACTATTTCGCCGGGCCCAACCATGTCCTGCCCACGAATGGAACTGCCCGCTTCTTTTCCCCGCTCGGTGTGGATCAATTTGTGAAAAAGACGAGCCTGATCTCCTACAGCAGGGAGGCGCTGTGCCGGGACGGGGAAAAAGTGATGACGCTGGCCCGGGCAGAAGGTTTGACGGCCCATGCTGCCTCCATCCGGGTGCGTCTGGATCATGCGAAGGAAGGGGAGCAAAAAGGTGGAAGCAAAAGAGCGAATCGGTAGCATTGAACGAAAAACCGGTGAAACGGAGATTTCCCTGACGTTGAACGTGGATGGATCGGGACGGACGGAACTGCGGACAGGCGTTCCGTTTTTGGAGCATATGCTTGATTTGTTTGCCAAGCATGGCCAGTTTGATTTGAGCGTCAAAGCGAAAGGCGATCATGAAATCGATGACCACCATACGGTTGAGGATATTGCCATCTGCCTGGGTCAGGCGCTTCGCCGCGCTTTGGGGGATAAACGGGGCATCCGGCGCTATGGAAACTTTTTTGTCCCGATGGATGAGTCGCTGGCGCAAGTGGCACTTGATCTCTCCAATCGTCCCCATCTGGAATTCCGGGTGGATCTTCCCGGTGGCAAGGTGGGGCAGTTTGACACGGAACTGGTTCATGAATTTTTCTGGAAGCTGGCCCTGGAGGCGCGGATGACGTTGCACGTGATTCTTCATTACGGCCGCAATACCCACCATATGATTGAAGCTTGTTTCAAGGCGTTGGGCAGAGCGCTGGATGAAGCCACATCGCTTGATCCGCGCGTGCAGGGGATTCCCTCGTCAAAGGGGGTGCTGTGATGCTGGCTGTCATCGACTATGGAATGGGAAATTTGCACAGCGTTTCCATGGCGCTGAAGCGGATGAATGTCCCGTTTCGGGTTACCTCTGACCATGAGGAAATCAAGCAGTCGGGCGGGATCATTTTGCCGGGTGTCGGGGCGTTTGGGGATGCCATGCGCGAATTGGAGGAACGCGGGCTGGTTTCCGTCATCAAACAGGAAGCAAACCAGGGGAAACCGCTGCTCGGGATTTGCCTCGGGATGCAACTGTTATTTTCCAGCAGTGATGAACATGGGTATTATCAGGGGCTGAACCTGTTGCCCGGCCATGTCGTCCGGTTTTCCGGAGATTATCTGATTCCCCATATGGGATGGAACTGGCTGTCGATCAAGCATCCCCACCCTCTCTTTTACGGTTTGGAAGAGGATTATGTCTACTTTGTCCATTCTTACCATGTGCAGGCGAGGAATGCGGAGGACGTGATTGCCACCACGGATTATTATCAGCCGGTAACGGCGGTCGTGGCGCGGAACAATATTTACGGCATGCAGTTTCATCCTGAGAAGAGCGGAGAGCTGGGCAGGAAATTGCTGGAGCGATTTGTGCTCTTAACAGAGACGAAGGTGGGAGTGTAACATGAACTTTCAATTATACCCTGCCATTGATATTCGCGGTGGCAGATGCGTGCGGCTGACACAAGGAGATTACGACAGGGAAACGGTGTACGGGGAAGATCCGCTGCAGGTGGCGCAAACCTGGATCAGGCAGGGAGCGGAGTGGCTGCATGTGGTCGATCTGGATGCGGCCCGTTCCGGAGAATCGGCCAACTACCGATTGATTGAAGAATTAACCCGGTTGGTTGAAGTTCCCGTTCAAGTGGGAGGCGGAGTGCGCGATCACAAGCGCCTGGAACGCTTGCTCGAAGCGGGGGTGAGCCGTGTGGTCATCGGCTCGGCTGCTCTGGATGACCCGGCTTTTGTGAAAGAGGCGCTGAAATCACATGGCCGCCGGATTGCGATCGGCATTGATGCCCGCAATGGCAAAGTGGCCACCCACGGCTGGTTGGATACTTCGGAAGTGTCCGCTGAGGAGCTGGCTGCGGAGATGGTGCAGTTGGGGGCGGAAACGTTTGTTTTTACCGATATTTCCCGTGATGGCACGCTGTCAGGTGCCAATGTGCAAGCGGTCCGCGATTTGGCCCGCGCGTGTAAAAAACAGGTGATCGCTTCGGGTGGAGTCAAATCAATTGACGATTTGAAGGAATTGGCAAAGGCAGAAAGGGAAGGAGTTCAAGGGGCGATCATCGGAAAAGCGCTGTACACCGGCGCGATCAGGCTCGGGGAGGCGATGCGTGAAGTGGCCGGGGTGAGGAATCAATGATTACCAAACGAATTATCCCTTGTCTGGACGTAAAAGACGGGCGCGTGGTGAAAGGTGTTTCCTTCGTCAACCTGCGCGATGCCGGCGATCCGGTGGAGCTTGCGGCCGAATATGATCGCCAGCGGGCCGATGAGCTGGTTTTTCTCGATATTTCAGCTTCCCATGAAGGGCGTAAGACGATGCGCGATGTTGTGAGAAGGGCGGCAGGGGAGCTGAGCATTCCTTTCACCGTCGGCGGCGGGATCGGGAGTGTGGAGGACATGTTTGAGATTCTGCGCGCAGGTGCGGATAAGGTTTCCATCAATACCTCGGCAATCTTAAATCCCGAACTGATTGAAGAAGGAGCAAGGAGATTTGGCAGCCAGTGTATCGTGGTGGCGATCGATGCCAAATACGATCCGGATGCCGGGGATTGGTTTGTCTATACGCACGGAGGGCGAAACCACACCGGCAAACGGGCTTTGGACTGGGCAAAAGAGGCGGTGGATCGGGGAGCGGGCGAGTTTTTGCTCACCAGCATGGATCAGGACGGTCAGAAAAACGGCTTTGATCTGCCGCTGACCCGGGAAATTTCCCGGGAAATAAACATTCCCGTCATCGCTTCGGGCGGTGCCGGAAATGAGCAGCATTTTGCCGAAGTATTTGAGCAAACTGCTGCCTCAGCCGCATTGGCTGCCTCTATTTTTCATTTTGGAGAAGTTTCGATTGCCAGCGTGAAAGAGCACCTGCGAGCTAAAGGAGTGGAAGTGCGTTGAATGTCACCTTTGACCCCGCAAAAGTAAAATTTGATGAAAACGGCCTTGTTCCGGCGATTATCCAGGATGCAGTCAGCAAAGAAGTGCTCACCCTAGCCTATATGAATCAAGAAGCGCTTTCTCTCACGATCAGCAAAGAAGAAACATGGTTATACAGCCGTTCCCGCAGAAAACTTTGGCATAAAGGGGAAACGTCCGGGAATGTGCAGAAGGTTACGGCTATCCATTATGATTGCGACGGCGATGCGATTCTGGTGCAAGTTATTCCCATGGGGCCCGCTTGCCATCGGGGAACCTACAGCTGTTTTGACAAGGCAGTTACGGCTGCACCTGACCGCTTCTCCGTGATCAACTGGTTGGAATCGGTCGTGGCCCGCCGCGAGGCTGAGCGCCCGGAAGGTTCCTACACCACTTACCTGTTTACAAAAGGGCTGGATAAAATATTGAAAAAGGTGGGAGAAGAGTCGGCCGAAGTGATCATCGCCGCCAAAAACCGCTCGGCGGATGAGTTGCGCCATGAAACGGCGGACTTGCTTTATCATCTGCTCGTCCTGCTCCGGGAGCAAAAACTGCCGTTGGACGAGGTTTTGCGTGAACTGGAAGAACGCAATGTGAAAAACGGCAAATCACACGGGGAGAACTGAATCAGATGCCACTTTGTTCAAGAGATCGTCAGGATTGGCGATCTTTTTTTCATTTTGCTTTTTCCCATTCCCCATTTACTTAGGTTATAATATGGATAAAATAGTATCTCAAAGTTTTTAAGCGAAAGAGAAGTTCATCATTAAAACGGACCGCACCACAGCTCGGAAACGTGTTGCTGGGTGAGGGGGATTCAAGATGAAAAAGACTCAGGTTGGCATAAATAATAAAAATGAAAAAATTGTTCGTTTGCGGATGGATGCGGGATTTTTCTTTGAACGCGCCGTTCGCTCGCTTGACCGCCACCGATATGATAAAGCGGTGAAATATTTTCGTCTGGCAATGGAACTCGAGCCTGACAATCCTGTCAACTACTGCAATCTGGCGGGGATCTTGTCGGAATTGGGGCGCTTCGAGGAGTCAAACGAAGTACTGGGGAAAGTGTTGGATGAAGTTGATCCGGGATTGTACGAATGTCTCTTTTACATGGCGAATAATGCGGCCAATATGGGAGACTTGGAGCTGGCCGAAGATTACCTGCTCGAATATTTGACCATGGATCCAAGCGGAGAGTATGCGGAAGAAGCGGAAGACATGCTGTACATGTTGGCCGAAGAGATGGGACGTCCGCCGAAAGAAGTGGTTCCGGCCGGGCTCCCTCCGTACATGATGAAGCATGAAGAAGCAAGGGCCTACTTGGAGGAAGGGCGCTTTCTGCAAGCGATCAGGCTCTTGCGGGAAATCATCGAGGAGCATCCGGAATTTCTGGCGGCCCGCAACAATCTGGCTTTGGCCTACTACTATACAGGGGAATTGCAGGAAGCGATGAACCTGATTGAACAGGTACTTAAAATCGATCCCAACAATTTGCATGCCCTGTGCAATCTGGCTGTTCTCAGCCATCATACCGGCGAGACGGAAAAAAACGAGGGCATTATTGAGATGCTCAAAAAACTGGTTCCGTTTCATCAGGAACATACTTACAAATTGGCGACCACACTCGGGATTTTGGGCGAACATCACGTCGCTTACGAGCTGTTCGTGCGCCTAATCAAGCTGGATGGAGTGCATGAACCGAGCCTTTATCACTATGCGGCCGTGGCGGCATGGAACTCCGGCCGTTATGAGCGCGCCCGGTATTTCTGGAAAAAAGCGGCGGCCATTCATTCTGAGTCCGAGGTTCCTGTTTTCTACCTGGAGCATATGGATGAGTGGCTGCAAATGGAAGAGATTCCAAAGGTGTACTATCACTATCAGCTGCCGTTTGAAGAGCAGTTCCTGCGCTTTGAATCCGGCAATGACAGCAGCGAGTTATTGCAGCAGATCAAAACAAATCCGCTAATCCGCTCCTCTTTTTTCTGGGCGCTCGGCCGAGGAGACCGTGAGACCAAATTGCATGTATTGCGTCTGCTCGGCTGGATTGCGGATGACGAGGTCAGAAGTTTGTTGAAATCGTTTATTGAACAGGATGAAGACCAAGATCTGCGGGAAGTGGCTTTATTTCTCCTGCGCCAGATCGAGGCAGCCGCTTCGGGGCGCAAGAATGAAAAGGAGCCGGCCGAGCGGGGGAAATGGCAGGAAGTGCTCCATTGCTGTCTGGAGAACATACCCGGGCGCTCCCGCCAGTTGCAAGAGGCGATTGAACGCTTGTGGGCAGCATGGATGACCCACTCTCCCGAGCAGGTGACTACTGTGCGCAAAGTGGAGGGGTGGGCGGCTGCTCTTGAATACCTGGCGGCCAAATACCATGGCTTTGCCCTGACGCAAAAAGAAGTGGCGGAAAAATATCAGGTTTCGCTGTCGACGGTTTCCCGCCATGCGAAAATCTTGGAACCGATGGCGAAAAAGTGTTTTTCCTAAAAGGAGGCAAACGTCCTGATGAAAAAACTGGATAAAGATCGTTTTGATTCGTTTATCAATACAGGAAATAAGGTTGTCGAGTTCAGCGCCGACTGGTGTGTCGATTGCAAACGGGTGGCTCCCGACATGCCCGGCATCGCTGCCAAGTTTGCCAGCCAATTTGAATTTGGCGAGCTGGATGTCGATGAATCGCGCACGATCGCCGAAGAATATAATGTAAAAGGAATTCCCGCTTTTATCGTATTTAAAGACGGGAAAGAAGTGGGACGCCTGCCGAGTCGTTACGCGAAGACAAAAGAGCAGATTGAAGCTTTCTTGGAGGAATACAGCGAAACGAAAGAATAAGCCCTGATCGGGTGAAGGGGCGGGCTGCTGGCTAATCGAAGCCGGCAGTCCTTTCTTTTTTGTGGAAGAGCCATCAAATGTCAGAGCTTGGGGGCATGCCTTCCCCCCTCCGGGATGTACCGAAAGGACAGGAATCTGTTCTTAGGCATTGTATGCGTCTGATGCGCATGATATGCTTAGTTTCAGAAATGAAAACGGAGACATCAAAGGTTGAGGTGCAGCTATGAGAAAATATTATATCGGGATTGATGTAGGCGGTACCAGCATGAAAATGGGCCTGATGTCGGAATCCGGAGAAGTTTTGGCAGAGGCGGAACATCTGACGCAGAAAGAGGATGGCCCGGACGGCGTGATTGCGCGCATGGTGGAGGACGCGAAGCAACTGGCGGATGGTGCAGGGATCTCTTGGAATCAAATCGGCGGTGTCGGTGTCGGGCTGCCCGGATTTTTGGATATTCCAAACGGGGTTGTGAAATATTTAACAAATCTCGGTTGGCGAAATGTGCCGATTAAGGAGAAACTGGAACAGGCCTGGCAA
This sequence comes from Thermoactinomyces sp. CICC 10521, assembly GCF_016055135.1. Classification (NCBI taxonomy): domain Bacteria; kingdom Bacillati; phylum Bacillota; class Bacilli; order Caryophanales; family Thermoactinomycetaceae; genus Thermoactinomyces; species Thermoactinomyces sp. CICC 10521. The sequence goes on along the minus strand of NZ_JAECVZ010000001.1, from coordinate 305,403 downwards.
GTTCCGGTCTCCATCGACAATGATGCCAATGTTGCGGCATTGGGAGAAGCATGGCAGGGCGCCGGTAAAGGCGTGGACGATCTCGTCTGCATTACCCTGGGAACCGGAGTCGGCGGAGGGGTGATTGCGGAAGGGCATCTGCTTCATGGCATGAACGGTTTTGCCGGTGAAGTGGGCCACATTCAGGTGGATCGTGAGGGGGTTCGGTGCAACTGCGGGCAAATCGGTTGCCTGGAAACGGTTGCTTCCGCCACTGCGCTGGTACGCATGGCCCGGGAAGCGATCGATCAGGGAAGGGAAACGGTTTTAACGGCAGAGTCCCTTTCCGCGCGTGAAATCTTCTCCGCCTGTGCGAAAGGCGATCCCGTGGCTTCCGAAATCGTGGCGAAGGCGATCGATGCGCTGGCCCGCACTTTGGCCGTTTTATCCCTGGTGCTTAATCCGTCCCGCTTTATCATCGGCGGAGGAGTTGCAAAAGCGGGCGATGTGCTCTTAAACCCGCTCAGGGAAGCATATGAAAAAGAGGCGCAGGACAACGTGAAACAGGGGGTCGAGATTGTTCTGGCGAAGCTGGGGAACCGGGCCGGATTCATCGGAGCGGCCGGACTTTTAGCACGCGGGCGCAAATAAGGTATAATATAAAAAATGGATTCGAGGTGATGGCATGGAAAAAGCAAAAGAACTCACATTAGTCGTCATCACTGGAATGTCCGGAGCTGGAAAAACAGTTGCGATGCAAAGCCTTGAAGACCATGGATTTTTTTGTGTCGATAACCTTCCGCCCATCCTGCTTCCCAAGTTTGCCGAACTGCTTGAGGAGTCCAATGGCAAATATCGCAAAGTCGCCCTGGTCATCGACTTGAGGGGCCAGGAATTTTTTGCTTCTCTTTTTGAATCGCTTGATCAATTGGAGAAACGGCATGACATTCACTATCAGATTCTGTATCTGGATGCTGATGACCAGACCCTGGTGCGCCGGTATAAGGAAACCAGACGCAGGCATCCGCTTTCTCCTGATGGGACTCCCCTTGACGGGATCATGCAAGAGCGCAAATTGCTTGAGGAGATTAAAGGACGGGCTAACCATATCATTGATACGGGCATGATGAAACCTGCCCAGCTGAAAGAGAAAATAGCCACGTTGTTTGCCCGGCGGGATGATGCCGGGATGGCGGTTACGTTTCAATCGTTTGGCTTTAAACACGGGATTCCGATCGATGCTGATTTGGTCTTCGATGTTCGTTTTCTGCCCAACCCGCACTATGTTGACTCGCTTCGTCCGCAAACAGGCAAAGATCAGGATGTCGCTGAATATGTGATGAAATGGGCGGAAACGAAACAGTTCCTCGATAAATTGGTTGACATGTTGCGGTTCTTGATTCCGCAGTATGTCCGTGAGGGAAAAGCGCAACTTGTGATCGGGATCGGCTGCACGGGCGGCAAGCACCGATCGGTGGCGATTGCTGAGTACCTTTATGGCGAATTCAAGGATTATGAACGTTGTCGTGTGGCACATCGAGACATCAGGAAAGGCGGATAACATTGGCAACGAAAAAAAGATTGAAAGAAAACCGGGACAGGAAACCGCGGATTGTCTGCATTGGTGGCGGGACAGGATTGTCCGTCATCCTGCGCGGATTGAAAAAATTGCCGATCGAGATTACGGCGATTGTGACCGTTGCTGATGACGGCGGCAGTTCAGGCCGGTTGCGCAATGATTTGCAAATGCCGCCGCCCGGGGATATTCGCAATGTGCTGATTGCTCTGGCGGATACCGAACCGCTGTTGGAGCGGGTACTCCAGTATCGTTTTACCAGCGGGGAAGGCTTGGCCGGGCATACGCTCGGGAATTTGATGATCGCAGCGATGAAAGAGATTACGGGCGATTTCACCCACGCCGTTCAAGAGATGAGCCGCGTTTTGGCTGTCCGCGGACGGGTGCTTCCGGCCAGCGAGCAAGATGTTGTCCTGATGGCTGAAATGACCGACGGCTCCATCATTAAAGGCGAATCGCAAATCCCGCAAACCGGGAAAAGAATTAAACGCGTTTTTCTCAATCCCCCGGAACCGAGGCCGCTGGAAGAGGCGATTCGGGCGATCCAGGAAGCAGACGCGATCGTAATCGGTCCGGGCAGCCTTTATACCAGCATTTTGCCCAATTTGCTGGTCAAGGGGATGAGCGAGACGATTTACGCTGCCAACGCCTGCCGGATTTTCGTTTGCAATGTGATGACCCAGCCCGGAGAGACCGATCATTTTACGGCGAGTGATCATATCAAAGCGATTTATGATCATGTGGAAAAGCCGTTGTTTGATGTCGCCATCATCAATAACGAGGTTCCGCCCCCTGCCATTCAGGAAAAATACGCGGAAAAAGGGCAAAAGATGGTTCTTCCTGATATTGACCGGATTCAGGAGATGGGTTGCCGCGTGATCGCGGATAACCTGTTGCTATATCGTTCTGTTGTGCGTCACGATGCTGAGCGGATCAGCAGCCATATCGAAAGGCTGATTGACGAGCGCATGCAGAAACGGCATAGCGGGTAAAGAAGGGGATGCCAAATGTCGTTTACCTCAAACATAAAAAAAGAGTTGACCCAACTTGACGCAAAACCTTGCTGCAAACGGGCCATTCTGTCCGCGTTGGTGCGAATGAACGGAGCGGTGCAGCTGCAGAAAAAGGCATTTATGCTGGATATTACGACTGAGAATCCCTCAACGGCCCGATATATTTTTTCGTTGATAAAAACCCTTTATCAGATCCAGCCGGAGGTGCTGGTGCGCCGAAAAGTGCGCTTGAAAAAGAACAATGTTTACATGATCCGCTTATCCCGGCAGGCAGGAGAAGTATTATACAACCTGGGCATTTTTAAACGGGGGACATGGGAGCAGACAGAGGGGATTTCGCCCGCGATCCTGCAAAAGCCTTGTTGCAAACGGGCATACTTGCGCGGGGCTTTTTTGGCCGCAGGATCGGTGAATAATCCGGACAGTGCTTCCTATCATCTGGAAATTGTCTCGACTTATGATGATCATAGCGAAGCATTGTGCAAACTGATGAATGAATTTCATTTGCATGCGAAAATCATTGAGCGTAAAAAAGGGTTTGTGGTGTACATTAAAGAAGGAGATAAAATCGGGGAATTTTTGAATATTATCGGGGCTCATCCTTCCCTGCTGAAATTTGAAGATGCGCGTATTATGAAAGATATGCGTAACTCCGTCAATCGTCTGGTCAATTGTGAAACGGCGAACCTGAATAAAACGATCCAGGCAGCCATGCGCCAAATCGAAAATATTCATCTGATCGATCGGGAGATCGGCTTGGATCAGCTGCCCGCCCGCTTGAGAGAGGTGGCGGAAACCAGGCTGAAATACCCGGAAATGAATTTGGCGGAGTTGGGGCAGGTACTGCCGAGCGGAAAAGTGAGCAAATCTGCCATTAATCACCGCTTGCGCAAATTGGACGAGATGGCCCGGAAATTGCGGCAATCGTCAAATGGTTAGGTTAGGAGGATTTCTATGGTAGAAAAAAAAGTCATCGTTGAATTGGAAACAGGATTACACGCGCGCCCGGCAGCGTTGTTTGTGCAGGAAGCAAACAAATTTACTTCCGAAATTTTTGTTGTAAAAGGAACGAAAAAAGTGAATGCCAAAAGCATTATGGGCATTATGAGTCTGGCCGTGTCCCGGGGTGCGGAGATTACCATTGTGGCAGATGGCTCGGATGAAGAAGCAGCTGTGAATAAATTGGCGGAGATCGTAAGCAAACCGGAATAATGTAGTGCATCAGGCGGCGGCATCCCCATGCAAAAAAAGATGGGGTTGGTCCGCCGCTGTCTTCTTCAGGGCGGAAAATCGTATCAAACGTGTCACAATTTAGGCGGAACTTGATCCCGATTATTTTATAAGATAAAAGAAAAGGTATGGAACAGGGAAACTGATGAGCATTCCGTTTGGAGGAAAAAATGGATACGTTCCTTTACCCTTTGATTACGATTTTGTATCTCGTGTTGTTTGTGTGGAGTTTTCGTTTTTTTCGTGAATCCTCGTTTTGGGGAACATCCTGGATTTTATTCCTGATTTTGACGTTCATTTACGATCATGCGGTACTGTCGGTGGGCAACCTTTTCGGTGAAGGGGATTTGCTGGAGATGCTCAGCTTGTTTCGCTATTTGTTCGATGTCTTGTTAACGCCCACTCTTGTTTTTGTCTCCCTGGATATTTTGCGCCGGATTCAGGTCGAATGGTCGGAATATTTAATTGTTCAGGTCTTTACACATTTGTATACGTTTTTGTTGACAGTGCTCGGGATTTTTACCAATATATTATGGATTAACTTGGAGCCGGTCAGAATCCATGGGGTGATCCAGTATTTTCCCTCGAAAAATTATTTTCCGTACTCCACCATCCTGGCGCTTCTGCCGCTGGTGGTTGCAGCTTTTTTCTTGTGGCGGCAGTTGCGCTGGCCCGTTTTGCTCGCAGGGATTGTTATCGCAGTTGTGGGTGTCGGTTTTGCCTGTGCGGTGGATAACCCGGCGATTGGCTCGGTTTTTGAACTCGTCTTAATGTGGAGTTTGGTGATGACAGAGTTGCTGTTGAAGTCGGATGATTACGGACCGGGCAAGTCGGTTCTGAGATAAGCGGGCTGAAGCGAAAAACGCTTCGGCTTTTTCATTTTCATGTATAATTTGCCGGGCCGGATTAACAATAATGGCACGGAGGTGTGCCTGAGATGAAACGCATTTTTCTGTTCGGGTTGTCGCTGTTTCTGGCCTGCTTTTTCACCGCTTGCCAACGATTTGAAAAAACAGAAGACCAAACGGGATTGGACAAAGATTCCCATTCTTACACCCATATGGGCTACCCGGAAAGCAAAATGAAACAAGTGGCGCTCAGTGTTCCGGGTGTGCGGGATGTAAGGATGGAGTATAACGGCGAGAAAATCATGATGTACATTGTTCCTGAAGGGGATTTTCCGCGCTCGCGCTATCATGATCTCGTCGATCTCATTCAAAAACGCTTACGTTCGGCAGCCCCGATCAATCCGGTGCATATCAAAATCATCAAACCGGATGAATGGCTGCATCAGGAATAGGAGAAGCACCGATCGGAAAGGGCGGATACCGCAGTGACCGGACCGCGGGAAAACCGAGCAACCGGAAATTCCATGGTTCATGGCTCCAAATCCCATTGTCCGATCCGTTGCCAGGTCAATGGGTGGGGAGCTTTCATCTCTAGATTTTGAAAAATTCCTTCTTTTTATAACAGGGTGATATTCCTTTTTAACAATCATTGGCATTTGGCCGTTGGTCAAGCAGGGGACACCGCGACCTGCCCCTGCAATGGACATCCGCGGAATATACCGGTTTACATAGTAAAAACGGGTTCCGGCGATCAGACCTGGAACCCGTGTCTCCTGGAGAGAGTTATTTCTTTTTCGTGCTGGTCAGCACTTTGTCAATCAAGCCGTAGTTCAGGGCCTCTTGCGCGCTCATGAAGTAGTCACGGTCTGTATCTTGTTCGATTTTTTCCAGCGGTTGGCCGGTAAATTCAGACAGCAGTTTGTTGAGATGCTCACGCGTGCGCAAAATGCGTTTGGCCCGGATTTCAATGTCGGACGCCTGACCTTGGGCACCGCCGAGCGGCTGGTGAATCATCACTTCGCTGTTGGGAAGAGCAAAGCGTTTGCCCTTGGCTCCGGCAGCGAGCAGAAATGCTCCCATCGAAGCGGCCATCCCGATACAAATCGTGGAAACATCCGGTTTGACGAACTGCATGGTATCGAAAATCGCCATCCCCGCCGTGATCGAGCCGCCCGGGGAATTAATATAGAGATGAATGTCTTTTTCCGGGTCTTCTGCAGCCAAAAACAAAAGCTGTGCCACAATGGTATTGGCCACTTCATCTGTGACCGGGCTGCCCAGCAAGATAATCCGGTCTTTCAGCAGGCGGGAATAGATGTCGTATGAACGTTCTCCTCGGTTTGTCTGTTCAACGACCATCGGAATCAAGTTCATGGTTGCGGGTGCCTGAAAAAGTTTTCAACGGCACCCTCCCCCTCCTTTCTCTCTATCCGAGTAGCTGACTTCAACAACAGTTCCTGTTATTATCATACCCTAAAGGTCAAAAAAGGTCAAATCAATCCTGTTTGAAAAAGACTGCCTCTGTATCTTTACCTTTAGCGGGAAAGGATAAACCTTTTGCAGAGTTGCTTAAACCGGGTGGGAAGATTTGCTAAAATGGATGTGTAAATCGGTTGACGTAACGATTGTCAACGCCCTAAAGATGGGGAGCGGCGCAGGAAGGGCGGCGTTCCTGCCCTGTTTCGCGGAAAGCATTTCGGCGTTGATGGTCCGGCATGACAACATTTTCCTTAAATCGCATTCATCCGGAAAAAGGCAGCCCGATTGAAAAAGAGGCGGGCTTGCGCAATGAGGTTGCAGGAGGTTGAAATGGAGCAAAAAATCATTTGCCGGGGCTTTCTTTATCATCAGGGAAAAACGCTCCTCATTCAGCGGTCTTTGACGGAATTGACCATGCCCGGTTTCTATGAATTGCCCGGAGGAAAGGTGGATTTCGGCGAAGATCCGGAGGAGGCGTTGAAACGGGAGTTTCGCGAAGAAGTGAATATGGATGTGGAGATTGTCCGGCCCTATCAGATCTTTTCTTACGTTTCCGAATACACGAATCAGCACCTGGTTGAGATCGTCTTTCTGGTCCGGCTCCTGAGTGACCCGGCTCTGATCCGGCTGAGTGAAGATCATTCCGATTATCAGTGGGTTTCCGTAAAGGATGATGTGCCGCATGGACCTCTTAATGAGTTTACAAAGCGTGCCATCTCAGCGGGGTTTCAGACAGTTTCTTCTTAGACCGGAGCACGGACGACAAAAAACCACCATTTCCAAAGCAAAGGAAGTGGTGGTTTTCAGTATTTTGGCGCGCCTACCAGGATTCGAACCTGGGCACCTGGTTCCGGAGACCAGCGCTCTATCCCCTGAGCTATAGGCGCATAATGAAATATTAAGCTGACGAAAGTCATTATAACACAGTGAATGAACCGGGGCAAGGATTTTTTTAATTGAATTTCAGGTCTTTGTACTGGCAAAAAAGAGTAAAAAGTACCAGGCTTTCTTATGTTAAAATATAATTGATTAAGTGAAGAAAAAGGAAGTTTACATGTTGATAAAAAGAGAGAGGCATGTATTCCAATGCTGCGGTTTGGTGCGGCTGACCCGATTATAATATTATTGGAAACCGTTTTTCGTCATCCATAATCCGGGAGCGATCAACAGAAGGGGCGGAGGTGAAAAGAATGGCTATACAGATGGGTTATGGTCTTTATCAGGAGCAAAGGATGAAGATGGTGATGACGCCGGAATTGCGTCAGGCCATTCAAATATTGCAATTCTCCGCAAGCGATTTATGGCAGTACATCATTGAACAGATGACGGAAAACCCGGTGCTGGAGTTGCCGGATCTGGAAGCGGAACGCCTGAATTTGGATAAATGGCTGAATTACCTTCAGGAGATGCCGGTTTCCCGCCGCAGGGGAGGCTATCGGCAAGAGCAAAAGGAATCCGTCTTTGAACCTTATGCAGCAGGGAGCGGAACGCTTGCTGAAGAGCTGGAGGCACAGCTGTTCGAGTTTGATCTGACGCCGGCAAAACGGAAAATTTGTCATTATCTTATTTATAATTTGGATGAAAGAGGTTATCTTGACGTGGATGCCGTCCATGTCTGTAAGCGCTTTCATATAAGTGAAAAGCGGTTTGAAGAGTGTCTGGAGGTCATCCAGGCGATGGAACCGGCCGGTGTCGGGGCGCGTTCGCTGTCAGAGTGTCTGGAAATTCAATTGAAAAGGATGGATCATCCCAATCCACTGGCGATTGAGATTGCCCGTCACCATCTCGAAGATGTTGCGGATGGCAAATGGCGCAAGATGGAACAGGCTCTCGGAGCAGGGATGGAAGAACTGCAAGCGGCTGTTGATGAGATTAAAAAGTGCAATCCCCGCCCGGGAAGGGGATATGATACCGGCGCACCCACCCAATACGTATATCCGGATGTTTATGTAGAGAAAGTGAATGATGAATACGTTGTCGTGATGAATGAGAGCGATACGCCTCAGCTGACGGTAAACCATTACTACCAGCAGCTGATCCGCAGCAGAGGACAGATGGGCGAAGAAGTGGAGCAGTATCTGAAAAATTGGCTGCAGTCCGCTCTGTGGCTCATCAAGGGCATCGAGCAGCGCCGGGATACCGTCTTTCGGGTTGCCGAAGCGATTGTGACCAGGCAAAAGGAGTTTTTTGAAAAAGGCGTGGATTATTTAAAACCGCTCACACTGAAAACCATTGCTGAAGAAGTCGGTCTGCACGAATCGACGGTGAGCCGGGCAACCCAGCACAAATATATGCAAACGCCAAAAGGACTGTTTCCGTTTCGCTATTTTTTCCCTTCCGGTCTGGCAACGAAATCGGGAGAGAACCTGTCACAGGAGACAGTGAAGAAAAAAATAAAACAGTTCATTTCGGGGGAAGATAAAAAAGATCCTTTATCAGACCAAAAAATTGCTGATCTGCTCTGCGGAGAAGGAATTCGGATTTCACGGCGAACGGTCGCCAAATACCGGGATGAAATGGGGATTGTCTCCTCGGCCCGGCGTAAGCGTTTTCTTTGAATTTTCAATAAAAATGGAAAGACGGCTTGTCAAGAAAAACACCTTTGCGATAAAATGAAGTTGATCCCGAAACGGGGATTTTTTTTGAACGGGTCGGGACGATTTTGTCCTACGCGGGACGTATGAAGTCCCTTTGGTGGGGGATGAAATGGATAAAATCTTAAACCTTCAGAAGCAATTGTTGCCGGATCTGCTTCAGGTCATGCATAAACGGTATGAAATTCTCAGGCATGTTCAGTTGATGCAACCGGTCGGCCGGCGGAGTTTGACGGCTGCCTTGAAGATGACGGAAAGAGTGCTGCGCGGAGAAGCTGATTTTTTGCGGGCACAAGGGCTGCTCTCTGTCGATTCGACCGGAATGAAACTGACGGAAAAGGGAAGTGAGCTGCTCGCCGACATGGAACCGCTCATGAAGGAACTGTTTGGCCTGAACCAATTGGAGGCGGAGTTAAAGGCATTTCTGGGTGTGAAGGAAGTCATCATCGTTCCCGGCGATGCGGATGACTCCGATTGGACCAAGAAGGAGATCGGGAGAGCGGGTGCCCGTTACCTGAAGGAGCAGGCGGAACCAGAACAGATTGTCGCTGTCTCCGGGGGAAGCACCATGCTGGCGGTGGCTGAAATGATGTTGCCGACTCCCGCCTTCAAAATGACCACTTTTGTTCCTGCCCGCGGCGGTGTTGGGGAAGCGGTGGAACTGGAAGCGAACTACATCGCATCCCTGATGGCAAAACGGACGGGTGGCAAATACCGCATGATGCATGTGCCCGATCAGGTAAGCGACGAGGTATACCAAACCTTGATCCGCGAACCGCACATTCAGGAGGTACTGAGCTCTCTGAAAAAGGCTCGTATCGTCATTTACGGGATCGGCGATGCCAAAACCATGGCGCTCCGGCGCAAATCGGATCCCGGAATCCTGAAAAAACTGGAGGAGACGAAAGCGGTAGGCGAGTCATTTGGTTATTACTTCAACCGCGACGGAGAGATCGTTCATCGCATCAAAACGCTGGGCCTGAAGCTGGAGGAACTCGATCAGGTGGAAAAAGCTGTGGCCGTGGCCGGAGGTTCCAGCAAAGCGGAAGCGATTGTCGCGATCTGCTCCCACATTTCCCAGGACACCTTGATCACAGATGAAGGAGCAGCACGGGCAATTCTGCAAAATGCGATTGCCATGTGAGAATGAATCCCACCCTTAACTGTGGATACTACGGATAAGACATTAAGGAGGAAGAGATAATGGCAAAAGTAAAAGTGGGTATCAACGGATTTGGCCGTATCGGTCGAAATGTGTTCCGTGCTATGCTGAACCATCCCGAATTGGAAGTTGTAGCCGTAAACGATTTGACCGACTCCAAAACGTTGGCTCATCTTTTGAAATATGATTCCGTGCACGGAAAATTGGACGCAGAAGTAAAGGTTACGGAAAATGGCTTCAGCGTGAATGGCCGGGAAGTAAAAGTAACGGCTGAACGCGACCCGGCACAAATCAAATGGGCCGAAGAAGGCGCAGAGATCGTTGTTGAATCGACCGGCCGTTTTACGAACCGTGAAGATGCAGCCAAACACCTGGTTGGAGGAGCAAAAAAAGTGATCATCTCCGCTCCGGCCAAAGGTGAGGACATTACCATCGTGATGGGTGTAAACGAGGAAAAATATGATCCTGCCAGCCATCAAGTGATTTCCAACGCTTCCTGCACCACCAACTGCCTTGCGCCGTTTGCCAAAGTATTGCACGAAAAATTCGGGATTGTGCGCGGTTTGATGACCACCGTTCACGCCTATACCAATGACCAGCAAATTCTTGACCTGCCGCACAAAGATTTGCGCCGAGCCCGGGCTGCTGGTGAATCGATCATTCCGACAACGACCGGTGCCGCCAAAGCGGTTTCCCTCGTATTGCCGGAACTGAAAGGGAAATTAAACGGAATGGCCATGCGCGTTCCGACCAAAAACGTATCCGTTGTGGACTTGGTGGCTGAACTGAGCAAAGAAGTCACCGTTGAAGAAGTAAACGGTGCACTCCGTGAAGCTGCTGAAGGAGAACTCAAAGGTATTCTGGCTTACTCTGAAGAGCCGCTCGTATCCATCGACTATAACGGAAATTCCCACTCCTCGACCATCGATGCCTTGTCCACGATGGTGATGGAAGGCAATATGGTAAAAGTCGTTTCCTGGTATGATAACGAATGGGGCTATTCCAACCGTGTTGTTGATCTAGCCGCTTATATAGCCGGTAAAGGACTTTGATCCATAAATTAAATAATCGGATGAAGTTATACTAATTGCAAATATGTTATACTAATGAACGGTTTGGAAGATCGGGAAGAGGAGAGCTGCTCTCCTCTTTCTCAGCATAAGGAGGGAAGCCCCATGAATAAAAAATCTGTGCGCGATGTTGACGTTCGCGGCAAGCGCGTCTTTTGCCGCGTCGATTTCAACGTGCCCATGGAAGAAGGGAAAATCACCGACGATACCCGGATTCGCGCGGCACTGCCCACGATCCAATACTTAATTGAACACGGGGCCAAAGTGATTTTGGCCAGCCATTTGGGCCGGCCTAAAGGAAAAGTGGTTGAGGAACTGCGTTTGAACGCGGTCGCCGAAGCCTTGTCCAAATATCTGGGTCAGTCTGTACTTAAAGTGGATGAAGCCGTTGGGCCTGCCGTTGAAGCCCGGGTAAACGAGATGAAAGACGGAGATGTGCTTCTGCTGGAAAATGTCCGCTTTTATCCTGGAGAAGAGAAAAATGATCCTGAGTTGGCAAAAGGATTTGCCCGTTTGGCCGATCTCTATGTGAATGACGCATTTGGCGCCGCTCACCGGGCACATGCTTCCACTGCGGGAATTGCCGCTTATCTCCCTGCGGTCGCCGGTTTCCTGCTGCAAAAAGAGATTGAAACATTAAGCCGTGCCTTGACCAATCCGGAGCGTCCCTTTACGGCGATCGTCGGCGGGGCAAAAGTGAAGGACAAAATCGGCGTGATCGAAAATCTGCTCGATAAAGTGGATAACCTGATCATCGGCGGCGGTTTATCTTATACTTTTGCCTACGCCAAGGGGTATGAGATCGGAAAATCGCTCTTTGAAGAAAATAAAGTGGAACTGGCCAAAGAGATGATAAAAAAAGCGGAGCGCAACGGCGTTCGTTTTTACATGCCCGTTGATGTGGTTGTTGTCGACGAATTCGGCCCCAATCCGAAGACCGTTAAAATTGTGGATATCGACCAGATTCCGGCCGACATGGAAGCTGTCGATATCGGTCCGAAAACCCGGGAACTGTTTGCCGATGTGGTGAAGGCTTCAAAACTGGTGATCTGGAACGGGCCGATGGGTGTATTTGAATTTGACCAGTTTGCCGCGGGAACCAATGCAGTGGCCAAAGCGCTGGCCGAATCAAACGCTCATACGATCATCGGCGGCGGGGATTCTGCGGCGGCCATCGAAAAAGCAGGCCTGGCCGATCAAGTTGATCATATCTCCACCGGCGGCGGTGCTTCGCTGGAGTTCCTGGAAGGAAAAGAACTGCCGGGGGTTGCGGCACTTCAAGATAAAGAATAGGGGGAAGCCTGAGATGCGTAAACCCGTGATCGCAGGAAACTGGAAAATGCACAAAACAGCGGAGGAAGCAGTCTCTTTTGCGGCTGAACTGAAACAGGCCGATCTTCCGGGAGAGGTAGAGGCTGTCATCTGTGCTCCGTTCCTGGCCTTGCCCGCTCTGGTTGAAGAACTCACCGGGACCGGGATCGGCGTCGGAGCACAAAATGTTCATTTTGAGCAGCAAGGCGCTTTTACGGGCGAAGTGAGCGTCCCGATGTTGAAAGCGGCGGGGGTCACTTATGTGATCATCGGCCATTCTGAGCGTCGGGCCTATTTCGCGGAAACGGATGAGAGCGTGAATAAAAAGGTAAAAGCGGCGTTAAACGGCGGTCTCATCCCGATCGTCTGTGTCGGCGAAACGCTGGAAGAGCGTGAAAACGACCAGACGAAGGAAGTGGTTCGCAAGCAGGTGAAAGCGGCGTCCGCCGGGCTGTCTTCCGATGAGATGAAAAAGACGATTATCGCTTATGAACCCGTTTGGGCCATCGGCACCGGAAAAGCGTCCACCGCGGAAGATGCCGAGGAAGTATGCAGCTTTATCCGCAAAACGGTTGCCGACCAGTTTGACCAACAAGTGGCCAATGAAGTCCGCATCCAGTATGGCGGAAGCGTAAAACCGGAAAATATCGATTCCTTTATCAAGCAGCCCAACATTGACGGCGCGTTGGTGGGAGGAGCCAGCCTGAACGCCGGTTCGTTCATTCAATTGGTACAAGCAGCGAAGTAGTGGCAGGTGAAAATGATGAAACGTCCAAAACCCGTGCTTTTGTGTATCCTTGATGGTTTCGGCCTGCGTGAAAATAAAGAGGGGAATGCGGTGGCTCAGGCCCGTAAACCGAATTTCGACCGCTATTGGAATGAGTTTCCGCATGCCACGCTGGAGGCGAGTGGAAACGCGGTCGGTTTGCCGGAAGGGCAAATGGGCAACTCCGAAGTGGGACACCTCAATATTGGCGCCGGACGAATCGTTTACCAGGATCTGACGCGCGTGAGCAAATCGATCGAAGACCGGAGTTTCTTTAAAAATGAAACATTCCTGGCAGCGATCAAACACGTAAAGGAAAATCAAAGTGCGTTGCACCTCTGCGGACTTGTTTCCGACGGCGGTGTGCACAGTCACATTGACCATTTGTTTGCCCTGTTGGAGCTGGCGGCGAAGGAAAATGTGAAAAATGTCTACGTTCACGCTTTTCTCGATGGCCGCGACGTTGCTCCCGACAGCGCGGTGAAGTACATTGAACAATTGCAAGAAAAAATGAAAGAAACCGGTGTGGGCCAAATTGCCTCCGTGCATGGCCGCTATTATGCCATGGATCGGGATAAACGCTGGGATCGCACAGGCAAATCATACCGCGCGATGGTTTACGGCGAAGGCCCTGATTTCCGCGATCCGGTAGAAGCGATCAAAAAATCTTACGAAGAAGAGGTTTTTGACGAGTTTGTGGTGCCGGCCGTGATGGTTGACGACAAGGGGGAAGCGGTTGGCCGCGTTCAAGACCATGACTCGATCATCTTCTTTAACTTCCGTCCTGACCGCGCGATCCAGCTTTCACTTGCCTTTGCCAACGATGATTTTGAGGAATTTGACCGCGGTCCGTCCAGACCGGAAGACCTCTATTTTGTCTGCTTGACGGAATACAGCGTGGCGGTTCAGGGGCATGTTGCCTATAAGTCCACCGACCTGAAAAACACTTTTGGGGAAGTGGTGGCAAACAGCAATCTGAAACAGCTGCGCATCGCCGAAACGGAAAAATATCCGCATGTGACCTTTTTCTTCAGCGGCGGGCGTGAAGAGCCGTTTCCGGGTGAAGACCGGATTTTGATCAATTCTCCCAAAGTGGCCACCTATGATCTGAAACCGGAAATGAGCGCCTATGAAGTTACCGATGCGTTGTTGAAGGAAATTGCGGCAGAGAAACACGATGCCATTATCCTGAACTTCGCCAACCCGGATATGGTTGGCCATTCCGGAAAACTGGAACCGACTGTGCGTGCGGTTGAGGCAGTGGATGAGTGCCTTGGCAAAGTGGTCGATCTCGTGCTGGAAAAAGGCGGTGTTGCCGTCATTATCGCCGACCACGGCAATGCCGATATGGTGATTGATGAAAACGGCCGCCCGCATACGGCTCACACGACTTTCCCCGTTCCGTTCATTGTGACGAAAAAAGGGGTTAAACTCCGGGAAAAAGGCATCCTGGCCGATGTTTCCCCGACCATGCTCGATCTCCTTGGAATTGAACAACCGAACGAAATGACAGGGAAAAGCATGATTATCTCCAAATAACAGAAAAAGAGAGGGAATGAACCATGACCACGATTATTGAAGTATATGGCCGTGAAGTATTGGATTCCCGCGGGAATCCGACCGTTGAAGTTGAAGTTATTCTCGAATCCGGTGCAGTGGGACGCGCGATCGTTCCTTCCGGTGCTTCCACCGGTGCGCACGAAGCGATTGAGCTGCGCGATGGGGACAAAAGCCGCTATCTCGGCAAAGGCGTGTTAAATGCGGTGCGCAATGTGAATGAAGTAATCGCTCCGCAGTTGATCGGCATGGATGCACTCGATCAGGTCGCGATCGACAAAGCGTTGATCGAGCTGGATGGTACGCCGAACAAAGCTAACCTCGGTGCCAATGCAATTTTGGGCGTTTCGATGGCTGTTGCCCGCGCTGCGGCTGAAGCTCTGGACTTGCCGTTGTACACCTACCTTGGCGGATTTAATTCCAAAGTGCTCCCGGTTCCGATGATGAACATTTTGAACGGTGGGGCGCATGCCGACAATAACGTCGATATCCAGGAATTCATGATCATGCCGGTCGGCGCGGAAAACATCCGTGATGCGGTCCGCATGGGTTCGGAGATCTTTCACAACCTCAAAGCTGTACTCAAAGAAAAGGGTTATGCGACGGGTGTTGGTGACGAAGGCGGATTTGCTCCCAATTTGAATTCCAATGAAGAAGCCCTCGCCACCATCGTAACCGCGATTGAACGCGCCGGTTACCAACCGGGAAAAGACGTTATGCTCGCGCTTGATGTTGCTTCCACGGAGATCTTTAAAGACGGCAAATACCACTTTGCGGGTGAAGGCATTACCCGTACTTCTGAAGAAATGATCGCCTTCTATGAAGAATTGATCCAAAAATACCCGATCATCTCCATTGAAGACGGTTTGGCTGAAGATGACTGGGAAGGTTGGAAACAACTGACCGAGCGCCTCGGAAACAAAGTGCAGCTCGTCGGTGACGACCTCTTTGTCACCAACACTGAACGCCTTGCTTCCGGAATTGAAAAAGGAGTCGGCAACTCGATTCTCATCAAGGTAAACCAAATCGGAACCCTGACCGAAACGTTTGATGCGATCGAAATGGCCAAACGTGCCGGCTACACTGCCGTCATCTCCCACCGCTCCGGTGAATCGGAGGATACCACCATTGCCGACATCGCAGTTGCGACAGGTGCCGGTCAAATCAAAACCGGGGCTCCTTCCCGGACGGACCGCGTAGCCAAATACAACCAGCTGATGCGCATCGAGGATCAGCTCGGGTTTACGGCTCAATATCCGGGACGCAGCGCTTTCTATAATCTGCGCGGCTAATTTATGAAAAAAGGGGATCTTTCCGCAAACACGGGCGGGGATCCCTTTTTCTTTGTTGAAAACCTCAGTTCAATATGATACAGTCTATTCAGTGAATAGCTGGGCAAGGAGGTTTAATCGTGGAAATTGCATCTAAAATAATCCTTGCAATTTTTTGCGTCGCACTGATCATTGTGATTTTGCTGCAATCGAGCAAAAGTGCGGGTTTGTCCGGAGCCATTGCCGGGGGTGCCGAACACTTGATGGGCAAAGCGAAAGCGCGTGGTTTTGATGCGTTGCTGATCAGACTGACCACTGTCTTCGCGATCGTGTTCATGGTGATGGCCCTTGTTGTCGGTTACTTTGTAAAATAGGCGAAAAATGCAGCCGATCGCTCTGTCGGCTGTTCACTTTTTGCCGGGAATTTTTTTGGAAAAACCTCTTGAAATGAATATAAAACCATGATAATATACTACTTGTCTGGTGATGATAGCGGAGGGGATCCACCCGTTCCCATCCCGAACACGGAAGTTAAGCCCTCCAGCGCCGATGGTACTTGGGGTTCACCCCTGGGAGAGTAGGTCGTTGCCAGGCAAAGATACAAGCCACCTCGTTGGAGGTGGTTTTTTTGTATTCTGTAAAAGCCAGTGGGTCAAGAAACGATCGAGAAAACCAACCTCTGACTTCAGTTATGCCGTATTCGATATGCTATGCCGTATTCGATATGCCCTGCATAGCCATCGACATTTTTGGTTTTAAAACCGTCCCTCTCGCCCAATTTGAGCATATATTCCAGCGCTTCGGCAATTTTCCGGCCAAACGGGGCTCCCAATCCGCTGTCGGCGTCATCCAAAACGCTTTCAATCGCCAGGAACTTTTTCAGTTCTTCCAGCTAGATGGGAGTGGGCGTCAGATGAGGGGATGAGCTGGTCTTGCACTCTTTTTTTGAACTCTCTGGGATCGTGGTGAAATTGGAACAGATGATACATGGGAAACGGTTCAAAGCAATCCGGATGTTATGATCGACTGCAAGGATTCTGCTGTTCTTCTCAAATATCGATGAAGAGCGCTGTTTTCCTCTGTGAGGGAGATCAGATGGAAGAGATGTTAATGGTATGCAAAAGAGCAGGAGAAGGATGGATTGTGTATTGATTCCTCCAAATGTGCCCCTTCAGTTAGTTGCACCGTTGCACGTTCACCAAATGGATCCGCGAAGATCAAAGAATCTGCACCAGGATATCCAGTGGTGCTCTCGGCGGAACAATTTGGAAGGCTCTCAAGTCAAGCACATGGTAAGGAAACATAAGCCGGAAAAATCCATCACGGATGCCGATGGGCTGAGTTTGACGCCATGTTTGAACATAAGGCAAAATTGGTTTGGAAGAAGTTTTGGCAAGGGTTAGCAAAACTTTTCCTTTCACCGTTCTTGCTACGGGAAAAGAAGCAAAGACAAACCTCCCGCGTTTTGGCAATGACAACAAGGGCATGAAAGCTGTCAAAAGCGGGGCGGGGAATGATCCGTCGCAGACAGGGATTTGGAAATACGGGAAGATTGCAGGGACAACGCAACCCGTACCTGCAATACACTTTTACAGAAAGAAAGAATGACGCTCCAAAAAACGTAAAAATACAAACATGGGCAACAAAATTTCAGAATAAATTTAAATCAAAATTCCTGTTGACATTATAATTGAACCTGTGTAATATAATATTTGTCGATGCGATACGAAGTAAAAAATGCCTCGATTGAGACAAATGATTTGCTAAGTAACATGGAGAGATGTCCGAGTTGGCCGAAGGAGCACGATTGGAAATCGTGTAGGCGGGCAAAACCCGTCTCGAGGGTTCGAATCCCTCTCTCTCCGCCACTTAACAAATGATGATCGAGGAAAGAGGACTGAATAAGGCTCGGTAGCTCAGTCGGTAGAGCAGAGGACTGAAAATCCTCGTGTCGGCGGTTCGATTCCGTCCCGAGCCACCACTTTCGCTGGTGTAGCTCAATTGGTAGAGCAACTGACTTGTAATCAGTAGGTTGGGGGTTCAAGTCCTCTCACCAGCACCATTGAAGGGGCGTAGTTTAATGGCAGAACAGAGGTCTCCAAAACCTCCAGTGTGGGTTCGATTCCTACCGCCCCTGCCAGTATGATCGTATTGCTGATGAATCGATTCATATGGCGGCATAGCCAAGTGGTAAGGCAGAGGTCTGCAAAACCTTTACCCCCGGTTCGAATCCGGGTGCCGCCTCCATAAAAAATTGATAATCGTGCGGACGTGGCGGAATTGGCAGACGCGCAAGATTCAGGTTCTTGTGGCCGCAAGGCTGTGGGGGTTCGAGTCCCTTCGTCCGCACCAATATGTGCCCTTAGCTCAGCTGGACAGAGCGTCTGACTACGGATCAGAAGGTCGGGAGTTCGAATCTTCCAGGGCACGCCAAAAAAAGGATCGGTCGTTTTGATCGATCCTTTTTATTTTTATTTGGTCGCATAATCTGATTTTGGCTGGGCCCATTTAACGTTTTTCTCCAGTTCCTGGATCAGACCGGGTTGATCAAAATCGAAATAATCGATCGGCTTGGGCTGTTTCTCTGCTGCCTTCTTATCACTTTCATAGACGGGTTCCTCTTTTTCTTTTGTGGAATCTTTTGTGGAATCATTGAGAGCCACGACAGGAGAAAGCT
The DNA here is from genome assembly GCF_016055135.1 of Thermoactinomyces sp. CICC 10521. Lineage (NCBI taxonomy): Bacteria > Bacillati > Bacillota > Bacilli > Caryophanales > Thermoactinomycetaceae > Thermoactinomyces > Thermoactinomyces sp. CICC 10521. The sequence continues at coordinate 286,870 of NZ_JAECVZ010000001.1, read as the reverse complement.
GGGAAGTCGAATGGGTGGATGGGCTTTTCTCCTTCAAATGGGGCACATGCGTGCTGATCCGTTCCTGGTTCGTTGCCAAATCGGTTTCATTTGCGGGGAGTGATGTGCTTTTTTCCGTTTGTAGATTGCCTCGGGAAGCGATTTGACGGGGTGACGGGCTTTCAGTCTTGTGATCCGTGGCTGTTTGGATCACTTCTGTTTTGGGTTCAGGATTCTGGATGACTGGTGCAGCATCGGTTTGATTTCTGACCGCAGCGGTGGAAGTGAGACAGTAGGCGCCGAATGACATGATCGAGCATGCAACGCCGGCACTGATAAACCCAATCGCTTTTCGTCTGATCTGTAAGCTGAAGTCTTCGGGAGACAAATCGTCCGGCTTGCGAACCGGAGTATTCTGTTTACCTTTCATTGAGGAAACCTCCCTGCCTCGCGGTTTCGACGGATTTAAAAATAGAGGGAATAAAGAAAAGATTATGTCGATGGTAATAGAATAAATTCGCAACCTTGCGCGGAAATTCCTTCCATGATTCCGGTGTATCCAAAGAAACTTTTTCCACAGAGCGAGGATGAAATTTAAAAGGAGCTCTTTCGAGTTTTTTACTGAAAGAGCCCTTTTCCAAGTTATATTTAAAAGGTCTGATCGATAATTCCTCCGCCAAGGCAGATTTCATCCTGATAAAAGACCACGGACTGACCGGGAGTTACTGCACGTTGCCGCTCTTTGTACTCGACGCGAAATGTGCCGTCCGCTTGCGGGGTGACGAGAACGGGCTGATCTTGTTGGCGATAGCGAAATTTGGCCGTGCATTCAAACGGACTTTGCGGGGTTCCATCGCCCAGCCAGTTGATATCCGTTGCAATCAGTCCGCTCGAATAAAGAGCTTCATGATCATGCCCCTGGGCAACATATAAGGTATTGGTGGACAAATCTTTTTTTACGACAAACCAGGGTTCACCGGTTCCGCTGCCGCCAATGCCCAAACCTTGGCGCTGCCCGAGCGTGTAATACATCAAACCATCATGAGTTCCTTTATATTCCCCGTCCAGTGTCCGAATTTCACCTGGCTGTGCAGGGAGATACTGGCTTAAAAACTCACGGAAATTCCGTTCGCCGATAAAGCAAATGCCTGTGCTGTCTTTCTTTTTGGCAGTAGGCAAACCCGCTTCCTCAGCCAGTTTCCGCACTTCCTTCTTTTGCATGTGTCCGATGGGAAAGATGGCCTGCATCAGCTGGGGTTTGTGCACAGCATAAAGAAAATAGGTTTGGTCTTTGTTTGGATCGGCACCGCGGGCAAGATATTTTTGACCGTCCCGTTCAATGATTTGAGCATAATGGCCCGTGGCGATATAATCAGCACCCAGTTGTTTGGCTTTATTTAAAAACTCCCCGAATTTGATTTCGCGGTTGCACATCACATCGGGGTTCGGCGTGCGGCCTTTGCGGTATTCATCCAAAAAATACTGAAAGACTTTTTGCTCATACTCTTTTTCGAAATTAACCGAGTAATAGGGAATGCCGATGTGCGCACAGACACGCCGCACATCTTCAAAGTCTTCCGTTGCCGTGCAGTGTCCGAATTCATCCGTGTCGTCCCAGTTTTTCATAAACAGGCCGATCACATCATAGCCTTGTTCTTTTAAAAGCAGAGCGGTGACCGATGAATCGACACCACCGGACATGCCGACTACGACACGCAATTGGTTGTTTTTGCTCATAACGATCCGTCCTATGTGAAAAATTCTTAACAGCTCTCCTCTGTCAGGGCAACTTGTCCCTAACCGTTATTATACCGAAATCCTTTTATTTCAACAAACAAAGGAATCAATGGAACCAAATGGCACAATCGTAGCGCCTGCATTTGCCCCTGAAGGAGAACGATCTTGGTGAACGGTTCATTTTGCCGGAAACATTGAATAAACTGGATTTACATCATCCCCGTCCATGTTTGAAGGGGAGCGAGCCATCGGCTGTCGTAGCGCCCGGGAGGAAGTTTCCTTAACAGCGGTGCAAGTGAAAAACGTGGATGGGAAATGAAAAATGCCGCAAGATTGTCAATCGCTCCGCCGGCCGGATGTTGTCAAATGAGTACAGTTCAAGTAAGCTAAAATCAAACTGGTACACCAGAAGGTGAAGGGGCATCCCTTCAACCAAAAAGCCGACTCAGAAGGAGGGCTTATGCAAAAAAGAAAGTTTTGTTTTCTGCTATTCGGGATGCTTGTCGCTGCCTTTTCTCTGAGTGGTTGCTCTCCGGTGCTCCAGCAAATCAAACAGACGGCAGGAAGCCAAATTGATAAGCCGGACCAATTAAATCATTTGGATCAACTGGCGATCAAAGACAATCAATCAACCCAGGAGGAAAAGGAAATCGAACAAGATGATCTTCCGCGAAGCCCGGCTCCACATACGGACTTGCCGGATATCCTTGCAGACCGGGGAGAAGGAGAATACGCCGGCGACAAGTACAACCAATCAAGGGTGATCAAGGCGTTGAAGCAGATGCCGAAAGGATTGTCGGATGACAAAGCGTATGCTTATCTGTTAGGGTTGGTTGGCGAAAATTATAAAAATGATGTTCAGTTTTTTGATGAATTGGGTAAAACCAGCTATGAAGATAAAGTGAATGCATGGCAGCAGGTCGCTAACCGATGGAAGGCAGACACAACGCAAAAATCCGGTGCGAATTCATCTGCTTCAGCCAGCACGTTGCCGGCAAAACCCACTGCTCCGAAAAAAATAAATTTTGTCGTCCTTTTGGATACAAGCAAGAGCATGGACGGGGAAATAAATGGAAAGACGAAGATGGATTATGCCAAAGAGGCGATCCAAAAATTTGCCGACTCCCTGCCCAAGGATAAGACGGCTTTTCAGTTGAGGGTTTACGGCAATCAGGGAAGTGCCGAGGAAAAGGACAAACCGCTTTCTTGCCAAAGCACCGCCAAATTGGTTTCGGGTGCCGTGCCGGATCAGTCCAAATGGAAGGAAGTGCTGGACAAGATCAAACCGACCGGCTATACTCCCATGGCCCTCGCGATTCTAACCAGCAAGCAGGACATGATGCCGGGGGCTCCGACGCAAGCGGAAAATCAGTTGATCATCGTCAGCGACGGCTATGAAAACTGTGGCGGTGATCCGGTTAAGGCGGCTGAGAATCTCCACCTCTCCAACGCGCTGGCCAATGTTCATGTCATCGGCATCGATGTCGATCCGAAAACGGAAACCAAACTGAAGCAAGTGACCGATGTCACAGGTGGCGACTATACAGCGGTTGACGATCCGAAAAAATTGGATCAAGCCTTTCAAGAGCGAAAGCTCTCTTTGAAAATGGCCAATTCTCCATGGCAAATGAGAGCGCTTGATTCGATCATCAAAGAGCACCGTTTGGATGAAAATCGGCTGGAGCAGTTTCATGACAATCTGGTCGGCAAGATCGAGCAAGAATACAACCGCCTGGATCAGGCGAACCATTTCGTTGAAAAGACAGGCAAAGTCGATACGGAAACCTTCGACACGATTAATAATTGGATTCATGAACGCAAATCCCAATTGAAGGATTATTCCGATCGGCGCCAGCAGGAAATCTCTATGGAGCTGGATAAGAACTGGCAAAATCAGGCGAACGTTCTGCTTGATGACTGGAGCAAAGAAGGCGGAGATAAAACCGAGATTATTAAACAGGCCAAGCAATTGTTGCAAAACGATCTGTTGAAAAAACAAATGGATTTGTATAAACTGAAACAAAATCAAGCAGACGTGCACTAGTGACAAAAAGGCAAGGGAGAATCATCGATGGATACGGTGCCGTTTGAGTTTCGATACGACCAGCGGCTGGGGATCAAGCGTCCCTTTTTACATCAGGAATATGAGGCGTTGTCTAAAGAACTTCAAGATGAATTTGAATTGAAATGCCAGGAGATTTGTTCGCAAATTCCTGAACGGGTCAAGATGTTGGAAAGGGAGTATATGCAGAAATTCAATGATCTGAAGGAAATGGACGACGAAACTTCATTTTTGCGGCTGACGGAGGAAATGAATGAGTTGTCAAGGCGAATTTGCGATTTGAATATCCTATACTTACATATTGAAGGAACCTATCTGGCCGCAAATGTTCACGCCTGAACGGAGGCGCCAAGCCGAAAAGGAGCTTGGCGCCTTTTATGTTGCTTCCAATCTTTATCACTTTACTAAATTAACGAATTAATATAGTATACATAAATGTGTGCGATAAATTGTCATTTATATCGATATAAAGCTCATCAATGGAGTGAATGAAGAATGGGACAACAAAGGCAATTGGGTTTATGGGCGCTGATGGCAGCCATCATCGGTTCGGTGATCGGGGGAGCAGCCTTTAATCTGCCCAAGGATATGGCATCAGCCGCCAACAGCGGAGCGGTGATGATCGCCTGGCTGATTACGGGGGCGGGAATGGTGATGCTGGCCCTGGTATTCCAAAATTTGACCTTGCGCAAAGGCGAACTGACCGGGGGAATCTACAGCTATGCGCGGGCGGGATTCGGAGCGTTTATCGGGTTTAACAGCGCGTGGGGTTATTGGATTGCCTCGATTTTGGGACTGGTTTCCTTTATTCCGCTTTTGTTCAGCACCCTGAATTATTTTTATCCGATCTTTGGAGAGGGAAACAATCTTCCTTCTCTGCTGGGCGGAACCCTTTTTGTCTGGGCTTTTCATTTTTTGGTCATGCGCGGGGTGAAAGAGGCGGCTTTTGTCAACTTTATCACCACGATTGGAAAATTGATGCCTATTTTCATTTTCATCATCTTCCTGGTCTTTGCCTTTCACCGCGGAATCTTTTTCACGGACTTCTGGGGAAACGGTTCGTTTTCCTGGACTCTTATCATGAAACAGGTAAAGGATTCGATGCTGGTTACCTTATGGGCATTTGTCGGTATTGAAGGAGCCGTTGTTTTGTCCGGAAGGGCCAAACGGCATCGGGATGTCGGCACGGCGACCGTATTCGGTTTATTGGGCACATTGTTGGTCTATATGCTGATCTCCATTTTGTCCTTGGGGGTTTTGAGCAGAGAGCAACTGCAGGCGTTGCCGGAGCCGTCCATGGCTTATGTTCTCGCTAAGATCGTCGGACCGTGGGGGGCTGTTCTTATCAATGTCGGGTTGATCATTTCGATTGCGGGAGCGATGTTGAGCTGGATTCTGCTCACGATTGAGATTCCCTATGTGGCTGCGCAGGATGGCATGTTTCCCCGCAGCTTTATGCGGGAAAACCGCAAAAATACGCCGATCGTTTCCCTGTGGTGGACAAGCCTGATCACGGAAGCATTCGTCATTATCGTTCATTTCTCCGCATCCACTTATCAGGCGGTTTATTCGATGGCCAGTGTGGCGGTTTTAATTCCCTACCTCCTGTCAACACTATATCAATTAAAGTTGGTAAAAACGGGGGAAACTTATCTTAATGATAAAGATAAAGTGCGGGATGGTCTGATCGGATTTCTGGCTGCACTTTATTCTTGCTGGCTCCTGTATGCCGCGGGCCTGGATTATTTGCTGATGGTCTCTTCTCTTTATCTGGCGGGATTTGTGCTCTACATCCCCATGCAACTGTCCAGGAAGAGAAAGCTGTTCAAAGGCCAGGACTGGCTGGTCGCCTTGGCCATTTCCGGTGCGGGAATCGCAGCGATCGGGATGATCCTCACTGGCAACTTATCCCCATAATTTACCATTGTAAAGTTTTTGTTAATCAAGATTAAAGGATTTATAAAAAGTGTGTTGAACCGGTTTTCAGTACACAATATTAAAGATTAATATATTCTTGGTTGAATTTTGGTTGACTGGGAGGAAATCACGTGCTTTTTAACCGCTCTAAGGATCGCCTTTTTTATCAAATGATGGTGGATGCCACAGCCAATATCATTGAAGCTGTGCAATTGTTCCGTGAGAATGTGGAAACACTCGAAGAGAAAGAAAGATATGCGGAGCAAATCAAAGAGCTGGAAAGCAAAGGGGATGAGTATACTCACCTGCTCATCAAAGAGTTGAATCAAACCTTTGTGACTCCGCTCGATCATGAAGATATTTTAAAATTGGCACAAACCTTGGACGATGTGATCGACGGGATCGAAGCGTGTGCCGCCCGTTTCGTTTATATGCATGTTGACAATCCCACCCCGTATCTCAGCAAATTTGGGGAGATCTTTGAAAAATCGGCCGTGTACCTGCAAGACGCCTTCAGGGCTTTGGAAAAAAGGGACTATGCCGGGATTCGCAAGATCTCGATTGAAATCAATATGCTGGAGAATGAAGCGGATAAATTAATGCGTGAAGGAATCAGCTCTCTGTTTGAGGAGCCGGTCGACTTGATCCAGTTAATCAAGATGAAAGAAATCTACGAAAAACTGGAGGACGTGACAGATACCTTTGAAGACGTGATGGATATCATGGAAAGCGTGGTCATGAAGTATGCTTGATCCTTTTTGGATATTGGTGGCTGTGATCGCGCTTGCTCTGGTTTTTAACTTTACCAATGGTTGGCACGATACCGCCAATGCGATTGCGACGGTGGTCGGTACGCGGACGCTGTCGCCGTGGATGGCCATTTTGCTGGCAGCTGTTCTCAATTTGGCGGGTGCGTTTTTCTCAACGGAAGTGGCCAAAGCGATTGGGGAAGATATTGTCAACATCCATTATGTTACTTTAATTGTGCTTCTTTCCGCGTTAATCGCCGTGATCGTCTGGAATGTGATTACGGTTTTAATGGGATTGCCGACCAGCTCTTCCCACGCCCTGATCGGCAGCATTATCGGTGCCGCCCTGGCTTACAAGGGTCCTTCGATCCTGCAATATCACGGCATTATTACGATTTTAATTGCGATGCTCATTTCTCCCGTTCTGGGCGGGATCGTCAGTGCTGCCATCATCAAATTGATTCGCGGATTTTTCAGCAATATCCCCCGTTCGCGGGTGAAAACGATCTTCAAGTATTTGCAGATTCTTTCCTCCGCTTTTATGGCGTTCAGCCATGGTGCGTCTGATGCGCAAAAGGCGATGGGAGTGATTGGGATGGCTCTCTTCGCTTTCGGTTCGCACTCGCAATTTACGGTTCCATGGTGGGCCACAGCTGCATCGGCACTGATCATGGGGGTGGGAACAGCGGCAGGAGGACGTAAAGTGATTCATACGATTGGATCGCGTCTGAGTCGCCTGGAAACCCCGCAAGGTTTTGCCGCAGAGACGGGAGCTGCTTTTTTGCTGACCACGGTGGCGAAAATCGGAGTGCCCGTCAGTACGACACACACCATCACCGGCTCGATCATCGGGGTGGGAGCGGCGGAACGCTTGCGCAGTGTCCGCTGGAGCGTTGCCGGCAAAATTATCTACGCCTGGGTGCTCACTTTGCCGGGAACAGCCGTGATGTCGTACTTACTGTATATGGCCTTGAAATTCCTTGAACCCTAAGCTGCGGCAACAGCCTGTTCATCATGACGAACAGGCTGTTTTTTCTTTTTGGCACGGCATGAAGGAACGATTTTTTCGTTGCTGATTTGGCGGAAACAGGACAGGCGTGATATAGTAAAAGCAGTGAAAAAATAAAGCAAAAATTTCCAAGCTAAAGGCTCAAATGCCTCCAATTATTTTAAATTTAAAGTATGAATTCCGGTTTGGGCTGATACATAAGGGAAGGGGAGAAAAACGGCATATGATATGGAAAAAGCAGGAGGAGTCGTTGATGACAGAGGTGGCATGGTACGATGAAGTCCTCAAACGCAAAGACGAGATGCTGGAAGAACTGAAAGAGTTCCTGGCGATTGAAAGCGTTTTAGATGAGGCCGACAGCGGATTGGGAGCCCCGTTTGGCCGGAAAATTGCCGAAGCGCTGGAATATATGCTGAAATTGGGCGAGAGGGACGGTTTTAAAACCAAAAATGTCGATGGCTATGCAGGGCATATCGAATACGGGGAAGGAGAAGAACTGATCGGCGTGCTCGCTCATGTCGATGTCGTTCCGGCCGGTGACGGATGGACCTCTCCTCCTTTTGCCCCGGAGATTCGTGACGGAAAATTGTATGCACGGGGAGCCATCGATGATAAGGGACCTGCGATGGCGGCCTATTTTGCCCTCAAAATCGTCAAGGAACTCGGTTTGCCGCTGTCCAAACGCGCTCGTCTCATCTTGGGCGGAGATGAAGAATCGCAGTGGCGTTGTATGGCACATTATTTTGAGCGTGAAGAGATGCCGACAATGGGATTTTCTCCCGATGCTGACTTTCCGATTATCTCGGCGGAAAAAGGACTTTTGGATCTTCGTTTTGCGGGAACCAATGAAAAGAGCGAAGCGAAAGACGGCGAATGGAAACTGGTGCAATTCAAAGCGGGACAGCGGGTCAATGTGGTTCCTGACCTGGCAGAAGTGAAGCTGGCGGGCGAAGGCGATGTGTTTGAACTGAAAGAGAAAGTGCAGGACTTTTTGCTGACCCATCGAATACAGGGATATGCCGAAGAAGGAAATGAAGGAGTTACCATCTCGATCAAAGGGCGTGCCCATCATGGATCGGAACCGGAAAAAGGGTTGAATGCCGCATTGGAAATGGCCCGGCTCCTGGCTGCAATTCCGCTCGATTCCGCAGGGCGGCAATTCATTGAGACAATCAATCGCTATCTGGTGGATAGCTTCTTCGGAGAAAAACTGGGGATTGCCATGGAAGACGAGTTTACAGGCCGTTTGACGGTGAATGCCGGCATTTTCAGCTATGAAGCGGAAGGTGAACGGATGATTCGCCTGAACGTCCGCTATCCGAAATCGGGTGAGGGAGAAAAAATTTGCGAGGCGATTGAAGAAAAACTGGCGGACGATCATTTCCGCATCACGGAGATCGACCATAAACCCGCCCACTTTGTTGAACCCGATCATTCCCTGATTCGGATCTTGTCCAAGGTTTATGAGGAGCAAACCGGAGAAAAAGCAGAACTGTTGGCGATTGGCGGAGGCACTTATGCGCGCGTCCTCGATGTCGGAGTCGCTTTTGGGCCATTGTTCAAGGGACGGGAAGAAACGGCACATCAGCGGGATGAACACATTGTGGTTGAAGACTTGTTAAAAGCGACGGCCATCTATGCCCAGGCGATTTATGAACTGGCCAAATAACCATGCAAAACCCCCCTCTCGATTCTTCCGGTGAGAGGGGGGTTTCTCATGGTTCCATCTTATAGATCTTGTAGAGAAAAGAGTGCGGATTGGTATCGCCGGGCAGTTGCCGCGCGATCTCGATCGGAATCCCTTGCTTGATCATTGTCCGGTGAATCGCCTCAAACTCCCTGGCGTCGTACAGGGGAGAATTATAATTGTTCAAATCCACTGTTTGCCCGTCCTTAAAGAAAACGAGGTAGACCAAACGGTAAGGGCCTGGATTGAACGGCCAACGTTCCGGACGATAATCCAGCTCGATGTGATCGATATCTTGCCAGCGCTTGGCTTTCATGGTTTCCATATTCCAAAATTCGTTGTAGGCGATACCACGCCGGGTGACCAGCAGATAGTTGTCAAAGGAGAGAACCACAAACGGGCTGCAGAGCAGATAAAAGGCCGAAAAAAGGAAGAACAGCCGTTTGAGACGGCCCGGATTTTTCCGTTGTTGAATAAACATGGTGATAAAAAGGGCGACCAGGCAAAAAAAGGCGAACACAAAAGCGTGTGAGATCGGTGTTCCGCTTAAGTATACCTGGTCAGGCTCCGTATAGTTCATCTGTTGCAGGGTGAAGAACAAAATCCAGGCGGCAAAGGCGACAGCGAAAATGACGATCAGTCTGAGTATAACGGAGAAAAACTTACCCAATGAGTCGATCCTCCATCTTTAGGATTCATTGATTAAAAGAGAGCGCAGTTCATCCATCACCTTTTTCAAACAGGTGATAAAACGCTGGAGTTCAGCTTCGGTCGTTTCTTTTCCAAACGTGATTCGCAGGCTTTGAAAAGCTGTTTCTTCATCTGTGCCCATGGCCATCAGCACATGGGAAGCGGCATGTTTTCCCGCACTGCAAGCCGAACCGCTGGAAACATAAATTTTATTGCGACTAAGCTCCAACAACACGGCCTGCCCCTCCACGCGGTGAAAGCTCAGATTAAGGTTGTTTGGCAAGCGCCGGGTGGGATGACCGTTTAACACCACTTCGCCGATTTCATCACGGATGCGCTGCCAACAAGCATCCCGCAATCGGGTTAAGCGCGCGGATTCCGCTTCCGCTTCCTGTGCGGCCAAATAGGCGGCTGCACCAAACCCGACGATGGCCGGGGTATTTAACGTGCTCGGACGCAATCCCCGTTCCTGACCGCCGCCGTGGAAAAGGGGTTCGATTCGCACCCCTTTACGGATGTACAAAGCGCCGATTCCCTTTGGACCTCCGATCTTGTGACTGCCGATCGAGAGCAGATCCACGCCCAGATCGGCCACGGACATGGGGACTTTTCCGAAATATTGCACGGCGTCGGTATGAAACAAAATGGAACTTCTCTTCAGCAGCCGGCTGATTTCCGCGATCGGCTGTATCGTTCCGACCTCGTTGTTGGCCGCCATGATGCTGACGAGAATCGTTTTATCCGTAAGGGCTTTTTTCACATCTTCGCTGCGGACAAGCCCGAACCGGTCGACAGGGAGGTATGTCACCTCAAATCCTTCTCTTTCCAGTTGACGGCAGGCTTCCAGCACAGACGGATGTTCGATGGAAGAAGTAATGATGTGGTTGCCTTTGTTTCTGTGTTTGCGAGCTGCTCCGATCAAGGCGAGATTGTTGGCTTCGGTGCCGCTGCCGACAAAAATGATTTCGCGCGGAGAGTCGGCATCGATCGCTTCAGCCACTTGCCGGCGGGCGTGTTCGATCGCTTCGCGGCTGACTTGCCCGAAGTCGTGAATGCTGCCGGAGTTGCCGTACTTTTCCCTGAAATAAGGGAGCATGGCTTGAAGCGCTTCCTCCCTGACCGGACTGGTGGCTCCATAATCGAGATAAATGGTTTTCATACACCCAACTCCGCTTCCTGAAATTGTTCTTTCATTATTATAGCGAAAAAAGAAAAAGATAGGTCTCACTTTGCCAATCTGTCAAAAAACCAATCGAGAGGCAAGTGAGATTAATCACATTTTTCTCTGTTACCTTCTGATTTAAAATGAAAAAGATAATTTTGGTGGTTGACTTTCTGAACAATCCTGAGAAAATAAAGGTGAGCAATTTGTTAAGAATTTGTGAAAGGATAAACAAACATGATCCGAGAAATGACCGATTACGTGGTGGTAGGGAGCGGTATTGCAGGATTGGTGACAGCGCTTTCTTTGGCTGAAACGGGAAAAGTTGCCGTTTTGACCAAGTCGCAGAAAGCCGACAGCAATTCCTACCGGGCCCAGGGGGGGATTGCGGCGGCGATCGGGGAAGACGATTCGCCTGAATTGCATCTCGAGGACACCTTGCGTACCGGTGTGGAACTTTGTGATCCGAAATCGGTGGAATGCATGGTAAAAATGGCTCCGGAAACCATCCGGATGTTATCGGATTGGGGAACTCCCTTTGACAAAAGAGGAGATCAGTTTGCACTCGGTCGGGAAGGATCGCATACCGTTTCCCGAATTTTGCACGTGATGGGAGATTCAACCGGCGCCGGCATCACATCCGCGTTGTTGAAGCAGGCCGTCGCGCATGCAAACATCACTCTTGAAACGCATACGATGGTAGCCGATTTGCTGGTAAAAGACGGAGTTTGTGCCGGAGTGGTCGTCGCGGATCCGGATCGGGAACCGATTGGTTATTTTGCAAAAAAAGGGGTTGTCCTGGCGACCGGTGGCTGCGGTCAAATCTACCGGTATACGACCAATCACCTTGTCACGACGGGCGATGGATTTGCGATGGCTCACCGTGCCGGAGTCAAGTTGATGGATATGGAGTTTATCCAGTTTCACCCGACCGCGCTGGCAGTCGAGCAAAACCCGATGTTTCTTGTTTCCGAAGCGGTTCGGGGAGAAGGAGCGGTTCTGGTAAACGATGAGGGTGAAGCATTTATGGAGCGGGTTCACCCTTGGAAAGACTTGGCGCCGCGTGATGTGGTTTCCCGGGCGATTTATATGGAAATGCAAGCAGGGAGATCCGTTTATCTGGATGCGACGAAGCTGGGACGGACATTTAAGGAGAGGTTCCCCAAAATCCATCGCCAGGCGGTGCTTTGCGGCATCGATCCCGAACATGACCTGATCCCGGTTACACCGGCGGCTCATTTTATCATGGGCGGAATTCGTACCGATCTCCAAGGCCGGACTTCGCTTCCGCGGTTGTTTGCCTGTGGGGAAGTCGCTTGCACCGGAGTGCATGGAGCCAACCGGCTGGCGAGCAACTCGCTTTTGGAGGGGGCGGTTTTCGCGCAGAGAGTGGCGGCGGAGCTTTCATCCTACAGCGAGCGGAGTGGAGCGGCGTTTGACGGAGAATTTGTATCTCCAATTTTGTGCAGTGATAAGCAAACTGAGGAAACGATCAAAGACCGCATCCGGGAGATCATGTGGGATCACGCGGGAATTGTTCGCTCGTCCGAGGGGCTTAAACAGGGGCTTTCCCTGTTGGATGAAGTAAAAAAACAAGTGAGACCCGGTATGCTGGAATGTTTAAATATGTTAACAACTGCACAAATCATCATGAAAGCAGCATTGTGGCGCAAAGAGAGCCGCGGAGGTCACTATCGCTTTGACTATCCTGATCCAAGTCCGGATTGGGTGCAAAGGCACAATGTGATTTAAGGGGGACCAAGGATGAACACAGTTGCGTTACGGCAATTTATTCGTGAAGCTTTGAACGAAGACCTGGGAGTCGGGGATTTGACGACCGAAGCGCTCGTTCCTGCCGGGCATCAAAGCTCTTGTGTCTTTATCGCCAAACAACCCGGCGTCATTGCGGGCTTGCCCGTGGCGAAGATGGTGTTTGAAGAGCTGGAGCCGCAGATTGCCTGGACGGCATTGGTCGAGGAAGGGGCGGAAGTGGAAAAAGGGACTCCGGTTGCGCGAATCTCCGGTCCGACGAGTGCCATTTTGACCGGGGAACGGGTTGCCCTCAATCTGTTGCAGCGCATGTCCGGCATCGCCACCATCACCCGCCGGTTGGTAAAGAAACTGGAAGGTTTGAATTGCAAAGTGCTGGATACCCGCAAAACGACACCGGGTTTGCGCCAGCTGGAGAAGTATGCAGTCCGCGTCGGCGGGGGGAGCAATCACCGCTTTGGCTTAAGCCACGGGGTGATGATCAAGGACAATCATATTGCGATGGCGGGCAGTCTGGCCAAAGCGATTGAAAAGGCGCGCAACTATGTCGGTCATATGGTGCAAATCGAAGTGGAAGCGGACACGCTGGATCAGGTTAAAGAGATTTTGAAATACGATGTAGACGCCATTTTGCTGGATAATATGGATCTGGAGACCATGCGGGAAGCCGTACGGCTGATCGATGGAAAAGTGTGGACGGAAGCGTCGGGGGGAATCACACCGGAGACGATTCGCGCGATTGCCGAAACAGGTGTGGATGCCGTTTCGCTCGGCTGGTTAACACATTCGGTCACCTCACTCGATATCAGTTTGGACTTTGAAAAAGGAACGGGGGATGCCTGATGGCGATGGATCTGCTTGGCTATGTCGATATGGAAATGCCTGAACAGTACCGTACGATGGGAAGCGAAGAATTGGATGCGCGAATCCGGAGCGCCAAGGAGCGGCTGGGCAAAGATCTTGTGATCTTGGGACACCATTATCAGCGGGATGATGTGATCAAATTTGCCGATTTTCGCGGTGATTCCCTGCGCCTGGCCCGGATTGGCTCAGAGCAGAAAGAGGCCAAGTATATTATTTTCTGCGGCGTCCATTTTATGGCCGAAACAGCGGATACGCTGGCGCAGGATGAGCAAATGGTCATTTTGCCCGATTTGAGGGCCGGCTGTTCGATGGCGGACATGGCTGATATTGAAGAAGTGGAAGAAGCATGGGAAGTGTTGCAGGAGGAGTTTGGGGACACGATCATTCCGGTCACTTACGTGAACTCCACCGCGGCGATCAAAGCGTTTGTCGGACGGCACGGGGGAACGACCTGCACTTCGTCCAACGCGCATCTCGTTCTGGAGTGGGCCTTTAAACAGAAAAAACGCATCCTCTTCTTGCCGGACCAGCATCTTGGAAGAAATACAGCCTACAAAATGGGCATTCCGCTGGAGCAAATGGTCATATGGAATCCGCAAAGCGGCCAGTTCGAAGAGAACAAAGGGAGTTTGCAGGATACGCGGATGATTTTGTGGAAAGGGCATTGTTCCGTGCATCAAAAATTTACCCCCGAGCAGATTCACCGCATCCGCAAACAGGATCCGGAGATGAAAGTGATTGTCCATCCCGAATGTTCTTTTGAAGTGGTGCAGCTCGCTGATCAGGCGGGTTCAACGGACTATATCATTAAAACGATTGAAGCCGCTCCGCCCGGAAGCAAATGGGCGATCGGAACCGAAGTGAATCTGGTTCACCGCCTGGCGGAGGAGCATCCGGAACAGAAAATCGTATTGCTCAGCACCACCATGTGCCCCTGCCTGACGATGAACCGGATCGACCGTCCGCATTTGCTGTGGGCATTGGAAAGTATCCTGGAAGGCCGCCCGATTCACAGAATCGAAGTGGATGAAGAAACGAAAAAATGGTCCAAAGTAGCTTTGGATCGCATGCTGTCGTTAAAATGAAATGTGGAGGAGTGGAGATATTCCACTCCTTTCTATTTATCGGGCAGCGACCACGAGCCGGAAAAAGAGAGATACATGGTGCCGACAGCCCCTGAGGAGTGGAGGCAAAAAGAAAAACGGGCGCATTCCCCGGCGCCCGATAAACCGTTGCGAGTATCATGGAATTATTTTACACAGGACTTATGAATATAAGCAGTTTGCCCGCTCTTTAAGCGGATTTGAAAGAAATCGCCTGCAGACCCTGTCTTCGTAAGTATGGTGCCCTTGCTTACGCGTTGCAGAACCGATGCGGAAAGCGAGGGAGCAGAACGGATATTGGCAAGATAGGCCGTGACCGTCAGTTTGGATGCAGGTGGCTTTGCGGTTGAAACAACCTTTGCCACGGAATGATGGACGTAGGCCGTTTTTCCGCTGCTCAAGCGAATCCGATACCATTCCGTGCTGTCGGCAGTCAATGTAAATTTGCTTCCCTTGCCGGCCTGCGTGAAAATGGCTGAATTCAAGCTGGGACTTGTGCGGATATTGGCCCTGTTAACCGTGATGGCAATCTGGCCGTTCGCCGAATGGAACTGCGGAGCCGGAGTCGGTGCCGGTCCGGTCTTAACGCCCGAGATTTTTACGTAGGGTTTGTAGACAAAACCGGTGCGCCCGTTTGGCAATTTCACCTGGTACCAGTCACCGGAGATCCCGGTCAACGACAGACGCGTTCCCTTTTTTAAGGTGGTCAGAACAAATGACCCTGTGGAAGGGCCGGTGCGCGCATTCACATTTTGTCCGGTAATGGTGGCCGTACCCGTGGCAGGCTTTAAGCCGACGCGACTGTCACCCCGCCAATGGTTATCGCTTTTGCCGGAGTGAATCCAGACGGGGGTTCCCTCATAAATCGTGTTGTATAAGGCGATCACATCTTTGTTATTCATGCGGATGCATCCATTGGAAACATGTTTTCCGATCGAATGGGGATTGTTTGTCCCGTGGATGCCATAAGTACGTCCGCGGTCGCCGTTAACGCTGATTCCGTTCCAACGAACCCCGAGAGGGTTGTCGGCCCGTCCGCCGGGAATGTTTTTCCATCCCGGGTTTACGATTTTCACAACAATCGGAAAAGTTCCCTCCGGCGTCAGATTCTTGCTTCGCCCCGTGGCAACGGGATAGGACCGGATCACTTTTCCGTTTTGATAGAGATAGAGTTTATTGGTGGTTTTGTTCACTTCGATCTTGTAATCGGGAAAAGCGGCCGCGTGCGTGTTGGCAGGAAACAGGATCACAATCAGCGCGAGCGCGACAAGACAGGAAAGATAGCGGAGCCATTTATTCTTTGGCAATGAGTCTTCCCCTCCCATTTATGTTTGGGAATTATGCTCGCAACGGACAAAAAATGGCAAATTTCTTCTGTCTATTTCGATCATAATCTATTCATTATGCGATGTGAAGTATTGTTTTTTACGAGATTAGTAAATTATTAAAGATGCGGTCATCCAAATTTATGCACATCACGATGACGGAAGCCTTGCAGTATTCTGTTTCCTTTATTACAATAAAGCAAATTGCACATCGGTAGGAGGAACCGGCTTTGTACAAGATGATATTATTTGATGTCGATGGAGTTTTTTTAAGTGAAGAACGCTGCTTTGATGCTTCGGCCTTGTCGATTTGGGAACTGCTCTACGCTCCGCATTTTTTGGCGGCGGAAAAAGACAGGCATACGACGCAGCCCGGGGAAGAGCAGATTCGATTCATCCGGGAGACCGTGTTTGATCATGACCGCGTTTTGGACTGGATGAAGTCAAAGGGAATCAATTCCAATTGGGATATGGTTTTTTTGGGATTTTCCGCACAGCTTTTGCAGCTTTTGAAAACTCTGGTACCCCGGCATAAAGAAAAGGTGGAACGGTTTTTGCTTGAACCGATTACCGAAGAATCCCTTCGTTCCTTGGCCGGCTGGGGCAAAGCGGAAATCGCCTCGTTCCGGCCATCATTTGCGGCATTTCCCCAACTTTTCAAAGGGAAGCAAGCGATCAGCAAACATGAGTTACTCACCTATTTCAATGAACTCGCTTCCGAGTGGTTTTCCATTCCGGTCACCCAGTTTTCCCGCAACAGCTCATTATGGGAACTGGGATATTCGGTTTATCAGGAATGGTATCTCGGAGCGGAGCTTTACAGGCAGACCGAAGGGAGAGACGCGAGGGAATCGGGCAAAAAAGGTTTTTTATATCAGGAGATTCCGCTGGCACAGCCGGAGAAGATCCGCAAGCTGTTGACCGGTTTGCGTGAGCAAGGGATTACGATCGGCATCGGGACGGGACGGTCCTTCCTGGAAACAAAGGTTCCGTTTGAACAGTTGGATCTCTTCCCGCTGTTTGCGGAAAATCATATTGCGACGGCCACGGATGTCATTGCTGCGGAAGAGGCTTATCCGGAGTTTGCCCCGCTGGGAAAGCCGGAGCCGTATACCTATGTGAAAGCGTATCTGGGCAGAGAAGCTGAAATTTCTGCATGCCTGCGGGAAGCTTTACCGCTTGCCGATGGAAAACAAATTTTGATCGTCGGAGATTCGGTTGCGGATTTCCTGGCCGCCCGCAAGATGGGGTGCGATTTTGCCGCCACCTTGACCGGGTTGACGGGGCAGGCGGCACGGGCGAAATTTGAAGAGTTGGGTGCTGATTTTATCCTGGAAGATGTGACTTGCCTGGAGAAGATTTTTGCGAACGGGTCCGTTTAGGTTGACTATAAGAATCGATTTTTAGCATAATAATAAAGAGGTGTAACAATTTGATTTAACTCCCTTGGCCTTTGCCAAGGATCTATTTTTAATGATTACATAGGAGGGTTTGATATGGCTAAATATGAATTGCCGGCTTTACCCTATGCTTTTAACGCTCTGGAACCGCATATTGATGCGCAAACCATGGAAATTCACCATGATCGCCATCATGCAACCTATGTCAACAATCTGAATGCTGCGATTGAAGGGCAAAACGTAGGGGAAAAAACGGTGGAAGAGCTCATCTCCAACCTGAATGCCTTGCCGGAAAGCATTCGCACCGCTGTCCGCAACAATGGTGGCGGTCATGCCAACCACAGCCTTTTCTGGCAAATTCTCAGCCCGAACGGCGGCGGACAACCGACCGGCGAAGTAGCCAAAGCCATTGACGAAACCTTCGGCAGCTTTGACGCATTCAAAGAAAAATTTGCCGATGCTGCGGCCAAACGTTTTGGAAGCGGCTGGGCTTGGCTCGTTGTCAAAGACGGCAAACTGGAAATCCTCAGCACCCCGAACCAGGACAATCCGCTGATGGACGGCAGCGGAACCCCGATCCTCGGGCTCGATGTTTGGGAGCATGCTTATTACCTCAAATATCAAAACAAACGTCCGGAATACATTAAAGCATTCTGGAACGTGGTCAACTGGGAAGAAGTAAACAAACGCTTCCTCGCTGCACGCGGCTAATATATCAGGTACAAAAAAACCTTCAGCCTTTCCCGGCTGGAGGTTTTTTGCATCTTTCGGGTGCCGGGGGCGAATCGAACAGAGTACGCGTTTGTCCGGATTAACTGGCAGGAACTTACTATTGAGGTGCACAGAGGATTGCTATAGAATGACTGATGTAAAATTAAAATACTTGTATTTAATTTCACCCCTTTCAGGCGCAGGTTCATTCATAAAACGGCGGTGTGAAAGGGAATAAACAATAGGGGAGGTAATTGAGTGAATATTGCGAAAATAACCTTCCCGCTTGTCGTTTCATTCTTGCTGACGCTGGGGATATTGCCCTTTCAACAGCGTCAGGCTGAAGCGGAGAAGAAGATCACACTGGTCAAGATGAAACAAGAGAGTGTTGCCATGAAAATGAAACAGCAATTACAAGCGGGTTTTAACTATAAAGACTGGACAAATAAGACCACGTTTGCGGACGCAGCGGTTCAATACGTGACGAGGAAATATCATTTACGACAAGTCAGCAAGAGCGACAGGGATATGCGCAGGGAACCCAAAGTGAAACATCATCCGGAACGGCATCGCCCCAAGATGCGTGTTTCGCCGGAGGAATTAGCCCTCCTGGCCCACACCGTTTACGGGGAAGCGCGCGGAGAATCGTTTAAGGGACAAGTGGCTGTGGCCGCTGTCATTCTCAACCGCGTCCAAAGCGATGAATTTCCTCATTCCATTCGCGGGGTGATCTACCAGCCCAACGCTTTTACTGCGGTCGATGACGGGCAGATTCATTTAAAACCGGATCAGGAAGCGTATCGGGCGGTAAAAGAAGCGCTGGCAGGGGCGGATCCGACGCATGGAGCCCTTTATTATTACAACCCTGAAATTGCCACCTCCACCTGGATGGAGAAAAAGGCGAAGCACCGAAAAGCGATTCACATCGGCAATCATCTGTTTCTGAAATAACCATCTCCTTTTTCTTTTGCTCGGTGTTTAAAATAGTGTAGAATATAAAAATACGGCTTCCCCTCATAATCACGGTCCATAACTCGCACACTACCTTCAAGGAGGTGGTTTGCATGCCGAGGCGGGGGAGAAATCGCCTGTTGGTTCCGGGTGCTGAAGAAGGGGTGAACCGCTTTAAAAAAGAAGTGGTAAACCAGGTGCTCGGGACGAATATAACCAATCCGGAAGACGTAAAAATGGAAGTGGCCAAACAGTTTGATATCCCCCTCCGGAAAAGAGGAGGAAATGGAGACATCCGGGCAGAAGATGCAGGGAAAATCGGCGGGTTCATCGGCGGAAACATGGTAAAAGAAATGGTCCGCTTGGCGCAACGGTCGATGGCTCGGAAAGATTGAAAGATGGTTAATATTGCTCATAAAAAATGTGGATTTTATCCATTGACGGGACGGGAAAAGTATAATGGGGATGAACGGTGCAAAGGGGGGGAATCGCTATCGAACGCATATTGCTGCTTTCAATGGGATTTGGGACAGGCCATAATGCTGCTGCGAAAGCGTTAGAATGCCAATTTGCAAAACAACGGCCGCATCTTTCGGTTGAAGTGGTCGACCTTTTAAAATTGATTCCTGGATCCTTCCATCCCCTGTTGCAATCCGGTTATCAGGGTATGTTGAATAAATTTCCAACCCTGTATCATTACCTTTATGATTGGACTCATCACAATAAAATTATTCGCTATGTCTCGAGCGAGATGATCGAAAAAATGGGTTGGACGATCCGGAAAAAACTGAGCCAGCTCTTTCCGGATGAACCGGCGCGCATTGTGACGACCCATCCCTTCGGCACACTGCTCTGTCCGGCTGACTGGGAAAACGTTCTTACTGTCGGCGTGGTTACCGATTATGAGTTGCACCCGATTTGGCTCGCCAGGGTTCCGGATGTTTTGTGTGTACCGAAACAGTTGCTCAGGCGCGGGGATCTGGAACGCATTCAATGGAAAACGGGATTGAAATTGCTGGAAACGGGCATCCCGATCAATCCCGCGTTTTATGAAGAAGTTTCCGCTTTGGAGGCCCGCTTGCAGTTGGGGCTTGATCCAAACCGGCCCGTGGTGCTCATCATGGGCGGCGGTACAGGCCTGGGTCCGCTGGAACAAATTGTCGAAGAGCTGAAGGGATTCACCTGGATTCAGTTTGTCGTTTTAACCGGAAAAAACCACAATCTCTACCAACGTCTCAAGAAAAAACACGATTGTCCCCATATTCTCATTGAAGCGTTCCGGCGCGATGTGGCCTTGTTCATGTCGGCTGCTGATCTGCTTGTGACAAAACCGGGTGGCCTGACGATCAGTGAAGCGATTGCCAAGCGATTACCGATGTTTCTTTTTGAGGCTTTTCCCGGCCAGGAAGAAGCAAACCAGCAGTATTTATTGCATCATCGGGTGGCGATGATTACACGTCCCTCCACCATTCGCATTCAGATTGAAAAATTTTTTTCGCCCGGCTTTAATCGCCAGCGGATTCGTGAGAGATTTACGCCGCTTCTCTCACCGGGAGCAAGCCGGCGGATCGTGCGCGAAACACTGACGGCGAAAGAGCCTGTTGTACAGACTTTATGAAGATCGTGCGAGCCGATCTTGATAAAGTCTGTTTTTCTTCAGGCACTTGCAAAAGATATTTTGGCGCGAATATGCTTAAGCTAAGGGGGGATACGGTTTGAAACTGGTTACATACAAAGTGAAAGAGGACGACCTGAACATTCATACCCGCGATGATGCCGGGGCGAGGTTTGGTTGGATTATCGGCCGGCATGTGGTTGATGTCGGATTTGCGCAAAAGTGGCTGGAAGTAGAAAAAGGTGTTTCCCTTCCGTACGAATTGGCCACCGATCTGCTATCTTGTTTAAAACGAGGGGAGGGGGAACTTGTTTTACTGAAGGAACTGGATCGGCTGATTCGTTTGCAGCCGCTTGAGCGATTGTTTGTCGAGGGGGAACCTGTCACCATTCCCCTGCAAGAGGTAAAATTGTTTTCCCCGCTTCCGGTTCCACCCAGCGTCCGTGATTTTTACGCCTTTGAACAGCATGTGAAAACCTGCCGGGCCCGACGCGGCCTTGATATGGTTCCGGAATGGTACCAGATTCCTGTCTTTTATTTTTCCAATCACCATGCGGTTGTCGGCCACCAAGATGTAGTGAAGAAGCCGTCGTATACCCATTGCCTCGATTTTGAATTGGAAATTGCCTGTATTATCGGGAAAAAAGGAAAAAATATTGCCCGTGACAAGGCACTGGAGTATATCGCCGGCTTTACGATCATGAATGACTGGAGCGCCAGGGATGCGCAGCGGCAGGAAATGGCGGTAGGTCTGGGCCCGGCCAAGGGAAAAGATTTTGCCACATCGCTCGGTCCGTATCTGGTCACTCTGGATGAACTGGAGGACCGCAGGCAGGGCGAGCGCTGGGATTTACAGATGACCGCGCGCATCAACGGCCGCGAAGTCTCCAGGGGCAATGTCAAGGATCTCTATTGGACATTTGCGCAAATGATTGAACGGGCCTCGTCCGAATGTGTATTGGCCCCCGGTGATGTGATTGGCTCCGGCACGGTGGGCACCGGCTGTATCTTGGAATTGGGGGAAGAAGTGCATCGCTGGCTGGAACCCGGTGATCAGGTTGAACTGGAGATCGAGAGGCTCGGCGTTTTGAAAAACGAAATTATTTGACATTGGATCTTGACAATCAGGGTTATCCATTCCATAATAATTTCAACTATGTCACGATAAAGAGAATATCCTTCATTTCTTATCAAGAGTGGTTGAGGGACTGGCCCGATGAAGCCCGGCAACCGTTTTGCCCGTATGGGCAAACAAGGTGCTAATTCCTGCAGTGCATCTGGCACTGAGAGATAAGAAGGCAAAGGTTTTTCTTGGAACAGAACCCTCTTCTTATCTGAAGGGGGTTTTTATTTTGGATCAGGAGGGGAAGAGCGTGGAACAAGTTCAGGTGGCACTTCTCGGTTTGGGAACAGTGGGAAGCGGAGTTTTTAAGATGATTCAGCAGAATCAGGATGTGATCGCCCGGCGCACGGGCAGATTTTTCAATATTCGTTCCATTCTGGTCAAAAACCTCGAGAAAAAGCGGGAAATACAGGAGATCCATCATCTGTTGACCGACGATTATAACCAGATTTTGCGCCAGCAGATCCATGTTGTCATTGAGGCGATAGGAGGTGTTGAACCAGCCCGCACCTATCTGATCGAAGCGATCAAAAAAGGGTGTCATGTCGTGACAGCCAATAAGGAGTTAATCGCCAAACACGGCCGCGAGCTGGAAGAACTGGCGGAACAGCATGGGGTACGGCTCTTGTATGAAGCGAGTGTCGGCGGCGGAATTCCGGTGATCGGCACCCTGGAACATTTCCTGAAGGCAAATCATGTTTATCGGATTTGCGGGATATTAAATGGAACGACGAATTATATCCTGTCGCAATTGAGTGAGCAAAAACGCGAATACACAGAAATTCTGAAGGAGGCGCAGGAAAAAGGATATGCTGAAGCTGACCCCTCCTCCGATGTCGAAGGGCGTGATGCGGCTTATAAATTGTCCATTTTAATCCGGCTGGCATTTGATGCCGATGTTCCCGTCGAGCAAATTCGCTGCCGGGGAATTACCGACGTTACTTCAGGTGAGCTGGAACTGGCGGACAGGCTCGGCTATACGGTAAAACTGTTGGCCCAGGCGGAGCAATTTGGCGAAAGCGGGCCGATCGCCTGTTCTGTCTGTCCGACGCTCATTCCTAAATCGCATTTGCTGTCAAAGGTAAATGATGTATACAATGCCGTTTACCTCGAGGGTGACCGGATTCAGGATCTCACCTTGATCGGGCAGGGAGCGGGTGAAAATCCGACTGCCAGTGCCATGGTCGAAGATTTGTGCAACATCGAACGCTGGCAGTCCTTCCGACGGGTCAAAAAGGCCGAACCCTGGATTGTCGAAGGGGCGGCAGAAGCGGGAACACAGTTTATTTACTTGCGCTCGGGAGATGCGGTTACGGAATCTGACTGGGAGGAGCAGGTAAAGCGCTGGAGCGGTCGGGGAATGGAGTTCCACGGCTGGGCGTTCAGGCAGAAGGAGAGGGAAACGGAAATCGGCTGTATCGTATCGGGATGGAATGAAGAGACAGAGGCGGATTTGATCACAAAAACGGGACGGAATGCACAAATCGTTACCAAGCGTCCGGTCTTTTTGGGAGGATCAGTGAAAAGCAAAGAAGAAAAAATGGCGCGATTGACAGTTGGATAAAACTGCGGGGGATTACGGTATTTTGTGACGAAGGAACCGGGAGCAAAGAACAGCACCAAGATCCGGTGACTTTTTTTGAAACTCCGTTACGAGGCTGAGACGGACATCTTCGGCATGTTCGTCTGTTTTTTTACAAAAAAATCGTCCGACGGGGACAAAAAACGAAGTTTGGATGCGAATAATAGATTGGGTGACAAAAAGCCCCCCTGCCAACGAGGGGGAGGGAGGGATACGAAGTTGTCGTGCTGCCTTTCTTTATTATACTCCTTTCCTCCTCCGACTGTCAGAATGAATTCGATAGAAAAGGATCGGAATTTTAAACGGTTCTGTTGTTTGTCCGATGCTTTTATCAATAGATGTCATAAATGGTTTATCGAATGATTTGATTATTATATCAAATAGAAATTTGTGACAAATTTGTTTCCGTTCTTACCCCGTCCAGCCTTTTCTCCGGCTCTTGACCTGATCCCGTGAAAAGCGGCCTGTCGCACGGTGGACTGCAAGAGGGAGTTTTTGTCATTGATGTGTGGTCGATTGCTCAGCCTTTTTTAAAAGTGAATCAAGCGAGACCCATTCATACCGGATTTCTTCTACTTCCTGATCCCCGATCCAAGAGGTTTCCGAGTTCACGGGGATGGCACCGAGCTTTTCATAAAAGCGCCTGGCAGGATTGTCTTTTATTACATAGACCACGAGAGAATTGCATCCTTGCTTTTGTAACGATTCGGCGAGCTGCCGCATCAACCGGGTTCCGAGTTGTTGTCTCTGTACTTCTTGCAAAAGGTAAAGCGCATAAACCTCTCCGGTTTGCACCGGCTGTTGGCTTCGGATTTTGCCGCCGCAGATGAATCCGGCGATTTTTTTCTCCGGTGTTTCTGCCACATACGTCACACTGTCACTGCGCAGATGTTTTTCCCAGCGGGCTGCGCTCTCTTCCGGATTGAGACTGGTCAAATAATCCTCTGACACGATGCCTCTGTACGTGGTTTGCCAGCTTTTCACATGCACTTTGGCGATTTCCCGGGCATCTGCGATCATCGCAGGGCGAATATTCATAAGAACCCCCCCTTGAAAGGAATGACATTGCCACCCATCAGCCGTCATTGTTTCATCGCCCGGAAGGAACAGAAGCTTCCGGGCTTATTTCGTTTTAATATATCATAGCGGAAAAAAGATTTGAGAGGAAGAAGGATGCTCCATCGGAAAGCGATGGCTGAAAGTTGGCAGATGTTCAGGTGAAGCGGGGGAGTGTTTTTCAGCCGCGTCCTTTATGGAAAGTAACCGGGGGCAAAGAGAAACGCCCGGATCCGGCAGACTCCGCTTTAAAAACTCTTTCAACAATCTTTGTTTTCTTTGACTTGCTGTCCCATGCCTTGGGGAAAATGGTAAAATGTTTGGGATCAGGAGTGCGGGACGGAGTAATGAAAGAGGAGAGGGGCTCTGCCGCAAAGAGGGGACGGGGCGGGGATGAGGTTCCGGAGCTGTTCAAAAAGGCAGTCCATGCTCTTCAAGGAATCGTTATGAGATCATATGGGAAAGGGATAAGTCAGATGGGAAAAACGGAGTATCAGCATAAAGTTCGCTTGAAAAAAGGACAGGTGATTGAAGTTCCGATCCGCCGCATCGGCATCAACGGCGAAGGGATCGGTTACCATCAGCAACAAGTAGTGTTTATTGACGGCGCTATCCCTGGAGAAATCGTCAGCGCCCGCGTCACTCAGGTGAAACCTTCGTTTGTCCGGGCGAAGCTCATCAAATGGAAAAAGAAGTCAGCCTACCGGGTCGAGCCGCGTTGTCCGGTTTACCATCAATGCGGCGGCTGCCAACTGCAACACATCGATCGGAGAATGCAGCGACGTTTGAAACGGGAGTTGCTTGAGGAGGCATTTGCAAAATACACCCGGCTTTCCACGATTCCGATCGAGCCGACGATTACCATGGATGATCCCTGGTTTTACCGCAATAAAGCACAGCTTCCTGTCAGCATGATCGCGGGAAAGGTCGTGATGGGGATGTATTCTGCCTCATCCCGGCGTTTGGTCGATGTGAGTGATTGCTTGGTGCAGCATCCTCTTATCAACAAAACGTTGCAAACCGCCAGGGATATATCGGAGAAACTGGGAATCTCCATCTATGATGAGAAGAAGCATGAAGGGGTTTTGCGTCATCTGGTGGCGCGAATTTCCTTTGCAACCGGGGAAATACAACTGGTTCTCGTGACCAGGACGAAAACTTTCCCGCAGGAACAAGCCTTTGTTGCGGAAATGTGCAAACAGGCTCCGCAGGTGAAAAGCATCATCCTCAATCACAATCCGAACCGAACCTCGTTGGTTTTGGGTGAGAAAAACCGCCTGTTGTGGGGGAAAGAAAAACTGGAAGAACGCATCGGTGATCTGGTTTTTCTGCTGTCCCCGCGTGCTTTCTTTCAATTAAACCCATTGCAGACGGAAAAGCTTTATGATGAAGTGGCCAAGGTGGCTCACCTTACCGGAACGGAAACGGTTGTCGATGCGTATTGCGGTGTGGGAACGATCGGGCTTTGGCTGGCGGCAAAAGCCAAACGGGTGATCGGGGTGGAAGTCATTCCCGATGCGGTTGCTGATGCGAAAGAGAATGCAAAGCGAAACGGGATTGAAAATGCCGAGTTTTACACAGGGCAAGCGGAAGCGCTTTTGCCTGTCTGGGCCGGAGAAGGGCTGCGGCCGGACGTCGTGGTCGTCGATCCGCCCCGAACCGGTCTGCATGATGCTTTGATCGACACCCTTCTCAACCTTAAAGTGCCGCGGATCGTCTATGTTTCCTGCAATCCAGCCACGCTGGCCAAAGATTGCGACCGTTTGCTGCGCGGGGGCTACAGCCTGAAAAAAGTGGTCCCGCTTGACATGTTCCCGCAAACGGCACATGTCGAGAGTGTGACATTGATGACAAGGGAGGATCAATAGAAGGGCTGAAAAACTTGTAAATAAAGGGTTTCCAGGCATTGAGCTTTTGCGGAATCACTGTGTTGGCAGTGACAATGTCAGGAAACCCGGATGATTATTATCAGATAAATGAAATTTTTATAATATACTTACATAAACGGTACCTGCCTGGGAGTATCACGAAAGTTCATTGTTTATTCCCGATTGCTGATTTGGTATGTGCTTTATTCTTCTTCCGGAGCTTATTCTGGTTTTTTTCAAAAACATATTTAGATCATTCCATAAATTGTGCCAGTCGTTCATCGAACTTTTCCGGTTCCTTGGGAATGGACGTTATGCAAGAAAAACCGGAAGCAGTATTTCATCAACCAATAACTCAAGCCGGTTTCTGTCAATCACATCTTTCCGCAGAAGATTTTCTACACGGATCAAGTCAAAAGGCAGGGTCAGTGTCGCATCGCTGACCTCTTTTATTTTTTCACCCCTGTTTTTGGCGAACCCGAGCAATTTACGCATGACCAGGATATTTTTATTTGTGGCGTTAACTTCAATTTCAATCTTTTTTTTGCGGTCTTGCCCTATCTCAAATAAAATCGCATTCATTATTTCAGGTCCAATCTCTGCATAAATGCTTTGATAAAGTGTAAGCAACTGTAGCAAGTCACCACGCAGGCTTCCTGTGTCCTCAATCCTGTCAATCAATTCACCGCCCAGTATGTTCGTCATTTTATATACCATTATTTCGCGAATCAAATCATATTTGGTTTTCCAGCGGCGGTACATTACGGTACGGCTTGTTTTTGCGGCTTGCGCGATTTGCTGAAATGTAAGATTGGTATAGCCAACTTTTTGGATCATTTCTATAGTGGCATCATAAATGCTTTCACTCAGTGCGTCTCCGCGCCTGCGCATGTTCCTGCCTGAATTGTTCATTCCTGTGTCCAACCTCTTTCCAGCAATAATTAAGTATACAAGTAAGTTTTGCAACTGGTTCTAAAACATTATACCATTTTGTCGGGATTAAAATAAGGTACATGTTGCACCTTATTTTAAAAGCGTGTATACTTATAAGGTGCAAAGTGTACCTTAAGGGGTGGAGATATTGGAAAAAGAAAAATTACCAAAAGGAATTATCAGCATCGCGTGGATTTTAGTGTTCGGTGCACTCCCGCCGATGCTGGATACCACCATTGTCAATATTGCAGTAAATAATTTGGCAAAAGTGTTCTCTGCCAGCTTTGTCGTTACGCAATGGGTTGTGACCGGATATGTCTTGGCTTTGGGAATTGCCGTTCCATTTTCCGGTTGGATGATGCGAAGGTTTGACGGCAAAAAAGTATATATGAGCGCAATGGGCTTGTTTTTGGCAGGATCTCTGCTATGCGGCCTTGCATGGGATATGCAGAGCTTAATCGCATTTCGCGCGCTGCAGGGCTTTGCTTCAGGCATCATAATTCCAACGCTTACCGCCTTGATTGTGCAAGCCGCCGGCAGTGAAAACTTGGGGCGTATCATGTCCATTGTCGGGCTTCCGATTGTTTTTGGCCCGATTGTCGGGCCGGTCATCGGAGGATTGATTTTACAGCACCTACAGTGGCAATGGTTGTTTTTTGTAAACCTTCCTATTGGGGTTATTGCAATATTTATTACAAAATGGAAGCTGCCGAAGTTCGAGGCTGTGGATAAATCTGCAAAACTGGACTGGTTTGGTATTCTGTTGCTGGCAATGTTATCGGGGATGTTTGTCTTTGGAGTGACGGAGATCAGGACACAGAGCATGCGAGCAACAGGCATCCTTGCATTTGTGATTGGCACCGTCTCGCTGATTGCATACTTGCTTTATGCATGGAAGAGAAAGGATCAGGCATTGATACCGCTGGATTTGTTCAAATCAAAAAATTTCAGCGCATCGTTTCTTTCTTTATTTTTAGCCGGATTCGCCACCAATGGGCCTATGCTTCTCTTTCCGATGTTTTTTCAAAATGTACGCGGCCTGAACGTCATTACATCGGCACTTTGGCTGATTCCCCAAGGTGTGGGAACGCTGGTAATACGGACTTTGGTCGGCAAAATGACTGATAAGTTCGGAGCCAGGTTTGTCGTATTGCCTTCAATCGGCATAACCATCATTGCTACGCTTCCATTTGTATATTTTGATGCCGGAACAGCGCAGTGGCTCATATGGCTTGTACTGTTCGTACGCGGAATAGGCGTTGGAGGAATCACGATCCCTGTGATGAGTGATTCTTACGTAGGACTTCAGAAGCCGCAGGTCCCGGCAGCCAGCGTTGCCACCCGCATTATCCAAAACGTTGGGGCCGCCTTTGGCTCCGCAATTTTGGCAACAGTAGTCAGTAACGCTCAATATGTGAAGGATGTTACGGCAGTTAACATTACTGATGCTTACCACACAGGATTTATTACGAGCTTAATCTTCATGGTGATTAGCATTCTGCCCGCACTGTTTTTGACAAATAAACTGATGGGCAAACCTATGGAGTCTAAAGGATGCTAAAGCAATAGGATCAGCTTATATACAAAACCTGTCCGATTTTTTCGTGGCAGGTTTTGCTTTTAATATTAATTAAATGTAGATATGTTCCCTCGTACTTCAGTTTCTCCAAAACAACAAAAAACTGATCGACATGTTTTCGCATTCACAGGATTTGAAAATCGGCCCAAGACATCAATCTGAGAGGAAGAAGGTTATATGGATTTCTTAAGGGACGAAATCATGAATGGTTGGGATAAGGATCTGGTGACAATCAATGATGGAACACTTGATCCGTTTGACCTGACACAGCAAACCAAAGAAATTCTTGCAACGGTTGGATTACCGATGAATGCAGAAGAAATGAAAGAAGATCCTTTTTATATCCATTTTTATAACGAACCCCGTTTAGCTCAAGGCGGTGATTATATCATTCTAGGTGATAATGAAGGAAGCGAGATAGGAATATATGTTGAAACAGGGGAACTCTATTTTTTAAGTGCTGATCCAGTTTCTGTACAAAGGAGATTTATTAATTCGGATATAGGGAAATTCCTTATGTTTTTAAAGATCTATTTGCGTTACCGCCCTCAGTTGGTGAATGCGATGGAGTGCGAAGATGATGAAGAAAAGAGATCAGTAATAGTGAATGAGATTAAACGGCAATTTAATCAAGCGGATTCAAAAGCTTTATCGGATGAAGAGTCATATTGGTCTGTTATACTTGAACAGGTTGAAGAGGGATTGTCCTGTTGACACACAACAGCTGTACATAGCTGGTTTGCAAATCAACGCGCCTGCGACGGGGATCTTTACGGTGTTGCTCAAATTATTTTCATTGTCAAAATTGTTGGCAGCGAGCAAAGCAGGTTTGTTTTCAAAAAACGGTTATGTAACGCGCACCGCTGTTTTTATTCACATTTTTTTCTATAATATTTAAATGTTTAGCAGGTTAACTGTCGGTGACGGTCGAATATAGGTTCTTATCCGAAGCTCACACTTTGGCTTACA
The DNA here is from genome assembly GCF_016055135.1 of Thermoactinomyces sp. CICC 10521. NCBI lineage: Bacteria > Bacillati > Bacillota > Bacilli > Caryophanales > Thermoactinomycetaceae > Thermoactinomyces > Thermoactinomyces sp. CICC 10521. The sequence continues at coordinate 257,029 of NZ_JAECVZ010000001.1, read as the reverse complement.
ATGTGGCTGATCATGACAAAAGGGGATGAAACACCTTGGAGCTTGTATTTCGCATCATCAGACCGAAAGACGCCCCCTTTCTCAAGGATTTTTTGACTATGGCGCTCACTGTTCCCGGGGATGGAGCCGCAGAGGAGAGTTTGCTTGAGAAACCGGAGCATCGGCGGTATTTGGACAACTGGGGACAACCGGGAGATTTGGGTTTTTTTGTTGCTTTGAAAAAGGAGAAAAAGCCGATCGGGGCTGTCTGGTTTCGTCAGTTCAGCAAAGAGGAACCCGGGTTCGGCTTCGTTGACGAGGCAATTCCCGAACTGATTCTGGCTGTGTTGCCGGAATATCAAAATCAGGGGCTGGGCCGGCAACTGCTCACCCGTCTGATTGACCAGGCACGGCTCGAAGGGTATCCGGGATTGTCTGTGACGGTTCATAAAAACAACCCGGCCAAGGGTTTGTATGACCGCCTTGATTTTAAAGTGAAGCGTGAGGAAGGCAATTATCAGGTGATGGTTCGTTCGTTTCGGTGAAGGTTAAAATAGAGGAAACGTTCAGCCGGTTGCAGGAACGGCCAGACGTCGGTGGTCAACGAATCCCGCTGGCAAAACGGGGGTCTGAACCGCTTTGCCGGCGGGATTCGTCTGCATCGTTCGCAGTCGGCAGGCGGGGGATGCTAGCCTGTCACCAGCCAACGTTCATTTTCTTCAACCAAATAACCGGTGATCGTGATTGTATCTCGGTCTGTTTCGGCTTGTTGCCGCAGCTGGGCAACTTTTTTTGTGTATGTCCGCTGGGCTTCTTCTTCCCAGAAACTGAAGATCAGGTAACGGACAGGGGGATGGATCGCTTTTGCCACCATTCCGCCGAACATGCCTGCGCTTTGGGCGAGCGCCGGATTCCAAACCGTTTGCTGGACGTTGAGAAAGTGTGTCTCCTGACCAGGGGCAATCATGCAGTCAGCGGCCCGCAGCCATTTTCCCTTTAAGGTGCGGGTGATGCTGCCTTTGTCCGGGATTTCCATGATGATATCGGCCAAGGTGACGGCAATGGATTCGTACGTCTGTTGCTGGTGGTTCGCCTGAAAAATGGTGTCATGAAGTGAGGCCATAAACTGATCATAAGCGTGTTGATCCCGCCAGCAGGAGAGGATGCAAGCCTCAGAGGGACGATGTCGGTTCCAGCCGCCCCGCTGCCAGTAAAATCCGTCTGCGCCCGCCAGATCCTTCCAGGACTCCTGTGCTCTGGAAAAGTCAGCCCGCTTTTCTTCAGGCACTTGGCAGACGATCCATTTGATCAGCATGTGCTTTATTCCTCCTTTCCGATCGGAATCGCGCATTTCAAAAAGAGAAAAAGTCTTTCCAAATGAAAAGGGAGGATGTGGACAAAGTTCAATAGGAGGGAATGGGTGTTTTTGTGCTGCGAAGGAAGCGGGAGCTTTGATATTCAGGGTGCGAACGGAAGTCAGTCTGATGCGATGTTTCATCCATTGAACTCTTTCATTAATTTTACCAAAGGTTTGTACGGGCAAAAATACTTTCCTTGCTTTCTCACCGGCTTTCGGGTCTTCCGGACGGGGGCCGGATTTTGTTCCTGCCGGCTATGGGGATGTTCTGGCACATATGCAAGAAATATAACCTCTGAGAGGTGAACATGATTTTGAATTTCCGTCGTTCCCTGTTTTCTGCAAATGCCTTGATCCCCTGGTCTATTGCCACAAATGCTCGTCCGCAGTCGCGGGTATGGTGAAAAATGGATTGTTTCGGTTGAGGCAACAAAACAACAAATCAGATTAGAAGGAATGTGAGACAGAGATATAAAAAATATTCTATGAAAAGTCTGTGAGATGATCCTTCTCGGAGTTAATCGCAAACCGATCATCTTGCCGTTTTTGGCCCTGGATGTTTTTGTCGGAATCAGGGAATCCAAATCATTGGAAAGACGGTGTGCGGCCGGAGGTGATCAGATGAAAAGTTTGGATTGTCCCTGATTTGAACGGAAGATCATCTGCCTGTTGCCGGCCAAACCGGAAAGAATACCGGAAGAAAGAAGAAGGGATTAAGAAAGGGATGGTTATGAGCAAGGATAAAGAATTTGAGCAATTGATCGACTATTACGAAAAAAATATTTTGCAAACGATTCAACATGGGGGACCGGAGCCGTATTTAACCGATTTAACGGGATATTGCCGCTTCTGCGGGAGCCGCAAAAGCAGAACCGGGCTGAAACTGGTGCTCGATCTCGACACCGATCTCGAACTGCCTGCCTGCTTTCAGTGCATTGAGGAGCAGCAATTGCCCGTTTCCACCACCCGGAATGCATTGGAATTTGAAGCGATCACGCAGGCGATTTTGCGATTGAAGTCAATGCTTTAAAGGAGGTGAGGCCTTATGCGTATCTTCATCGGCGAACCGCCGCAGGCATAATGGTTATCATTGTTTTCAATGAGCCGCTTTCGACAAGCGGCTCCTCTTTTGCCTGTGCAGGTCTTTTCAGCGGGTTTGGATTCAAACAGGCATATTAGAGGCGGGCTCAATCTTTATGATAAAAATTGTAACCGATGTGATCTGCGGTTTAATCCCCTCCGGAAACCGGTTCAACGTCGTAGATGTCTGCAAAGGAGATGGTGTAAAGATGACGCCCGTCGGCGAGGCAGAGGCGGCGTTCGTGAGGGATGATTTTTTGGATGAAGCCGCATCGTTCCCGGGGCCGGCGGTTTTCCACATAACGGATGAGCAAGGGGAAATCGCTGTGAAGGGCCTCCAAAATCAGCCTGTTGATTTCATCCCACCGGTCGTCATCCAGTTCCGGCGGGATGAAATCATCGGCACGGGCCCGCTGTTCGGCCAGCGCCTGACGATGTTCCGGCAAAAACATGCGGCTTCCTTCCCACAGCATATTTTTACGATCGAGAATTTCACTCATCGGTAATGACCTCCAATCTTTTGTGCCCGTTCATAGGCCTGGCCGGACGGGGTTAGGGAGATGGCGCGCACAATCGAAGTCGGGCCAAAGCGCTGCCTGATTTCATCCATGACATAGCCGAGTTTCCATTTTTTTTCACGGTCGTCAAACAGATGGAGCTGGATGGCGTCATCGGATGCAAATCCGCCCAGGCTGACGCCGAGAGAGCGAATCGGCTGGCCGTCCCAGAAACGGAGGAACAGATTCCAGGCATGATGAAAAAGATCCATGGTCTGGTTGGTCGCCTCCGGCATTTTCATCTGGCGGTAAAAGCCGGTGGGAAAGTCAAAGTCGGCACCGCGGCAGCCGACGCTTACCGTCTGCCCGAGCAAATGGTGACGGCGGGCGCGGCGGCATACTTCCTCGCACAGTTCCAACAGGACGACCTGAATCTCCTCCGCTGTCCGGTAATCCCGCGGCAAGGTCATATGGTGGCCGATCGCCTTTTGGCTGTGAAAGGTTTGCGGCGTGACTGGAGAGAGGTCAAATCCGTTGGCGGTCATCCAGAGCACATGACCGTTCACGCCCCATTTCCGCTTCAGGCGTTCGAGCGGGAAACGCGCCAGTTCACCAATGGTGCGGATGCCGATCGAACGCAAATGGCGTCCCATCCTTTTTCCCACTCCAAACAGTTTTTCCACGGGAAGCGGCCACAAATCTCTCTGCAAATTGTCATGCGTCAGGGAGAAAATGCCGGTCTCCCTCTTTTTGGCGAATTGATCGCAAGCCATTTTGCTCAGCACTTTGTTGGGACCGATGCCCACCCGGGCGTAAACTCCCAGTTCCGTGCGGATCGCCGCCTGGATTTTGCGTGCGATCGTCAGCGGGTCGCCAAACAGCTTTTCGCTTCCGCTGATGGAAACAAATTGTTCATCAATGGAATAAGGTTCAACCAGATCGCTGAAACGTTCCAGAATTTCCGTGATGGAAAGCGAGGCTTTGAGATAGAGCCCCATGCGCGGACGTACCACAGTCAAATGGGGACAGAGTCTGGTCGCTTCGCTCAAGGTGATTGCATTTTGAATGCCGTATGATTTGGCGAGCGGGCAGGCTGCGAGAATGACGCCCCCGCGCCGCTCGGGATCGCCGGCCACGACGACCGGTTTTCCCTCCAGTTCAGGGCGCAGTGCTTTTTCGATGCTGGCATAAAACGATTGAATATCGACGAGAAAAACCACAGATTCCATAGTCCTTCACCTGAAACGCGAACATATGATTGGTTCTGATAAGATTATATGCAAATATATGTTCGGGTAACACCGAAAAATGTTTCCAGTTTGCCCTGAAAAATTGATCCGGATAAGATGAAAACGAAGAGCAAATTTTCGGGAAGGAGAAAACGGGGATGGAGCAAACGGTCATTTTTTACAACGGGCAGATTGCGACACTCGATCCCGCCTGTCCGTATGCGGAGGCGATTGTCAGCAAAGGCGGACGCATTGTGGCAGTGGGAACGAAGGAGGAACTGTTGCTGGACTTCGGACGGGCCGGTCATCAGAAAGTGGATTTGATGGGAGGATATGTTTATCCGGGATTGACGGACAGCCATATTCACCTCTCCGGTGTCGGACAAAAGATGCGTATGCTCGATTTAAGCCTCTGCCAAACCGGAGAAGAGATGTTGAAGGAGATTCAAAAGCGGGCGAGAGAAGCGAAAGACGGGGAGTGGATTTTGGGATTGGGGCTGGACGAAAACCGATTGCAGGGGGATGTTCCGTCCTTGAAGGAACTGGATGAAGTGAGCAAAGGGCATCCGGTGTTCCTGACCCGGGTCTGCTTTCATGCTCATCTCGTCAATACCGCTGCCTACCGCTTGGCGGGGATCGGAGAAGATCAGTCCGATCCCGAGGATGGCGCATTTGGCCGGGATGAATCAGGGAAGCTGAACGGCTGGGTTTATGAAAATGCATCCAACGCCTTTTATGCGGCCATGCCAAAACCCGATCTCAGAGAAAAAAAGGATACCATTCGCCAAGCGGTCAAAGCGGCGCTGGCCAGCGGCTTGACAGCAGTACATACGGAAGACTTGCGCTTTTTTGAAAGTGTGGAGGAAATGGTGGCAGTCTGGCGCGATCTGGTCGAAGAGGGGCTTTTTTTGCGGACGCATCAGCTGATTTACCATCCGTATCTGCGGCAGTTGGATGAGATCGGGCTAAAAGCGGGAGACGGTGATGAGTGGTTTCGCATCGGAGCCATGAAGATCTTTGCTGACGGATCAATCGGGGGCGGAACGGCGCGTCTGTCTGAGCCGTATGCGGATAACGAGAAAAATCGGGGATTGCTGATCCATTCAGATGAAGAGCTGCATGAATTGGCGCGGCTGGCAGTAAAGCGCGGCATGCCCATTGCCGTTCACGCGATCGGCGATGAAGCGGCAGATCGGGTGATCGGCGTGATGGAGCACCATCCCTTGTCCGTACGCGGGGATCGGCGGCTTCGGCACCGCCTGATTCACGGGCAGTTTTTGCGAAAAGATCTGATTGGGCGCCTGGCCGGGATGGATGTGGTCGTCGATGTCCAACCCCGCTTTGTCGCCAGCGATTTTCCGTGGGTATTGGAGCGGGTGGGGAGCGAAAGGGCTCGTTATGCCTATGCATGGAAATCCCTGCTCGATGCAGGAGTTCGTCTGGCCGGGGGAAGTGATTCTCCGATTGAGCCCTTGCATCCGCTTCTCGGCATTCATGCGGCTGTCACGCGTCGTCATCCGGAAGAGGCAGGGGATCATCCAGGGTATTTTCCCGAACAAAAGCTGACGGCGGAGCAAGCCTTGCGGCTCTTTACTGCGGGAAGCGCGGTTGCCGCAGGGGAAGAACATGAGCGCGGCACCCTTGCCGTCGGAAAATATGCCGACATGACCGTGTTTGACCGGGATCTTTTGAAGGTGAATCCGGATGAGCTGTTGCAAACGAAAGCCATCTGCACGATCACCAATGGCAAAATCGCTTACGCTGCTCCTTAACGATGGATCGTTATTCCTGGAAAGCGTTTGCATTTTGCGTCAGCGGGTAAAAGGCCATTTATAAAGATCCATTTTCGTCGTATACTCGGTGATTTCATTGACCGTTTCATCGAGCTGGTGTTTCAGCCTGTTTCCCGTAAAGCGCATCACTTTCCAGCCATGCTTTTTCAGATATTCATCCCTGCGGCGGTATTTGACCCGCTTTTGGGAAAAATACCCGTTGCCATCGCATTCGAGAGCCAGTTTGTACTTGGGCAGGGCGAAATCGATCGAGTAAGGACCGCAGGGATATTGTGCCTTGATTTTTCCTTTGTATTTGTGGCGAATCGCGTAATAAAGCCGGCGTTCCAACCGGCTTTTTGTCTTCAGCATCCCGAAGTCGAAGCCGGGGAAATGCCCGAGGCATACTTGCTCCACCATATATTTGAGGATCACAAGCGGGAGCAGGATTAATTTCACCCGCCAGCTCATGTTTCGCTTGAATTTGATATACCTCCACCGAAGAAGGCGAAATTTTATTTCTATGGAAGAAAACGCTTTTGAGATGAATAAAAACAAAAGCCATCACCTCTTACTTTAAAGATACAACATAATATTTTTATATTTCAATATATTTAGTATCAAAATTATAAAAATAGAACCTGTCAAAAGGAAAGGCAAAGCCGATTGGTTCTTTTTTATGGTTACCCTACATACGTTACTTTAGAGGAGGGATCGTATGCCGGTGATTAATACGACAACGGAGCAGACGCGTTTGCTTGCGCGCCTGATGAGAGCCGAAGCCGAAGGAGATGGGCAGATGGGCATGATTCTCGTCGGCAATGTCGGAGTCAACCGGGTGCGGGGAAACTGCCTCGATTTTGAAGGGATTCGCAATATTCGACAGATGGTTTTTCAGTCACCGGGCGGGTTTGAAGCGGTGCAAAAGCCGTATTTTTACCAGCCGGCCAGAGCGCAGGACATGAGGCTGGCCAGGCAGGTGATCCGGGGGAGACTTGTTCATCCGGCCCGGAATGCCTTGTGGTTTTTCAAACCGCCGGCAGAATGCCCGGGAACATGGTTTAACCAGACCAACAGCGGCCGCTACAAAAGCCATTGTTTCTACATTCCCCGTCAGAGCGACTGTCCGTCAGTTTACCATTGAGGAGGCGATGCGATGTACTGGTCTTATCCTTATTCCGCTTCATATCCGATCCAGATTTCGCAGAGGGAAGAGCGCCGCTTTTCCGAAGACTTGATGCAGGCCAATGTCGGAAAGAAAGTGACGGCCTATCTGACCTATGAAGGAAGCGAGCACTGGCGCAACCGGATTTTTACAGGAATATTGCGACAAGTCGGACGGGATTTTTTTGTGCTGAGAGACCAGAAGACCGGCAAGGATATTATGCTTCTGAACATCAATCTGAACTATATTGTCTTTGAGGAACAGCCGGCGACATTGATTCCGGAAGGCAGATGATCACGCATACCGTCACAAAAACAAATTCCCGGTCTTGGGTCTGGTCAGGGTTCCCTGATGAATTCGGGAACCCTGATTCCGTTTTTATTCAAGTACATATGCGAGCGCATCGAGTGCCTGTTCGGGTGTTTCCACAACAAGTTGCGCCCTCTGTGATAATTCTTTCAAAGGATGATGCAGACTTTCGGGGCGGATGAGGATCAGGGGTTTCTGGGCAGCAATGGCCATTGCTGCGTCCATGGCCGTGTTCCATTGCCGGTATTTTTCGCCGAAGAGAGCGATGACGACATCTGCTTTCTGCATCCAGATCCGCGTCCGCAGATTATTCACTTCAGAAGCAGCCTGGTCACGGTAGACGGCGTTTGGCTGTTTTCCCTTAATACGCTCCCCGATGTCATCGGAAAGATCATGGTCTTCCTGGGGACCTTTGAAAATGAGAGGCAGATTGCGTTCTTTTGCCATTTGGCGCAGTTTGTCGCGCCAATCATCATGGATTTGACCTGCCAGGTATACAACGAGTTCCATCAGGTTCCCCTTTCTAAATGTTCGATATTTGGACACATTTCTCCTTTTATTTTAACATGAGAAAAACATCCCGAACAGGGTCATCGAGCACAATATAGCAAGCTTTTGCCGCTTTAATCAGTTAATGTGACAGGGAGTTGACAATTGATATTATTTTCTGCTATTCTAAACACAGCCATTAAACCGAGTTAATTTATAGGAATTTGTGTTTTTTTAAAGTGAATAAAATTATAATCCTCATGAAGAGAGAGGGAGGGACTGGCCCGATGAACTCTCGGCAACCGGCGGATGCTTGGTGCCAAGTCCAGAGAACGTTTGTTCAAAGATGAGGAGAGAAGCATGGAAATCAGCCCCTTTCTCTCCGGAAGGGGATTTTATTATAAGGAGTGAAAAAGGTGGGCCAACAGTGGAAATGGGCGGAAAATCCCGAGCAGTTGAACCAGATGGAACAACTTAAATTAAAACAGGATGGATTAGACATTATTGATGAGATTATTCATATCTATTCTAATAAAGGCTTTGAGTCCATTCCGGAAGAAAAATTTTCTCTGTTTAAATGGGCTGGCGTCTACCAACAACGTCCCAAAAAAGATGGTTATTTTATGTTGCGTATAAGAATTCCCACGGGAATTTTGACAAGCGGGCAAGCGCGCGTGATCGCCGAGCTGGCACAGGAGTACGGGCGCGGCTTGATCGATATCACCACCAGGCAGGCGGTTCAATATCATTGGCTGCGCGTGGAAAATTTGCCCGATATTTTTCGGCGGCTCAATGAAGTAGGACTTTATACTTACGAAGCATGCGGCGATTGCCCCCGGACGATCATCGGCAATCCGCTGGCGGGGATTGATCCCAACGAATTGGTCGATACGTCTTCCATCGTAAAGGAACTGGATGAAAAATTCCGTTTGAATAAAGAATTTTCCAACCTCCCGCGAAAGTACAAAATTTCGATATCGGCCAGTGTCTATAATCCGGCCCATGCCCAGATTAACGATCTGGCCTTCACTCCGGCAGTAAAAAACATCAATGGAGAAGAAGTGGTCGGGTTCCATGTCTGGGTAGGCGGCGGGCTGTCGAACCGACCTCATCTCGCCCGGCAGCTGGATTTGTTTGTGCGGCCCGAGCAAGTGGTGGATGTGGCGATTGGTGTGACCAAGGTATTCCGCGATTACGGCTACCGGCAAAAAAGACATCGCGCCCGTCTGAAGTTTTTGGTGGCGGACTGGGGAACAGAGAAGTTTTTGGAAGTGCTGACTGAGGTGATCGGCCCCTATCCCTCGCGGGGAGAAGACCGAACCATCGGGTGGAATGCGGGATATTTCACCGGAGTTCATCCGCAAAAGCAAAAAGGTTTGTCTTATGTCGGCTTGAATGTGCCGGTCGGGCGCACGTCGTCGGAAGAGTTTTTCGCCTTGGCCGACCTGGCTGATCGCTACGGTTCAGGAACTTTGCGCACCGTCAATACGCAAAATATCATCATTTCGGATGTTCCGGATGAAAAAGTGGAAGAGCTGTTAAAAGAGCCGCTGCTCAAGCGTTTGACTCCATTTCCAAAAACATTTGAAGGCTATGCGGTCTCCTGCACGGGAAACGAATTTTGTAATTTGGCCTTAACAGAAACAAAAGGGCTGATGAAAGAAGTAGTGGATTATTTAGATGCACACGTTCAACTGGACAGTCCCGTACGTATCCATATTAACGGATGTCCCAACTCATGCGGCCAGCAGCAAATTGCGGATATTGGCTTAATGGGGGGGAAAAGCAAAACGGCTCGGGGGATGGTGGAGTCTTATACGATTTCCGTCGGCGGCCATCTTTTGGGAGAGGGAAGATTCAATACGCAGTTAAAAGGACGAGTGGTCAAGGATCACGTACCGTTTGTGCTGAAAGAGCTGATTCTCTTTTACAAGGAAAATCGCAACGAACAAGAGCGTTTTACGCAATTTGTGGAACGCGTTGGCATAGAAGTCTTTCAAACGGAATTGGATCGGATTTTGGGGCAGGTGGTCTCCTCATAATGGAAAATGAACTCTATCTGTACCGGTTGACGGCAGCGGGCGGGGAAGGAAAACAGTATACGATCATAGTTGTTTCCCCGACGGATGAAAAGGCGTTTCAAGATGCGGAAAAGGAACTGGAACGCCAGGTTCTCGTAACGCCGGTGATCAGCGAATGGAACCTGATCGAGAAGAAGCGGATCCGTCCAGGCAGCGGTTATGTTTTGGAATCATGCAGCTAGAGATAGAAAGGAAAGGGAAGTCGTATGGCTAATCAAAACGGAAAGTCATCGGTTTTGGTCGAGTCCGAACAGGCTAAACTCGAATTTTTGCAGGAAGCAGCTCATCAGTTGAAAAATGAACATCCGATTGAGATCATTCGCTTTGGCATTGAACAAGTGGGCGTTTCCGGGATCACATTGGCCTGCAGCTTCGGGGCGGAAGATGTGGCCCTGGTGGATATGCTGTTAAAAGTGGATAAAGACGTGGATATTTTCTATTTGGATACCGATCTTCACTTTGCAGAAACTTATGAGGTGCGCGATCGGTTGAAAGAGCGTTACCAGAAAGACTTTATCCGCGTATCCCCGGCGCTTACCCTGGAGGAGCAGGCGGAAAAATACGGGGATGAATTGTGGAAAGTGAATCCCGACCAGTGCTGCCGCATTCGGAAGGTGGAGCCGCTCAAACAATTTTTGCGCGGATATCAAGGCTGGATCACGGGGATCCGGCGTGAGCAGTCCCCAACCAGGGCCCATACCGAAGTGGTCGAGTGGGATCGGGCGTTTGGCCTGGTTAAGATCAATCCGCTTGCTTATTGGACCAATGCGCAAGTTTGGGAATATATTTACAGCAATGACATTCCGTACAATAAACTGCATGATCAATCGTATCCCAGCATTGGCTGCCAGCCTTGCACGCGTCCCGTCAAACCGGGAGAAGATCCGCGTGCCGGACGCTGGGCAGGTTTAGACAAAACGGAATGCGGGCTTCATAACAGCCCGGTACGCTGATGATTTCCATCGTTTTCACCGGTTTTGTCGTCGGTTTGCTGGTAGGGTTGACCGGGATGGGCGGCGGATTGTTAATGACTCCGCTCCTCATTCTCTTTTATGGTTTTTCGCCCACCATGGCCGTTGGAACGGATTTGATTTATGCAGCGGTGACAAAAGCGGTTGGAAGCTGGCAACATATCCAGCAAAAAACACTGGATTGGCAGATTGTCCGAAAGCTGGCGATCGGCAGTATTCCGGGCGGAATCATCGGTGTGTGGCTGATCCAATTGCTCAAGCGGCTCACACCATTTCCGGTTGAAGATGTTTTGGGAAGAGTGATCGGTTTTACCTTTGTTTTTGTGGCGATTCTGATGTTTGCGCAACTTTTGCTGAACCGGAAAAATGGCCCGAAAATCCGCTTTAACGCCCCGCTCACCCTGGTGGGGCTGGCCGGCGGACTCCTGGTGGGTCTTACCTCGGTGGGAAGCGGTTCCATGTTTATGGTCGTCCTGCTATCCAGCACGGGCCTGACGGCCTCGAAATTGGTTGGAACGGATGTCGTTCATGCTTTTTTTCTGACATTGAGCGCGGGTCTGGTGCATGCTTCGTTTGGGCATGTGGATGTTTCATTTGTGCTGTGGCTGCTGCTCGGGTCGATTCCGGGCATTCTCATCGGGGGACGTCTTACCTTAAAGGTTCCCGATCTATGGCTGCGTTTTTTGATTATTCTCGTCCTGTTCATCACCGGCATTAAAATGATATGAAAGGAGAAGCGTCATGGAATATACAATCGCCCCTCACGGCGGACGTTTAATCAATCGCATCCTGGAAGGAGAAAAGAAGCAGGAATGGCTGGAGCGGGCGGCTTCTTTTCCGCAAATCACCGTATCAAAAGTGACACTGTCAGACTTGGCATGCATCGCGACAGGGGTCTTTTCGCCTCTCACGGGCTTTTTGTCCGAAGAGGATTACAAATCGGTCCGGGATTCGATGCGTTTAAGTGATGGAACGGTTTGGAGCATCCCGATCACCCTGCCGGTGCCGGAAGAAAAGGTCGAAGAAATCAAAAAAGCGGATTATGTGACGTTGACTGATTCGGAAGGAACGGTGATTGCCGTACAGGAAGTCCACAGCCTTTACCGGGTGGACCAACGGGAAGAGGCGCGCAAGGTATATCGCACGGATGATGAGAAACATCCGGGGGTGGCCCGGTTATTGCGACAGTCTCCGTATTACCTTGGCGGTGACATCTGGCTTGTCAATCGCCCGGACCGCGGCCGATTTGCCCGATATACGTATGATCCCGCGGAGACGAGACAGATGTTTATCGAACGCGGCTGGCGCAAAGTGGTCGGATTCCAAACCCGCAATCCGGTGCACCGCGCCCATGAATATCTGCAAAAATGCGCCCTGGAAACGGTTGATGCTTTGTTTTTGCATCCGTTGGTCGGGGAGACGAAGGCAGATGATATTCCTGCGGATGTCCGTGTCAAAAGCTATGAAGTGATTTTAAAGCATTACTATCCGCAGGATCGGGTTCTGTTTGGCGTCTATCCGGCGGCCATGCGCTATGCCGGACCGCGTGAGGCGATCTTTCATGCGCTCGCCCGCAAAAATTACGGGTGTACCCATTTTATTGTCGGACGGGATCACGCCGGAGTGGGGAATTATTACGGAACTTATGATTCCCAAAAAATTTTCACCCAATTTACCGAAACGGAACTGGGGATTACCCCTCTCTTTTTTGAACACAGCTTCTATTGCAAAAAATGTGCGGGAATGGCTTCCTACAAAACCTGCCCCCACAGCGATGAAGACCGGGTCATTCTGTCCGGGACAAAAGTGCGCCAAATGTTGAGCGAAGGCATTTATCCGCCTCCGGAATTCTCCCGTCCGGAAGTGGTGAAGGTGTTAATCGAAGGAATGAGGGAAAAAGCGAAAACGAGCTTGTAAGGGGACATGAAAAAGGCGAGAAGGATGATGACAAAATTCAATAGGAGGGGATGGGTGTTTTTTCTGCAGCGACCTTTGTGACGAAGGAACCGGGAGCAAAGAAAAAGCACCCGGCCCGGCGAACTTACGTTTAGGGATTTTGTCAACATGCTGACGGCGAGGAAGGATAACTCCTTTCTCGCCTTCGTTTTTTTCAGGGCCGTGCCAGAAAACGCTGGATGTGGGGACGGACATCCTCGATTGGAATGGCAAATCCGATGCATTGTGAGGGATAAATGATCAATGTATTGATTCCGATCACTTCTCCCAATATGTTGACCAGTGGCCCGCCGCTGTTGCCGGGGTTGATGGCTGCATCCGTCTGCACGACATTTTCATATGAACGGTTGCCCACGCGCAGAGGTCTGTTTTTTCCACTGATTACGCCGACGGTGACGGTCTGTTCCAAACCGTATGGATTGCCCACTGCCAGCACCCATTCCCCCACCTGGGTATTTGCCGATGTGCCGAGCGGCAGCGGTTTCAGCGGATGGGGCAAGGGAATGCGGATCACTGCCAAATCCTTTCTTTCATCAGCCCAAATCGGTGTGGCCGGCAACGGGTGTTTGATTCCTTCCACTTTGACTCGGATGCGGGATGCCTGGTGGATCACATGTTCATTGGTTAAAATATATCCTTTCGGATGGATGACAAATCCGGAACCGAACTGTCCTTCCCGATTCGCTTGGAAGTCATGGGTTTCGGGAAACAGAAAGTCGAACAGGTTCCTTTGCAGTGATCCGGTTGTCAGGCGGCGGTCGGCTTCAATGGAAACGATGCTCTTTTTTATGCGCCGGAAGACGGAGACAAAGACGTTGGCCGGATGCATGGAGGCAATCTGGGTTCCACCTCGATAAACGCGCAGTTTTCCTCGGGACATCTTCATCACTCCCCCGCCCTGACAGATCAAGGGCGCTATATCTTATGCCGGAGAGACAGGAGAAGACCGGGCGGGCGTGGAGGAACCTGGGGTTTGTAAACCTAATTTTTATTTTAAGTTGACATTAAACAGCCAAGATTTTACACTTTAGTTGGACATCATGAATCAATAAGGGGATAGGAATCATGACAAAATCGGTTTTACGCGTACGTGACATGACATGGATGGCCATGTTTGTCGCACTGCTCGCCATCAGCGGAATGTTTTCCATTCCGGTCGGGCCTGTGCCGATCACGTTGCAAACGCTGGTGGTGATGCTGGCCGGGTCCGTGTTGGGAGCCAGACGAGGGTTTATCAGCATGGTTGTTTTTATTTTACTCGCAGCTGTCGGGGCACCGGTCTTGAGCGGAGGCGGGGGAGGAATCGCCCACTTGCTCGGCCCGACCGGCGGATATATTATCAGTTGGCCGTTTGCTGCGTTTTTGATCGGCTGGATCATTGAACGATGGGGAGACAGTGTTTGGAAATTAATGGTGGCACACGTTGTCGGAGGGGTTGCCTTCATTCATTTGGTAGGATTCACGTGGGTTGTCTCTTATCTGCATCTGCCATTAAACATGAAAACCTTCATCACTTCCCTGTTTATTTTCCTGCCGGGCGATCTGGTAAAAGCTGTGGTGGCCTCTCCCGTGGCATCCGCGGTTTACCGGGCATTGCCCGCGTTAAGGCCCGGACGGGGACAATCTGTATTATGAGTGTGGCAGCGCCCTGCATCCGGGGCGCTTATTTTTTATCGACCGCAAGCGGGATGAGATCGGTATGACTTTGGATAAACTGTAAAAAGCGGTCATTCATGGGAACGACCAGATCAGTTGCTCCGATGGAATGTACCCCGTGCCGGTTGATGATGTTTAACCGGGCTACGGAAAGCTTGTAATATTGCTTTCCATGTCTTTCGATTTCAATTGGCCATTCCGGCTTGTGCATTTGGTTCATTTGTGGAAGAGAATAAGGCATAAGGCCGATAATATCACTCAACAGAATATAGTAAGAGAGATGCGGTTTTTGAAAAACCATTTCTCTCGTGGTCAGCGTCGCTTTCCAATTTTTTTTTGTCTGCGAAAAAAGCAAATGGCCGGCCAGGCCTTTGATGGGAATAAAATCGGAATGAAACATAAGAATATGCACCTTTCATTTTATTTATGCTAAAATTTATTGTATCATGAAATGGGAAGGGACATTTATGGAAACTGTAACTGATATTCAGAAGTTATTGAAAAGGTTTGGGACGGTGATTTACACCGGCGATCGCCAGGGAGATCTCGAGTTGATGCAGGACGAGATCAGAGAATTGAAGGAGATCGGGGCCATCGATTCCGAGACCTATCTCAAGGCGGCCTTAATCTTGCAAAGGCGGCTTCAGTCGGGCAAGGGATAAAGGAGGTAAATGTTTTTGAATGCGCTTACAAGAAGGAAATCGCTGAAACAGCTGCAACAGGAAGGATTGAAATCAACCGGTTTAAAAAGGGTATTATCGTTGCCCACCCTGACAGCGATCGGGTTGGGTGGAATTATCGGTGTCGGAATATTTGTTCTGACCGGTGTTGCAGCGGCGAAACATGCGGGCCCCGCGGTTATTGTGTCATTTATCATCGCCGGACTGGCCAGTGCGGCAGCTGCGCTCTGTTATGCAGAATTTTCCGGATTGATTCCCGTTGCCGGAAGTGCCTATACGTATAGTTATGCAGTGCTCGGTGAATTTGCCGCGTGGATGATCGGTTGGGATCTGCTGTTGGAGTATGCTTTGGTCGTTTCCGTGGTGGCGATTGGCTGGTCGGGCTATTTTAATTCGATACTGGAGCAGTTTGGCCTTCATTTGCCTGTATGGGCGCAAGGAGCACCCGGAACCGGCGCAGGGCATCATTTTGACTTATTTGCTTTTATCATCAGCTTGGGGATTGCGGGTCTTCTGACGCTCGGAGTAAAGGAAGGAGCGCGCTTCAACAACATCATGGTGGCGATCAAGCTGGCGATTATCGTCGTGATCATCGGCATCGGTGCCTTTTATGTGAAACCGGAGCTGTGGCATCCTTTTATGCCGTTTGGATTTGGAGGAGTCGTCAGCGGAGCGTCGCTGGTCTTTTTCGCCGTGTTCGGTTACGACACGCTGACAACAGCGGCCGAAGAAGCGAAAAACCCGCAGCGCGATTTGCCGCGTGCAGTTGTGCTGTCTCTGGTGGTCGCCCTGATTTTGTATGCGGGAATGTCATTGGTTTTGACGGGAATCGCCAAATATTCGACGCTTAACAACGCGGCTCCGGTGGCCCACGCATTTGCCGCACTCGGACTTAAGTGGGTGACGGTCATCATCTCCGTTGCTGCGGTGGCCGGGATTTTGAGTGTGCTCTTCTCCTTCATGCTGGCTGCGGCGCGCATCTGGTTTGCGATGAGCCGTGATGGGTTGTTGCCTGGATGGTTTGCCAAAATCCATCCGCGCTTCCAGACACCTTATCGCCCCACCCTGATTTTGGGTGTGTTGACGGCGTTTGTGGCCGGGCTTACTCCGATTGCAGAGGTGGCGGAATTGGTCAATATCGGAACGCTGTCAGCCTTTATTCTGATTTGCAGCTCGATCATTGTGCTGAGGAAGAGACAGCCGAACCTGGAACGCACTTTCCGTACTCCCTGGGTTCCATTTACCCCCATCGTCGGCATTTTATTCTCCATCTGGCTGATCATCAAACTCCCGGCCGTTACCTGGGAGCGGTTTGTGATCTGGCTGGTGATCGGTTTGATTATTTACTTTGGCTATGGAAAGAGAAACAGTAAGTTGGCAAAAGAACATCAGCCGTAATGTTTCCGACTCTGAAATCAAAGCCCTGGGCAGATAAGTGAAATCACTTGGAGCCCGGGGCTTTTTTACGGTTTCTGCTAAAGTTTTGCCGAATAGAAGGCCGGCAGGTTCCGCTCATAAGCGGCGATTTTCGCTTCCGATTGCAAAGTGATGCCGATATCATCCAATCCCTCAAGCAGACAATAGCGACGATAGGAATCGATGGCAAACGAATAAGAAAGTCCGCTGTCGTCGTAAACGCGCTGTTCTTCCAAATCGACCGTCAGCTGGTAACCTGTCTGTTTCCTGGCGCGTTCAAACAACGTTTCCACCTGTTCTTCGCTGAGTTTGACCGGGAGCATCCCGTTTTTAAAGCAGTTGTTATAGAAGATGTCGGCGAAGGAAGGAGCGATGACGACGCGGATTCCGAAGTCATTGAGAGCCCAGGGGGCATGTTCGCGGGAAGAACCGCAACCGAAGTTCTTGCGGGCGAGCAAGATGCTGCTGTTTTGGTATTCCGGTTGATTGAGAACAAATGAGGGGTCTGGGTTTCCATTTTCGTCAAACCGCCAGTCGTAAAAGAGAAACCGGCCAAATCCGCTCCGTTCGATCCGTTTCAGAAATTGCTTGGGGATAATCGCATCCGTATCGACATTCGCCCGGTCCAACGGGGCGACAATTCCGCGGTGTTGTTTAAGTGGTTGCATAAATCCCATCCTCCTGATCCCGGTATTTCCATTCCCGCACATCGACAAAATGTCCGGCGATCGCAGCTGCAGCGGCCATAGCCGGCGAGACGAGGTGTGTTCTCCCCCCGCGCCCTTGCCGTCCTTCAAAGTTCCGGTTGGAGGTGGAAGCACAGCGTTCTCCCGGCTTCAGGGTATCGGGGTTCATCGCCAGACACATGCTGCAACCCGCTTCGCGCCATTCAAATCCCGCCTGCGTAAATATTTTGTCCAATCCTTCTGCTTCGGCTTGCTGTTTGACCAGCTGCGAGCCGGGCACAACCATTGCATGGACGTGTGGGGCCACCTTATAACCTTTGACTACCCGGGCTGCAGCGCGCAGGTCTTCAATGCGCGAGTTGGTGCAGGAACCGATGAAAACACGATCGATTTTGATTTCGCTGATCGGAACCCCCGGGGTAAGTCCCATATACTCAAGGGCCAATCGGGCCGCTTTCTGTTCCGTTTCCGTCGCAAACGAGGCGGGATCGGGGACGCATTGGGTAATATCGGTTCCCATTCCCGGACTGGTTCCCCACGTAACTTGCGGAGCGATTTTTCCGGCATCGATTTCGACATAACTGTCAAAAACGGCACCTTCATCGGTACACAGTTGCTTCCACTCTTCCACCGCCCGCTCAAATGCTTCACCTGACGGAGCAAAGGGGCGTCCGCGCAAGTAGGAGAACGTCGTCTCATCCGGAGCGATCATGCCGGCTCGGGCGCCTGCCTCGATCGACATGTTGCAGACGGTCATTCTTTCCTCCATCGACATGTTCCGGATCGCTTCTCCCGTATATTCGATCACGTGGCCGGTCGCTCCGTCCGTGCCGATTTCCGCGATCAAGGCGAGAATGGCATCCTTGGCCGTCACTCCCGGCGGGAGATTTCCCCGGAAGTGAACCCGCATCGTTTTGGGTTTCAATTGCTGGAGGCATTGCGTTGCCAATACATGCTCCACCTCACTCGTGCCGATCCCGAAGGCGAGCGCGCCAAATGCTCCGTGGGTGGAGGTATGGCTGTCACCGCAGACAATCGTTTTTCCGGGAACGGTAAGTCCGAGTTCGGGGCCGATCACATGAACGATCCCTTGGCGCTCATGGTGCAGATCAAACAACGGGATTCCAAATTCCTCGCAGTTTTTCGCCAATGTTTCCATTTGCTTTTTGGCGATGGGATCGGTGATCGGCAGACGGCGGTCGGTTGTGGGGACATTGTGATCCATCGTGGCGATGGTCAAATCGGGGCGGCGCACTTTTCGCCCGGCCATGCGCAAACCTTCAAATGCCTGGGGAGACGTGACCTCATGGATGAGATGAAGATCGATGTACAGAATGGCAGGCTTTCCTTCCTGCTGTTCAATCACATGACGTTCCCAAATCTTTTCAAACATCGTCCGTGGTTTCATCAGGCTCACCTCAACTTTTTTCTCAGCTCAGCAGAATCAACCATTTAGATTGGCGAAAAAGTTATAATTGAAGACTATTTTAACAAAATTGCATCCTGTTTCAATAGTAAATTTTCGTCAGGGGAGAAAAAACAGGTTGAGGAGCAGGCAGATTGGCCTACATAATAAAGGGAAGAATCATGCTATTTAAAACTAAGAATATTTACAGGAAAAGAGGAATCGCTGTGGGAGAGAAAAAGTGGTGGCGCTTGCGGGAGATACCCGATTTGGATGTGGAAATGGAAGAAGCGGCCCGCAAACGGGTGCGCTCGTTAACCAAGCCCGTGGGGAGCCTCGGGATGTTGGAAGAGATTTTTATTCGCCTGGCGGGAATCACGGGTGAGACGATTCCGGATATCAGAAAAAAGGCCGTCGTTGTGATGTGCGGGGATCATGGAGTTGCTCAGGCTGGAGTGAGCGCCTATCCACAAGAAGTGACCGGATTGATGATGGAAAATTTCCTTCGCGGCAAAGCGGCGGTCAATGTGCTTGCAGAGCTGGCCAGGGCCACTGTGATTGTGGCCGACCTCGGCAGTTTGCTGGAACCGGTGCCGGAAGGGGTGATCGATTGTAAAGTTCGCAAAGGAACCCGCAATTTTCTGGAAGAGCCGGCGATGACCGTCTCTGAAGTGATCCAAGCGGTTGAGGTCGGAGTGCGGCTGGCGCATCAACTGGGCGGGCAGGGAGTTCGCCTCATCGCCCCCGGTGAGATGGGCATCGGCAATACAACTTCGGCTTCAGCGCTGGCGGCTGCCCTTACCGGAAAGGATGTCGGGGCGTTGACCGGACGGGGAACAGGGATTACCGATGAAAATCTGGTGCGCAAACAAGAGGTGATCCGGCAGGCATTGGCTCTGCATCAACCCGGGAATGCGATGGAAGCCCTGATTTGTGTAGGAGGGCTGGAGATTGCCGGCATGGTCGGTTTATACCTCGGAGCGGCACAAATGAGGATGGCTGCTGTCATGGATGGCCTGATTTCCACAGTGGCTGCGGCGATCGCCGTTGAAATGGAACCGGAGGTGAAGTCTTATCTGTTCGCATCCCACCTCTCGGCTGAACCCGCCCACCGCATCCTGCTGAATCGTTTGCAGCTGACACCGTTGATCACCGCAGAGATGAGGCTTGGGGAGGCGAGCGGCGCATCACTGGCCTTCCCGCTGTTCGATGCGGCCGTGGCTCTCGCCGAGCGGATGGCCACCTTTGCCGATCTCGGGCTTCCTGAACCTGATTGAGGTGATTGGTCAAGAGGCAAAGGGTGGATTCATGACACAATATCGATCGCATCGGAAAAAGAGGGAGTGTGTCATTTGGCTAAACTGGAGCGTTTTGGCCATGGCGGCGATCTGCTCACCGCCGCAGAGATGTTTGGCTGTCAGAGAGATTTTGTTGATTTCAGTTCCAATATCAACCCGTTCGGCCCTCCGTCCGTCGTGATGGAGACGATGGAGAAGGTGCTTCGGGAACCGGGTTTGCCGGCGATCGCCGTTTATCCCGATCCGGATCTGCGCCTGCTTAGGAAAAAGCTGGCCCGTTTGCACCGGGTAAGCGAAGAGATGGTCTTGCCCGGAAACGGAGCAGCCGAACTGATTGATCTTTTGGTTGCGGCGTTAAAGCCAAAGCGCGTCGGCGTGGTGGAACCGGCTTTTTCCGAATATCGCCTGGCAGCGCAGAAAAGAGAGATCCCCGTCCAAAGTGTGATTACCGGCTGGGAGCAGGACTTTCTCCCAAAAACAGAAGAGATGGAAACATTGATCCGGGATGTGGAACTGCTCTTTCTCGGGAGGCCCAACAATCCTTCCGGGCATTTCATCACGGAAGGGCAATTGGAAGAGTTGGCCCTGCTGGCAGAGCGCTTTGGCACGATACTGGCGATTGATGAAGCGTTCATCGATTTCGTTGATCAGGGCGAAACGCGTTCGTTCATCTCCCGCCTCTCCCGTTTCCCGCATGTTGCTGTCCTGCGATCGTTGACGAAAATGTTTGCTCTTCCCGGATTGCGACTGGGGTATGCAGTTGCCGGTGAGAATCTGATTCGCCGGATGAAACGGATGCAAGTATGCTGGAGTGTCAGCGGTTTGGCGGATCGTATCGGCTGTGCGGTGGCTGATCCGGATTTTTATCATGGCTACGTCGATGAGGTGCGGCGCCGGCTCGTGGCGGAACGGAAGTTTCTCTGCCAAGCCTTGCGCCGTTTCGCTTCACTCGAGGTTTATCCGGGAGAGGCCAATTATTTGCTCATCCGGACGATCCGCGGGAGGACGTCGGAACAGCTTCAGCAGCAACTGGGAAAACGGGGGATTTTAATTCGGGATTGTTCGATGTATCCGGGACTGGATGAGCGGTATTTCCGGATCGCCGTGAAAAAAAGAGAAGATAATCAGGTGTTGGTTCAGGCGTTGGGAGAGCTTTTGCAAGAGGGGTGAGAACATGAGACTAGTTCTGGTAACCGGGGGCGTGCGCTCGGGGAAAAGCGCCTTTGCCGAGACGCTTTGCAGGCAGAGAGGGGAGGAAGTGATTTATTTGGCCACCTGTGAGCCGGCAGATGCGGAAATGAAGGCGCGCATCGCAAACCATCAGCTGAGAAGGCCCGCGGATTGGGAAGTGCTGGAGGAACCCCATCATTTGGCCGGGGCGCTGGCCGGAATTCCGGCTGAAAAAATGATCCTGCTCGACAGCATCACCGCTTGGGTGAGCAATCGCCTGGAACGGCATGGTGGCGAATCGGGACAAAAAAACGCCATCGGACGGATCATCGAAGAGGCGGGAGAGTGGCTCGCTTTGCTCAAAACGCGAAATGCGATTGTGGTCACGGATGAAGTGGGGCTGGGCGGCGTGGCGATGCACCCGGTCACCCGGCAATTTCAGGACGCGTTGGGAACCGTGAATCAAATGGTGGCGGAGCAGGCAGATGAAGTCTGGATGGTTATTTCGGGAATTCCGTGGAAGGTGAAAGGATGAACGCTTTTTGGCATGCCGTCGCTTTTTTGACCCGGTTTCCGGTTCCTGTTCGATTGAAATCGGAGGGCTGGGAAAAAAGCACGATGTGGTATCCGGTGGTCGGAGTGGGATTGGGCGCTTTCCTGGCCGTGATCGATTTTTTGGTTGCCCGCTGGTTTTCGCCGCCGCTCCGGGCCCTCATCGATACGGCTGTCTGGATTTTTATGACGGGGGGATTGCATCTCGACGGATTGATGGATACCGCTGACGGCTTTGGCTCCCACCGGGATCGCGAACGGATGCTGGCGATTATGAAAGATTCCCGCATTGGTGCGATGGGGATGATTGCCGGCGTTCTTTTGATCCTGTTCAAAGCGGCAGCGGTTTGGACGCTGGCCCAGGGACCGGCCTCACTGTTTCGATCCGTCCTGGTTGTTGCCTGTGCCCTGGGGCGAATGGGAGCGGTCTGGGGGATTTTCTTTTTTCCCTACATTCGCGAGGACGGGATCGGAGTCGGAATGAAAGAACATTTAACCTGGATCAGGATGCTTTTCGCCTGGATTTGCTGTTTGCTGCCGGCTGTGATTTTGCTCGGCTGGCCGGGTGTCGTTTTATCTGTCGTCGCACTGTTGGTCAGCGGGGGCATCGGTCTGGTCGCCAAGCGGCGGATCGGCGGCTGCACCGGAGATCTGTATGGCGCCATGATTGAGCTCACGGAAGTTTGCCTGCTGTTGATTCTGTCGCTCAGGGGGGTGGAAAAATGGTTCGTCTGATCTGGATTCGGCATGGTGAAACAGAGGCCAACCGGGCGAAAAGATATATCGGGCATCTGGATGAGCCTTTAAACGGCAGCGGCATTGAGCAGGCAGGGCGACTGGCCCGTTCCCTTGCCCATCTCGACGTGGAGATCATGTATGTGAGCGATTTGCGGCGCTGTCGGGAAACAGCCCGGTTTTGTGCCAAACATTGGCCTGATGCCCCGATGGAAATCACGCCGGACTTGCGGGAGTGCTCATTTGGGCGGTGGGAAGGATGGACCTACCGGGAGATCGCCGAACGGGAGCCGGAGCTCTTGCAAAAATGGCTGGGGGATCCGTTCCGGCATGCTCCGCCGCAGGGGGAGAGCCTGAGGGATTTGGATCGGCGTTTAACTGCATGGCTGGAGGAAGCGGAACAAAAAACAGTCGGGAAAACGGCGGCCGTCTTTTCCCATGGTGGCCCGATCCGCTGGTTTTTGGCGAAACATGTCTTTCGCGATTGGGATCAGTTTTGGCGGCTGGAGATTCCTCATGCCGGTGCATGGGTTGCCGTGAAAGAGGAGCGATGGGAAATCGAGCGGATTTTTGCCGGAAACGGGGCGGAGGAGTCATAATGCAAAAGTTGTTTCAAAACGGAAGCTGGTTATTGACATGGGAGCAAACGCCGGAGCGGGTGATGGTTGCCTCCGAAAGGCCGCTGACCGTACTGTCGAGCGCGGTGTACGGAGGGGAGAAAAAAACGGCGCTTCGCCTGATTAACCGCCATGTGCCGCTGAGCTATGCCGCTTCTGATCCGGAAGGGGAAATCGCCGGGTGGCTTTTGCGCAGCAACTTGGATCCCGAAGAGTCGGTTGTGTTGCTTACCGCAGCCGATATTGATCGCGGCTGCCTGCGGGTAATCGAAGAAAAAACGTTTCGCCTCGCTGTTTTTGCTACTGCCGGTGTGAGCAATGCCGCACGGGCGGGAGAGGCGTATCCCGTTTTTTGGCATCATTCTGACTTAAGACCCGGAACGATTAATTTGATGATCGTGATCGATGGAAAGATGACGGCAGCCGCCATGATCAATGCCGTGATGACGGCGACGGAAGCGAAAGCGGCCGCCCTGCAGGATTTGCATGTAAAGGATGCACATGGAAAACAGGCGACAGGAACAACGACTGATGCGGTCATCATTGCCGCCACGCAAATGGAACTGGCTGGTTATACTCATGTGTATGCGGGAGTGACTACACCGCTCGGCAATGCGATTGGACAGGCTGTGTCCGCATCCGTTCGCCAGGCGGTGGCCGGTTCGGGAGGATAAGGGGAGAAAGAGGATCGGGATGGAGAAAATATGGATCATTTGCGGAGCTTTTCTGCTTGAACTGATGTTCGGGGACCCCCGCTGGCTTCCCCACCCCGTCGCCGGGATCGGCCGCTGTATCACATGGCTGGAAAAAGGGCTTCTCCGCCTGATTTCCCGCCTTGCCGTTACCGGCCGGAAAGTCCGCCTGCTCGGGTTGCTGTTTCCACTGGTGATTGCCGGAGGAACCTACGGACTGGCATGGGGGATCACAAAACTGTGTGATGGTTGGAGCCCGCTGGCCGGACTGGTGAGTGAAATCGTCTTGGTTTGGCTGACGATCGCGCCGAAAGGGCTGGCTGACGCGGGGAATCAAATCTTCCGGGCGCTGGCGGAGGGAGATGTGGAAAAGGCCCGCCGGGAACTGGCGATGGTGGTCGGACGGGATACGGAGCATCTCGACTGTGATGAAATCGTCCGCGGAGGGGTGGAAACGGTGGCGGAAAATATTGTCGATGCAGTGATTTCACCTTTGTTTTATGCGCTGATCGGCGGAGCCCCGCTCGCCTTTGCCTACCGGGCAGTCAACACCCTGGACGCGATGGTGGGCTATCGAAATGAAAAGTACATCGATCTGGGCTGGGCTTCGGCCCGGCTTGACGATCTGGCCAACTGGCTGCCCGCCCGCCTGACCGTTATCCCCATGCTGGCAGCTGCTTTTTGTTTGCGCCTCGATTTCCGTTCCGGTTGGCGCGTGGTCCGGCGCGATGCTCATCTGCACCCCAGCCCCAACAGCGGCATTCCTGAATCCTTGATGGCAGGGGCGTTGAATATTCAACTCGGGGGAACCAATACCTATCAGGGGAAGGTTTCAGTTCGCGCCCGGCTTGGTGACCCCCGGCAACCGAAAAAACGGGTGCATCTGAAGTTGGCAGTGCGCATGATGTGGTGGACGACGGTGCTTTTCATCGCCGGTTGTTGCGAAATTGTCCTTGTTTGGAAAAAAATGTTTTTTCAGTCATGCATGATCCCACCTTTTTAGGGGTAAATACAAGCAAGAATGCAAATAGGAAGGGAAAGCCCTCAAAGGAGTGGATCCGCTATTTTTCAAACAGGAGGAACATTGCTCCGCGGCGACGTGGAACAGGAGCTGAAGCGCATTCAGATTGTTGCTTCACCTGAAAATGAATTGGTGGCGGTTAAAAGCGTTCCGCCTGTTTTTCACGAGATCGGACGGGGAACGGATGCGATTGTCGTATCCCATCCGGAATTTCCGGGTATTGTGTTTAAAGTGTATGCAAAGGACCGGATTCATAAAAAAGAAAAAGAGTGGACGGTTTATCAAAAACTGGGGAATTGCCCCTTTTATGCCCGCTGTTACGGATACGGGGATCATTATCTCATCCTCAGCCATGAAAGCGGCCCGACCTTGTATGAATGCTTGGAACTGGGGATCGTGATTCCGGAGCAGGTGATCCGCGACGTCGAAGAGGCAGTTGATTGCGCGCGCTGCCAGGGTCTCAATCCCCGCGATATTCATTTGAAAAATGTGTTGTTGCAAAAGGGGCGCGCCAAGCTGATCGATGTGTCCGAGTATATGGAACCGGGTCGGGACCGGCGCTGGGAACATCTGGTGGAGGCTTATTATGTCTGTTATCCCTATATCCGTGGGCGAAAGATTCCCAAATGGCTGATGGAAAGAGTAAAAAGAGCTTATTTCAATCAGGGGGGAAATGCGTTTTCCCTGCCTTCTTTTGTGCAGAATATGAAGCAGCGAATGGGGATCGACTGGCTGACACAAGAGAAGAATGGAGAGGAGCAGGAAAATGTTTCAGAATCCGACTGATGCAGAGAGGGCAAAATTGCTGAAAGAGGCGAAAAATATCGCTGTGGTGGGATGCTCGGATAAACCTGAACGAACGAGCTATCTGATCGCTGCGGCATTGCAGGATGCGGGATATCGCATTTTTCCGGTCAATCCTTATCTGACCGGTCCGGTTTTGGGAGAAAAGCCCTATCGCTCACTGAGCGAGATCAACGAGCCGATCGATATTGTCAATGTGTTTCGCCGAAGTGAAGAGGTGTTTCCGATCGCGGAGGAAGCCGTCAAAGTCCGGGCAAAAGCGATCTGGATGCAGATCGGAGTCTGGAATGAAGAAGCGGCGGAGCTGGCCGCTGAAAATGGACTGATCGTGATCATGGACCGTTGTATTAAAGTGGATCATGCCATTCTGCTGGGGAAACGGTCCGCCCGGGAAGGCTGAGTCTGTAAGCCGTCCTGCACTCATTTTTGATATTTCCTGTATTTTGAAAACTTGGTTTGGTGATCAGCCCCCGAGTCCGGTGGAATAGCCGGACTTTTTTCTTTGACTGCGCAGGGGTTGCGCCGAACAA
Organism: Thermoactinomyces sp. CICC 10521; assembly: GCF_016055135.1. NCBI lineage: Bacteria > Bacillati > Bacillota > Bacilli > Caryophanales > Thermoactinomycetaceae > Thermoactinomyces > Thermoactinomyces sp. CICC 10521. Next base: position 230,882 of record NZ_JAECVZ010000001.1, on the reverse strand, counting down.
AAATAATATCCGCCAGATTTTTATATAGGAGATTGTGTTTCGATTTGTCGAAAAAAATAGATTTTTAGCGAAAGATGTGGCATAATGAAAAAGCAAACAGCGGGTTTTTCCCCTTACAGGTGTGGCAAATTCAGCTGATTGAGGTGAGTCAAAATGCAAACATTGAGGTTATCTCAATTGGTATTGGCAGTTTCCCCCGAGTTGTATGAATTGTTGACAGAAGCTGAACTGGATGCCAGCGTTTTGGTTCACGGTGAGCTTTCCAATATAAACAGGGACGATATCAGCCGCATTGTCGCACAGACGATCGCTTATCATCACGGAGATAAATGGTACCATTAACAGGGAAGGCCCGGAGAGCCCGGGTCTTCCTTATTAATGTACGTTGGTGGCCGAGTTTTCGAATTCGCGAATCGCCTGTTTGATCTCTTCCGGGAGAGGCTGGCTTTTTCCGGTTTTCGGGTTAATATAAACGACCGTTCCGCGACCGGCAGCTGCCAGTTGGTCATCGGCCAGCAGGGCATATTCAAAATCCATGCTGCTGTTGCCGATGCGACTGATGCGAACCCCGAGGTTCACCTTTTGCCCAAAGTGTACCTGCCGCAGATACTGGCACTCCAAACTTGCAGCCACAATGATTCCGCTGTGTTCCGAATGGAGATCGAACATCCTATCGGTTAGATTCAACTCCTCGAAATAGGCGATCCGCCCATGCTCAAAATAGCTGAAATAACTGACGTTGTTGATGTGTCCGAGCATATCGGTATCGGAGAACCGGACTTGAACCGGGGTGAAAAAGCGAAAAGAATCAACCCATTGATTTGGGTCTTCTGGTAGCCATGCAGGAATCATGGATCTGAACCTCCATTAACATGTCGTTAAAGAAAATGTTGGTACAAACAATATTATTATATAAATAAATTCATTTATAAATATGATTTTATTCCTGTAATTTTATGAGAAAAACGTCGAAATTAAATGCAGAAATTAAATACTTCATATGATATACTAAAAGTGGAAATGAAGGGGGCTAGTCCTGGTCCAAGGGGGGTCTTTTTGATGCCGGCAGAGCAGACGAGACAATTATGTGTTTTCGTAAAAGACAAATTAAAAGAAGCGAAAGAAGAGCTGAATCATTTTCTTAATTATACCCATGTGCCCATGCTGCTGGGGGAAAAAGAAAATGATTCCGCACAAGAGGCCTATATCTGTGAATACCTGCAGGATTTAAGGCATTTGAGTGTCGCTTGCGAACTCGGGTATGAGAAGGTGAGCCTCGTTTTGCGGCGAGCCAAGTTCAATCACGAGTTTGCGGAAAAAGTGCTGAGTGAAATCGTCCATTCATGCATTTATGCCTTTTATTATCCGAAGCACGAGGTATATGAGGAAGACGGCCGTTACACATATACTCAGATGGATGCGATCAAATTCCGACAAACTCCTCCCGAAGCTTTGCGGAAAATCACGGTTTCCCTGTCCAAGATCTTCGAAGCTTTGAGAGATGAGTTGGACTATTATGAAACGGATTATATCACGCGCATCCGTTTGCAATCCCGATAAGGTTGTGTTTGTTTGGCAAACAAACCCTGTTTCGTCCTCTGTTTCCGGGGGGTTGTTTTTCGTCAATGAATGAATAATTATTCATGAACAAGCAATGACTTGACGACAAAACCCCAGGATAGGCTTAAGCAATGGATTGGAGTGGTGCCCCCCTCAGTGAACATGGGGAGGTCTGGGGGGACACCACGACCCGGCAAGCAGCAAAATTTTACAGAAAAAGGATAGAGAGAGATGGGAAAAAGGGGGAACTGTATGGTGGCGGGGCCGATCATTGAGGCGGATTTTATTGCTGAACCTCAAGGGAAAAGACTTGCGTCAGGCAGCTATCGGCGGAATCGCGCCCGCATAGAGCGATTGCTCAAAAATGACCCGAGAGTCGAATATTATCTGGTGCTGTCCATTTTGGAGGCGCGCAAAGGATATTGGCACCGGGCGCAAGCAGCCGTTGAGGAAGCGCTCAAGCTGGAGCCTCAGCATGCTGATGCCATGCTCCTGTTGGCGCAAATTTGTGAGGCGCAAAACGACCTGAAAGAAGCTGCATCGCTTTATCAGGCGTGTGTGCGGGTACATACCCGCTTTGCCAAGGCTTACCGTGAGTATGCGCGCTACTTGATGAGCCATACGGATACGATCACCCTGGCGCAAAATTTGTTGTTTCGCTGTCTGGAACTGGACCCCAAAGACTCAATTGCTCACACGCTGATGGCGGAAATTTACCTTTTACGCGGAAAAACCGGACAAGCTCTTTTGCACTTGGAACTGGCAGCTCACTACTATCGGGCCAACCCCTTGTACCATCAACGCAAAGCAAAAGTGTTCATCGAGATGAAAAAGTACGAGGAAGCGGCGCGGCAATTGAAATTGGCGCTGAGGATGGACCCGAAAAACAAAGTGATACGCTCAGAATTCACCGAGGTGCTTAAAGCGACGAACACACCCCGGATTTTCCTGTTTTGGAAGCGTTGGGTAATTTAAAACTGTTGGATTAGACCGCCAAACTTGAAAAAGTTTGAAAATGATCATCGACATGATATCGACAAATTTCGGGGAGCGTGTTAAAATGTTCGTGTAAGTAAGGTTGACCTTCTTGCTTACGCTACCACGCTTCTTTTTAACTCCTTAATCTTGACCCTCTTTCATGTGACCAGGTAAACCTGGTCTTTTTTCTTTTTCCCGGGTTTCTGTTATGCTGATTAAAAATGGAATGTGAACGGAGGTTTGAATAAAAGCGATGGCTCACAATCTCTATCAATTATTTTTTATTTATTATCACCGGGGGGAATATTGGGAAGCGCACGAAGTTTTGGAAGAATTGTGGCAATCACAGCGTCACAATGACTTTTATCACGGTTTGATCCAAATTGCGGCCATCATGCATCAACTCAACAGAGGAAAAGTGCGCGGAGCCAGAAAACTGGCGACCAGTGCCATCAAATACCTTTCGCCGTTTGCTCCCGAAAAAGATGGTGTTTTGGTCGATCGGGTTCTGGATTGGTTGAACCTCTGTCTGGAGGTGCTTCCGGATGGAGTGGAAAAACTGCCGCCCGATGATGCGCTGTTGAAAGAAATACCGGTTTGTCCGCTGCCTGATGTTCGGGAGGTAAATTCCAATTAGCGAACCCTGTGAGGAAGAGTTGGAACAAAGCCCGAAGCGGAGTGAAGCGCCTGAGGAAAGGATGACTCAGCGATCAGTCAGCAACAAACTTTCACCGATGCAGGTCTATCCAAAATGAATATTTTTTATGATGTGTTATCATAAAAACCTCCTTCTCCGACTAAATAATGAATATAGAAAATGTGTAGGAGCATCATCAGCGGAGAGGAGGAGGATGGATGAAAGGGCGGGGCTGGACAGCTGAAGAAGATCAACTGTTAAAAGAATGTGTACTCCAGACAATTATCAATGGAGGCACGCAGGTTGAGGCGTTTGAAAAAATTGGAAAAAAATTGGGCCGCACGCCCGGAGCCTGCGGGTTTCGTTGGAACGCCGTCCTGCGGCAAAAAGATCCGCTTTCCTATACAGAGGCAAAAAAGAAGCGTGTCTACCGCCAATTGCAACAAAAACGCGCCAATTCCCCCCAAAGCATATCGCAGTTGATTCCCCTTATAAAGCAGATGGAAAAAGAGGGCAGCAGACTGAAAGCAGAAGTGAAATCGCTGTCTGAAAAAGTGGAGAGCAAGCGGAAACAGGAGAAAGAATTGAGGGAAGAAAATAAAAAACTGCGGGAGGAAATGAACTCTTATCAATGGTATCAGCAGGAAGTGAAAGATAAATACCAGCATCTCATCCGTTTGATCTCTTCCGTGAAAGAACAGGCAGAGATCCCGTTTGAACTGAAAAATGACAAACGCCTTCAGGTGAAAGCCGATAACGAAGAAGGAATCACAACATAAGATAAAGTGCTTCTTAAGTTCTAAGGCAGAAAGAGGTGCGGGTTTTGCCTGACCGGCTGACAGAATGCTTGGACTCTCGGTTGTCTCGCCTCGAAGAACAGATGGAAAAGGTGCAAAGCCAGCTGGAACAATTGATTAAGGAAAACCGGAAAATAAAGCAAGACTTCAAGTTTTTTGAACTCATGCTATTGGAGGAATACCAGTTATTGGTTCATTTGCTCAGCAAGGAGCAAGACCATCTTTTGATTCAGTCCATCGGCGCCGGTTCCAAACCGAATGAAGAAAAATGAGCCTGAAACGGGTAAGGCTCATGTTTTTTTGGTATTAAGAAAGTGCCCTCCGGAGCGGGGGCACTCAGCTTGTTGGCAAATTCCTGAATCGGAAGTCCGACGGGTCAGGGTGCTCTTTGTTTCCGTCGCCTTCGTCACCAATGCCGCGCGTTTCTTCCGGTTGCGTTGATTGAGAAGCTTCGGCCGAAACCGCAACAGTAAAAGCCGCTCCTTTCAATGCACCTTCAACCGGGAATCGCGGTTTATGACTATGCCAAGGGTACAAAGGCCTCCCCTGCCTGCGTTTCAAAGATTGGCGACAAAGACAAAAATCGTGGGAATGACCAGCAAAAACAGCAGCAGATTCAGCCATGGGGAAATGACGGGCGGACGGAAAACGGCGGCCTTTACTTGCACGGGTTTGTAACCCATTCTGCTTCAACCCTTTCTGCCGACTGGTTAGTAAAATCCTATACCTTTCCCGCAAAAAAAGTGTTGGGTTGGTACCCGTTTCTCCTCTTTTGGGCTTGTTGGCAGGGCTTTTGCCCCGGACTGCACCGCCTCTCTTTACATAAGGTGTACAGAGTTGCCTTAATAGGAGGGGATCTGATTGGCCGGAAATGAAATCACGGTAAAAGATTTGGTGCAGATGATCAATTCTGTCATGGGACAGCGTGTATTGACTGAACAGCAAATGGAACAGATTTTGGCCGGAGCAAAGAGAGCTCATGACCGCGGCGGAATGAACGCGGTATTGGAATATCTGATGAAAGTGACCCGAGCCGATGTTGATTTTAAGGAATTAAAACAATTTGCAGATTCCATCAGGGCTGATCCTTCGCTGGGGATGGACATTCTGCAGGGGAAAAAGAAAGTTCCGCGCAAGAAAAAATAGCAGGCTTGAAGCAAGCGAGGCCCTCCCGATCCGGGACAGGGCCTTTTCCTGTGAGTCAGTTACCATTCCGGGGACGCCTGCCCCTCTTCTCCTCGATTTTCGTTAGAGCGGATTAGAAGTAGGCGGGCTTTTGAGAAACGGGGTCCGTCTTTTCCATCGGCAAACAGCCGCCCAATTGCACGGCGAAAAAATTTCCGTCGCCGGCGAGTGTGGAAAAGACACTTGTTTCGCGCCGGCCTTTCCCGTTTCTTCATCCGGTCACGATGCTGTCCAATTTTTGTCATCGTTTTCGGTTATGCTAGTAGAATATCGCCGAATTAGGAAAAAGGAGGAGAGCATCGATGCTTTCATTGAAAAAGCTGATCGGAACGGCTGCCGTTCTGGGGCTGATCGGGGGCATCGCTTTTGGCGTCCATCAAGTCAGTTTTGCGCAGGTGAAAAAGCAAATCCTTGGCGAGAGCGGTCAGACACAGCAACTGCAGGGAACTCACCGGGAAAAAGCGGAGGAAATCGTCGCGAAACAGTTGGGAATGGATGTTGCACAGGTAAAACAATTGATGGCCACCTACCAGGTGAAGCCCGGAAAGCTGGCCATTGCCGGTGTAATTGCAAAACTGAGCCGCCAACCGCTCGATCAAGTGCTGCAAACGATGAAACAGAAGCAGAATTGGAAAGAGGTGCTGTCCGTTTATCATTTGGACCGGAGAGCGGTGGTGCAGGAGCTGCATAAGTGGTTTCCGCGCGCACACGCAGCGAAATGGCTGAAAAACCATCCGGCTGTCGCTTTTGAGATTCTGGCCGATTATCTGGGCCGCACCCCGGCGGAGATTCAACAGGCACTCTACCATTCCCGGCTCGGTTTGCCCGGGGCTGTCAAAGCTGCCGTTTTGTCCAAAGCAAGTGGAAAATCTTATGAAGAAGTGCTGAAATTGAAAGAAGAAAAAAAGTCATGGAAAGAGGTTGAACAAGCTCTGCAGATCGATCAGGCCAAGCTGAAGGCGGAATATAAAAAACTGAAGTCCGTTTTCCGCAAAGAGATCAAACAGTGGCGGCAGCAATGGGAAAAGAACCCGGCGTGAAAAGACATGAACATTCGTATCACTGTGCACTTTCATGAAATAACGCCCAAAGGTACAACCTGCTGTACCTCCGGGCGTTATGTTTTGACGGCTTAAAATCCTTGCAAGGTAGTCCATACTTCCAGTTTGGTCTGCACTTTGCTGATCACTTCGTTGGTAAATTCGGTTGTGGTGGAGCTTCCGCCCAGATCGGCAGTGCGGACGCCTTCTCGCACGCTTTCGATCACGGATTCGTAGATGGCGCGGGAAGCGGCGGTTGCTTTGGGATCATTGAAATAAGTGAGCAGGGAAGCAGCGGCCAGGATCATCGCCATCGGGTTGGCGACATTTTTGCCAAACAAGGACGGGGCGGTGCCATGGGGAGCTTCAGCCATAACGACTTGAGAATTGAAATCTTCATTAAAACTCATCAAAATCGATTCTGAGCCGGCGATCGTTCCAAACATTTGCAGAACGAGGTCGCTGAGGCAGTCACCATCGCGATTGAGTGCAGGAATTACCAGGGATTCACCGGAATTGTTGATGAGAAGCGCATAGGTGGCATCAATCAGTTGCGGCTCGTAACGAACTTCAGGATAACGTTTGGCTGCCTCATCCATTTCTTCCTTGAGCATTCCTTCATAGACGGGGCTGACGGTATATTTGGGGCCGCCAAACACTTTTGCATTGGTTTTTTTTGCGTGGCGGAAAGCAAATTCGGCCACGGCGCGGCAGGTTTTGCGGTCGATTTTTTCGGTGCGATAGGCGATTTCATCCAGACCTTCCCCTTCCCGCCATTCTTTGGCACCGTAGGCATCACCGACTGCCATGCGGATGACGGAAATCGGGGCAAATGTTCCGGCCACAGGGCGAACTCCTGGAATGCGGCGGCCGGTACGAATAATCACCTTGCCGTCGATTTCCTTGCGCAAAATTGCGTTGGGGCTGCCGACATCCCCTTTTTCCTCCGGTGTGATTGTTGCCGCTTTCAAACCGAATCCGGCCCGTTTCATGGCTTGAGCCGCATCATAAACAACTTGATTTTTCGTGTTTCGGCGATTTTCTAAACTTAAGTCAAAAGTTTGAAAATCGATCTCAAAGCCGATCACATTGGGATCAAGGACGCGCAATGCTTCGTCCAACAACTCTTGTCCTGTTTGGTCACCTTTCATGACTACGACGGATTTCGTATCCATATTCTTTCACCTCAAGCATTTTAACATTCCCCGTCTATTATACAGTTTCCAAATTGATCGTACTAGCGCTGAAGATTCGGACTAATAACTTAACCCGAGGATTTGGAGTTTTGCCTCATTTTTGGTGGAGCTTGCAGGAGACTATTCGGTACAATGAAAAAAGAAGCAAGCGGATGCGAAGGGAATATTTGTCATTCGATTTTTCGGATTCGCCTCCGCCTTCATCCCCGGTCCTGGGCGAAACGGGGGCAGGAATGATTGCTGAGAAATGGCAAGGAGGTTCTCGCGTGATTATTGAAGTGAGTGTGGCAGTGATCGCGGCAGCGCTCGTGATTCTCGTTATTTTTCTCATTCGTTCATTAAATGCTTTGACCCAAACATTGCTGTCTGTAAACCAGACACTTGCCGACCTCAAGGGGAAAGTGGAAAATACTGTTGAGGAATCGTCCCGCACACTGAAAGAAGTCCGGTTTTTGGTGGAAGACGTGCGGCAAAAATCGCAAAAGGTGGAGCACCTGTTTGATTCACTGGGGGAAATGGGGAAAAGTTTACAGGAGGCTTCCACAAGTGTATTAAAAAGCGTAGAGGTGAACCGCAACCGTTGGGGAAATGCAATTGCGCTCCTCGGTGTCGGAATCGAGCTGGCCAAAAAGTGGAGGCAGGACCATCAGTATGAAAAGGGAGAACGAGGAGGAAAGCTGGATGGCGAAAAACGGTAGATATTTTGTGGCGGGGGCCATTCTGGGCGGTTTGGTCGGTGCGGCGGTTGCCCTGTTAACCGCGCCGCGTACGGGCAAAGAACTGCGCGAAGAATTGGGGAAAAATCTTGAAACAGTGAAAGCGAAAGGGAAAGACCTGTATGTGACCGTGAAAAATCAGGCGGAAGACCTGATGGATAAAGCGAGTGATGCAGGAATAGAGTTTTCCGGCAAATGGCTGGAATTGCCGCTGAAGCCAAAAGAGACGTCTGCAGCGGAAAAAGAATAAATGAAACGGGCTTTGGAGCATGGCCTTCCGCAAGGGGGGAACACGTTCCAAAGCCCGTTTTTCTTCTCAAACGGATTTCCGTATTCTGCCAACATCGCACAAGTCAACACTCCGGAAACGGATGTGTTAAAATAAGAAAAACCGACACAAAGGGTGAAAAAGATGAGCACCTTTACACAACTGAGCGAATTAAACCAATGGGATGAAGTGTATAGCCAGTCAAAACAAATTCCGGTACTGGTGTTTAAACATAGCACAACCTGTCCGATCAGCGCCAATGCCTTTGCGGAACTGAAGAGATTCAGCGAAACCCCTGCCGCGGCCGGCGTCAAAATAGCCGTGGTGCATGTGAGGGAAGATCGGGCGGTGTCCAATCACATCGCCGACCAACTTCAAGTGAAGCATGAATCGCCGCAAGCCATTTTGCTTTCGGACGGAAAAGTTCTCTGGCACGATTCGCATTGGAATATCACGGTCGAATCCCTGCAAAAAGCAGTTGAACAATAGAGAAAGAGAGGTGAAACCCCTGTTGTGCAAAAATCGCCGTGCAACAGGAAGCCATGAACAGCAATGGGATGGGGGAAAGAGCGTGGAAAAGCGTTGCGGATGAATTTATGGAGCGGCTGCACAAACACCAGCGGTACTTGTTCCGCATCGCCTACCGCTTGACCGGAAACCCGGAAGATGCAAAAGATTTGACGCAGGAAACGCTGTGGCAGGCTCATCAGAAATCAGGCAAATATACATATGAAAAATCGCTGAAAGCCTGGCTCAGGACGATGATGACGAATCGTTTTCGCGACCAGAAGCGGAAAAAGAGCCTGCCCGTGGTTACCCTGGATGAAGCGATGCCCCAGGCCGAAGCAGCCGTGAATGCAAATGCTTCAGTCGAAGAACAGGTGGAGCGCAAGCTGTTATTGGAACGGATGAAGGAAGAAATCGGTTCCTTGCCGGAAATATACCGGCGCGTCATTGTCTTGCGCCATTATTACGGGTATTCTTACGCGGAGATCAGCAAGGAATTGGGCATTCCGGAAGGAACGGTGAAAACTCAATTGTTCCGTTCCCGCAAACTGTTGAAAGAACGGTTATCCAGGAAGGGGTAAGGGAGAGGGGCGTATGAGCCGAACCTGTAGGGAAGTAGAGACGCTGATCCAACTCTATGCGGACGGTGAGATCCAGGATCAAGAGATGATGGTGCTACAGGCGCACGTGAAGGTTTGTCCGCATTGTCGGCAGCTTTTTTTCGAGATGGTCGATTTGGTCACGTCACTGGAAAAACTGGGGCGGGAAGCACGGACAAAACAGCGGCGCATCCTGTTCCAGCCGCTGAAATGGACGACAGTCATCGTAGTGGTAGCTCTTTTCGCCTTCATTTCCTCCTTTCATGCCAAATCAAAATCCCCGCAGATCCTTTCGGCAGAAGACGATCCGGAAATGGAAGCAGTTTCCGGCTTGTTGGTATTTGCGACAAGGGACAGACAGGCTCTTCCCGAGGGGACTCCCTTTATTGGCAGTCCGGAATATGTGCCGTACTCCATGGCCTCCGAATCCGCTGCAATTAATCCGGGCAAATCTCCAATCTTTGTCCGGACAAGCACGGCCTGGATGCGAAAAGTGAACCGGTTTATTTTTGTCAGGGTGAGAGATTCGCGCACCTTTTATTACCTGCTGAAGGAGGCGGGCATTCCGGCCCAAACGGAATGGCTTGGAGAGGGATCGGTTCATTTCCCCGCTTCTTTTGTGATCACAACCGGAGAGAGGCCCAGCATTGAACTGATCGATGATTCCGAAGTCGCCCCCGAAAACCCGGGCTGGTTCAGCCGGTTGACCAGTCAAACTCTGATCACTCCCTGAAATCAGGGGGTGACAAGAAAAAAGAATTCGGATATAATGTACAAAATTATTTTTAGGATCGCTTCTGGCATCCAATCCATTTTACGCTTTTCATCGAGCGGAACCTCGTTAAACTACAACATGGTGAGGGCATGGGATATGCCATCGCAGAGAGAACGCCAGCAGGCTCAATGTAAGTGAAGCCACCATAAAAGCTGGCGGGGCAGTTTTTAAATGAGTAGAGAGGAGAAAGACGAGTGAGTGAGCATCGGTTATCTGATTTGCGCGAGAAATTGGATGAGATCAACCTGAAATTATTGGCTCTGTTAAACGAGCGTGCGAGCATTGCAAAAGAAATTGGGGAAGTCAAGAAAAAACAGGGAATTAACAAGTTCGACCCTGAGCGCGAACAAAAGATGTTGGAAGTGCTCACCAAGGAAAATAAGGGGCCTTTTTCCGACGAGACCATAAGCTATCTGTTCAAACAGATTTTCAAGGCTTCGCTCGATTTGCAACAGAGTGATCAGAAAGAAGCGCTGTTGGTCAGTCGCAAAAAGAAGAATTCCGATACGGTAATTGACCTCGGAGGAACCCGGGTTGGCACAGGACGCCCGCATGTGATCGCAGGACCGTGCGCGGTCGAGTCGGAAGAGCAGGTGTTTGCCGTTGCGCGGGCACTCAAGGCACAGGGGATCGAAATCATGCGCGGCGGAGCCTTTAAACCGAGAACGTCGCCTTATGATTTCCAAGGATTGGGCCTTGAGGGATTGAAAATTTTGCGCAAGGCTGCCGATGAATTCGGCCTGAAGGTGATCAGTGAAATCGTGAACCCGGCCGATATTGAAGTGGCAGGCGAATATATTGATGTCATTCAAATCGGGGCGCGCAATATGCAGAACTTTGAATTGCTGAAAGCCGCCGGTTCCGTCAATACGCCGGTTCTGCTGAAACGGGGACTTTCCGCTACACTGGAAGAATTTTTGTTTGCCGCGGAATACATCATGTCGCGTGGAAATGATCAGGTCATGCTCTGTGAGCGCGGGATCCGAACCTATGAGAAGTGGACCCGTAATACACTCGATATCTCAGCCGTTCCCATTTTGAAGAACGAATCGCACTTGCCGGTGTTTGTGGATATCACTCACTCAACAGGCAGACGGGATATTTTGCTGCCCTGTGCGAAAGCGGCTCTCGCAGCGGGAGCAGACGGCATTATGCTGGAGGTTCATCCCAATCCTGCTGTCGCCTTGTCCGATGCAAAACAACAAATCGATATTCCCTCGTTTGATCATTTTATGGGAGAGCTTCGTGCATCGGGCTTATTCGAACAGTCGAAAACCGCTCCAACCGGTGTTTAAAAGGGATAAAGAGAAAAAAACTTTAACGAAAAAGCGAACAGACGTCACAGTCTGTCCGCTTTTTTTGGCTGGAAATTTGGTATGATGATATACAGATAAAAGTCCCGTTTTTGGAAACAGGTTTCAGTTGTTGTCTAGAGGGAGGAACGGTTTGTTGAACACGAGGGAATATCTAGAATTAGCCAGTACCAAGCAGGTAAGCCCGGATGAACTTTATCGTTTTATGGCTACACAAGTTCCGGAGTTAGCGGTTTTGTACCAGGTGACAGAGGGAAGTAAAAAGCCGTTTTTGGCCAAGGGTAATGCGCCGGATCGCCGATATGTTGTCGCTTTCTCGGATGCGGAGGCATCGGCGGTGGTCAAGGTGGATTACCCTGAATATATGAAACGGGAAGAGGAAGCGGCCCTGCCCTTTCTTTTGAAAGCTTTTCGTTCCGATGCGGAAGGGATTGTTTTGAACCCGGGTCTTCCGTCGCGGTTGTTTTTAAATAAAGGTTATTTGAAGGAATTGATTCGCGAGTACGCTGCAGAGCAACTTGCGAAAATGCCCGGGCCGTGGGTGCCGACGATGGAGCAAAATGTGTTGTTGGTCGAATATGAAAAAGGGCAATATACGGTGGCTGTCTACTTGCGTGAGGAAGATGCCGGGGCCGTGACGCAAAAATCAGGCGGGAAGCCTGTTCAGCGTACCTGGAGCGAGGTTTTGGAGCGTTGCCGGCAACTCGGTGCCGATGCTCCCTATTTTCACTACGGATTGCCGGAACAAATTCCTTTCACAAAAGAGCAGGCAACGCGACTCTTCGCCAGCGTCCAGCCCAAGCAAGTCACGGAGACACCGTCGAAAACGGAGAATATCACACCCCAGCAACGACCGATCGATCCGGATGTGGCCGCAGGGCTTAAGAAATTGGAGAAAGCGACCATTGAAGGACAGGGGATGGGAAATGGCTGGGAAGTTTGCCGGGCGATGGCTGAACTGCGGCGGATCTGGGTCGTTGTGGATCCGGAGGGCAATATGGTGATATTGGCTGGACAAGATCAAAGCCCGATCGTCGACTTTTTCACATCGGAAGTTCATGCCAACCGTCTGATCGCCGAGGCCAGGCAAAAAAACCCCAATCTGCCTGCGATGACGCCCCGCCTCATTTCCACGAAGAAGTTGTATCGTGCTTTGGCCCCGCGCAAGCCGATCGTGTGGATTAACCGCGGATCTCCCGAGGCGTGGACCAGCATTATGGGAGACACTTTGCCCTATGTTCTGCAATTGATGGGGCAATTGCAGGGAGAGTCGGTTTAACCGGGGCAGCTCATTCTTTTTTCATGGATGGAAAAGCTAAAGAGTAACTTAGTCTGAACTTGTATTGATTTTGATAAATGGATGTGGAGATAGAATGGCAAAACAGAAGGAAACGATTACGATTTATGATGTGGCAAGAGAAGCAGGGGTTTCGATGGCGACCGTATCGCGGGTCGTAAATGGAAACCCCAACGTAAAGCCGGCTACCCGAAAAAAAGTATTGAATGTTATCCGCCAGTTGGGTTATCGGCCGAATGCCGTGGCCCGGGGGCTGGCAAGTAAAAAAACGACCACTGTCGGCGTGGTGATTCCGGACATTTCCAATCATTTTTACGCCGAACTGACACGGGGAATCGAAGATATCGCGGCCATGTATCACTATAATATTATCTTGAGCAATTCCGATCTGAAAAAGGAAAAAGAAATCAGCCTGATCGAAACTTTATTGGAAAAACAGGTGGATGGATTGCTCTTTCTCGGCGGGGAAGTGACAGAGGCGCACCGGGAGGTTTTCGCTGCCACTTCCGTCCCGATCGTACTGGCGGCGACGAGAGATGAGAAAAAAGAGTTGCCCTATGTGACGATCGATCAGATTCAGGCGGCAAAAGAAGCGACCAGCGTTCTGATCCATGAAGGAGGCCGGCGCATCGCTTTAATCGGGGGGCCGCTGACAGACTCGGTCAACGGGTATCCGCGTTATCTTGGCTATAAAGGGGCATTGGAAGAAAATGATCTCCCGTTTGACGATGAATTGATCCGGATCGGTGATTACCGTTACCGCTCCGGTTATGAGGCGATGACCGATCTGTTGAAGTCCAAACCGGATATCACTTCCGTCTTCGCTACCAGCGATGAAATGGCGGTGGGGGCTCTGCATGCCGCGCAGGACATGGGGCGGAAGGTTCCCGAAGAACTGTCGGTTATCGGCTTTGAAAATATTCCTCTTTCCTCGCAGGTTCGACCTTTGTTGAGCACGGTGGCGGTTCCGATGTATGATATCGGTGCGGTGGCGATGCGCCTTTTGACCAAATACATGAACGACGAACCGGTCGAGTCAGGCCAGGTGATCCTGCAATACCGCATTGAATTGCGAAATTCGACCAGATTGCGGGAGTGGGAAGAAGAACGCTTGTAACAGAAAACATCCTGTCTGGTCAAACTGCAGCACGGGATGAAAGGGAAGCAAAAGGGAGAGGTTGAAGCGAATGCAGGAAAATCGGAGAGTCGGCCTGATCGGCGCAATGGATGAAGAAATCGCATTGCTGCTGGAAAAAATGGATCAGGCAGTAACGCAGAAAGTGTATCAGACTACCTATTATACGGGAACGCTCAACGGGACCCCGGTTGTGGTTTGCAAATCAGGCGTCGGGAAGGTAAACGGTGCGATTTGCACACAGGTTCTCATCGAGCGGTTTCATGTTGAATCGATCATTTTTACCGGAGTCGCCGGAGCGCTGCATCCGGATCTCGATATCGGGGATCTGGTTATTTCGACCGAATGCCAGCAGCATGATCTCGATGCCAGCGCGCTCGGCTTTCCCAAAGGAACCATTCCGTTTCAGGAAACATCCGTGTTTCCCGCTGATCCGAAATTGATCGAATGGGCGGCGCGAGCGGGCGAAAAGCTCGAAGGAGTTCAGGTGCGCCTGGGCAAGGTTTTGTCGGGAGATCAGTTTATTTCCGACAGCGGGAAAGTAACCGAACTGCGTGAACAGTTGGGCGGGGACTGCGTGGAGATGGAAGGCGCGGCAGTGGCTCATGTGTGCCACTTGAGCGGAACGCCTTTTGTCGTGATTCGCTCCATGTCGGATCGGGCCGACCATTCGGCAGATGTGAATTTCACCGAGTTTACCAAGCTGGCGGCGGAGCGTTCCTCGGTTCTTGTCTGCGAAATTCTCGAACAGCGCAAACGGGAAAAAGAACGGAGTTAAAACCAAAGCACCTTGGGCTTTTGGCCCTTGGTGTTTTTTTCATCATGTTGCCAGTGTACCTCCTCCTGCCGGTGCACATAATAAGGATACGCCAAAGGGGGGAAGCATAATGCCGAAAGACGTACTGTGCGAAGTGAATACCTGCACCTATTGGGGACAGGGAAATCTGTGCAAAGCAGATGAAATTTATGTCGTGACCCATACTGAACAGGCCAAGGATACCAAAGAAACTGATTGCAAGACCTTCAAACCCAAGCACTAACCGAATTTCCGCATCCGGCTGCTTTCGTTATGCAGGCAGCCGGGCTGCTTTTTTGATGTCAAATTGCCAATATTATAATGTATGATATAATAATGAAAAATGAAATCGTTTACAGGGGAGGCGTCTTCATCATGAAAAACACGGAACGTATACCCGTTCAAACCAATGGGAATAATTTGCAAAATTATGAAGAAACCTATGCATCTTTTGACTGGAAACAGGTTGAACAGGAATTTTCCTGGTACAAAACCGGAAAAGTAAACGCCGCCTATGAAGCGATCGACCGTCATGTGGAGCAGGGAAAAGGGGAGAAGACTGCGCTCATCTACAGCGCCCCCGATCGTGAAGAAACGTATACGTTCAGGCAATTAAAGGAGAAATCCAACCAATTTGCCCATTTGTTGAAGCGGATTGGCATACATAAAGGGGACCGCGTTTTCATCTTTATGCCCCGGACACCGGATTTATATGTTAGCTTTTTAGGGACGATTAAAATCGGGGCCATTGTCGGACCGCTTTTTGAAGCCTTTATGGAAGCAGCCGTACGAGACCGCCTGGAAAACAGTGAAGCAGTTGCCCTGGTGACTACGCCAACCCTGCTGGAACGGGTTCCTGTAGACGATTTGCCTCATTTGAAACATATTATTCTCGTCGGGGCCAAAGGGGAATTGACGGACGGCTATTACAGCTTTGAAAAAGAACTGGCCAAATCCCCGACCGAACTGGAACCGGTGTGGGTGGATCGCGAAGATCCGATGCTGATCCATTATACGTCCGGATCAACAGGTAAACCGAAAGGGGTGGTTCACGCCCATAACGCGATGATCCAACACTATCAAACGGGAAAATGGGTGCTGGATCTGCAGGAAGGGGATATCTACTGGTGTACGGCCGATCCCGGCTGGGTGACGGGAACATCTTACGGGATTTTTGCCCCGTGGCTCAACGGTGTCACCAATGTCGTGCGCGGGGGACGGTTCAGCCCTGACGATTGGTACCAAACACTGGAAAAATATAAAGTGACGGTCTGGTACAGCGCTCCGACCGCATTTCGCATGTTGATGGCCGCCGGTGAAGATTTGGTGAAAAAATACGACATTTCTTCGGTGCGCCACGTCCTGAGCGTCGGTGAACCGCTGAACCCCGAAGTGGTGCGCTGGGGACTCCAAGTGTACGGCAAACGGATTCATGACAACTGGTGGATGACCGAAACCGGGGGGATTCTCATCTCCAACTATCCGCAGATGGAGATCAAGCCGGGTTCGATGGGGAAACCGTTCCCGGGCATTTATGCCGCGATCCTTGATGATCAGGGCAATGAGTTGCCGCCGTATGAAATGGGCAACCTGGCGATAAAAACACCTTGGCCCTCGATCATGCGCAAGATTTGGAAAAATCCGGAGAAATACCAAGAGTATTTCCGCATCCCTGGCTGGTATGTATCGGGTGATTCCGCTTATAAGGATGAAGACGGCTATTTCTGGTTCCAGGGGCGTTTGGATGATGTGATCAATACCTCCGGCGAGAGAGTCGGTCCCTTTGAAGTGGAAAGTAAACTCGTGGAACACCCGGCAGTGGCTGAAGCCGGTGTGATCGGAAAACCCGACCCCTTGCGCGGTGAGATTATCAAGGCCTTTATTTCCTTGCGTGCCGGTTATAAGCCATCCGAAGAGTTGAAGGAAGAGATTCGCCAGTTTGTGAAAACGCGCCTGGCTGCTCATGCGGCGCCGCGAGAAATTGAATTCAAAGATAAATTGCCGAAAACGAGAAGCGGCAAAATCATGCGCCGTGTCCTGAAAGCTTGGGAATTGGATTTGCCGGTTGGCGATTTATCCACGATGGAAGATTGAGCGACATAAAAAACCCCTTTAGGCGTTCAGTTCCTAAAGGGGTTTGGTTCGTTACTACTGTATAATGCCTCCCGGTTGCTCCGCTCCTCCGTCTGACGGGCCTTGTCCGCCGTTATTATTGTCAGTCGGTGGCTGGGACGAAGAGGGCGGTTGCTGTGTGCCCGGGTTTTGATTGGGCGGCTGAGCCGGGTTATTTTGCCCGGGGTTGGGTACGGCCGGATTATTGGCCGGCGGTTGTGCTCCTCCGCCCTGTTGACCGCCGGATTGCTGTCCGCCTTGTTGCGGCTGGGCAGGTTGGCGGTTGCACTCAAAGCATTGAAAGGGAACAGAGCCTTCGCTTTTAAACTTGCTTCCCTTCGGAATCATGGAAGGCTGCGCTTGGGCCGCCGCTTTGAAAATGCGATTCCAGGCCATCATGGAAAGATCGTGAACCACGACTGTTGCCGGTTGGTCAAAACCGGTCCAGACGCCGAGCGAGATTTCGGGTGTCGCCCCGATAAACCAGACGTCCTTTTCCGAGGAAGTGGTACCCGTTTTCCCGATCACTTCATAGCCGCTGGTTGCATTTCCAACCATTTGTGCCGTACCGGCGGCCACAACCTGTCGCATCATGCCGCGCAGGTCAGATACAGCTGCCGGGCTGAAAACTTTGACCGGCTTGTTGTCCCTGGCGTAATCGTATACGACGTGTCCTTCGGAATCGATGATCTTATCGATCAGATGCGGTTTGTTGAAAACCCCGTTGTTGGCGATCATCGCATAGCCGCCCGTCATTTGTGTGACGGAAAAACCATCGTGAAAACCGCCAAGTGCCGATGCTTCCCCGTCATATTTTTCATTTGGGTTGATATCCATTTTGCGCAGGTACTCAAACCCGTGCTCCACTCCCAGTTTGCGAATGATCTTGATGGCCGGAATATTGAGCGACCATTGCAAGGCGTATGTTGCTGTAACCGGAGCGTTATGGTATTTGCCATTGGCATTGCGGTATGGTGAACCGTCCGGCTTGTAAATCTTCTCATCCACAATCTGCGATGTCGGTGAGATGATGCCTTCATTTAAGGCCGGTCCATAGACCAGGAGCGGTTTGATCGACGAACCGGGTTGCCGTTGCGTGTCGAGGGAACGGTTGAGCCAGTCATAATGCGTTCCGCCGACAAAGGCGAGGATTCCGCCCGTTTTGTTGTCGATCAGGGTTGCACCCACCTGCTCCTTGACCCGCTTGCCATTGATCTTTTTCGACGGCATATGCATTTTGGCAACCGCGTCGTTGACGGCATCGTACATCTTTTGATCGATCGTGGTGTATATTTTGTAACCGCCATTGGTCACTTGCTGGTTATAAGCTTCCAGCGGTTTGTCAATCCCTGCTTTTTTGTCCTTCTCTTGCAGGATTTGTGCAGCTTCTTTGGTGACTGCGTTGATGATGTAAGGATAATCGGCAAATCCGTTATGGAACGACGATTTTTTCGCCAGATGTTTGGCAACATCGTAATGGATTGCTTCATCGTATTGCTCTTTGGTGATTACCTTGTTTTCCAGCATTTTGCCGAGCACGTATTTCATGCGCGCTGTACCGGCTTTCAAATGCGCTTCCTCGTCGCCGTCCTTGGGTGCGTAAAACGGGTTATAGGCATAAGGACTCTGCACCATTCCCGCAAGGTAAGCTGCCTGCGGAATGTCGAGGTCTTTGATGTCCGTATTAAACAAGCCTTTTGCCGCGACGGCAAATCCGGTCATCCGCTTTCCATCCGCATCCGGACCAAACTCGACGCTGTTTAAGTATTTGACCAGGATTTCATCTTTGCTGTAATACTTCTCCAGGCGGATGGCGTCGATGATTTCCATCGTCTTGCGTTCATAGTTCTTGGAACGGTCGTCGAGAATCTTGTTTTTCACCAATTGTTGCGTCAGCGTACTGCCCCCGGTCTGCACGTCGCTGCCGATCACTTGTTGGATTGCAGCCCGAGCGATCGATTTGGGAACAATCCCGTTGTGGGTCCAAAATTCCCGGTCTTCCGTTGAAATTAAAGCGTCGATGAGATTCGGGCTCACTTGATTGAGATTTTTGATCAATTTGCTGTTGGTTTTGGTAACCATGTACCCGATTGGTTTGTTGTCCCGGAAATAGGCGTAGCTTGTTTGCGACCAGCCTGTCAGGTATTTGTCATAATCCTTTTTGGTCATGACCGGCGCGTTTTTAGCGAATGCGGAAAAGACGCCGGTTCCGACGCCGATCACCGCGACGGCGATGATGGAAACTGACGCGAGCAGGATGAGCGCAACGCGTTTTATCACCGGAACGATTTTACTTTTTCCCCATTTTGTCTCTTTCTCGCTGGGGCTGCTTTGAGAGTCCTTCATTCCCTCATTTCTCCCCCCTTTGTCATGCGAAATTAATTATATCACATCCGCCAAACCGCTTGGTGATAGAGAATTTTTGACAATATCTTATTCATTTTTTTAAGACAAAAGACCCCCATCGGGGGAGATGGGGGCGGTCAAAAAGGAAAAGGATCATGATGCGGTTTCTTTTTTCCTTCATCCGGCGGAGGCGGATACCAGGGTTTTGTCGGAGGTTCCGAAGGTTCCGTCGGAGGTGGGTTGTCGCCGTTGTTCGGGGGCGGGGGTACCGATGGAGGAAGCGCCGGTGGAAGATCAGGCGGCTGGTTGTTATGCTGATCCCGGTTATTCTTTTGTTCTTTTTTCTTCTTGTCTTGATATTTTTTGATTTTATCGCATTCCAGGCATTTTACACCGTCAAACAGATGCCCGGGGTTTTCAAAACGGGCTCCTTTGTCGAAGTAAGAAGGGCTTGATTTTGCTGCGGCGTTAAAGATATTCACCCAGGCCCGTTTGGTAAAATGGTCATTATGAGACATGCTGAATCCGTAATCATAACCGCTCCAGGCTCCAATGGTAACCTGTGGTGTATAGCCGATAAACCAGAGATCGCGGTCATCGGTCGAGGTACCCGTTTTGCCGGCCAGGTCGTAGCCGTGAATCCGGCTGCCGATGAAGACACCGGTTCCGCTTTTCACCACATCCCGGAGCATGTCTGTTATCTGATAAGAGGTTTGCGGTGAAAAAATGCGGGTTGGAGCCTGTTTGTGTTCCCAGATCACATGGCCGTTTGCATCTGTCACTTTGGATATGAGATAAGGGCTGTTGTAGTTTCCCTGATTGGCAAAGGTAGCGAAAGCGGCGGTCATTTTAGCCACGGTGTAGCCCCGGGTCTGCCCGCCGATCGCCGCTGCTTCCCCGTCGATCGGATCAGGCGGTATTCCCAGTTTGCGGAGGTAGCTAAAGCCTGTGTCGTGGCCCAACCGGTTGAATACTTTGATGGCTGGGATATTGTACGACCATTTTAGTGCCTCCTTCACAGTAACCGGCCCGTGGTATGTTTTGCCCGAATTCTCATAGTAACCGGAGCCGTCGGCGCGGGGAATTTTCTCGTCCAGAACCAGTGTGTCGGGAGAGATCACTTTTTCCTCGATGGCCGGCCCGTAAACCAGAAGCGGTTTGATTGTGGACCCCGATTGTCTCGAGGCATCCAGCGCATGGTTTTTCGCATTCTGGTTATAACTCGAAGTGCCCGGGACAAATGCGAGAATGGCACCGCTGCGGTTGTCGATGATCACTGCTCCCAGCTGTTCGTGCCCCTTGATCCCTTTGTAGGTGCGGTTATGAAAAGTCAAATTTTTGGTTGCGGCTTTGTTTACGGCGTCATACATTTTTTGGTCGATTGTGCTGTAAACGTGGTAACCGCGCGTCTGTACCTGCTTGACATACTGTTCGAGTGTGGAGCGGTATTTGCCCTGTTTGCTGAGTTCTTCGATATTCAGGCCGTCATGCTGCATGAGAATTTCCGCTGTTTCCGTTTCCAGGGCATACATGATAAATGGATAACTGCTATAGCCGTTGGCAGACGGATCAGGTTTGGCCAGCGATGCCTTAATGTTGAATTTCAGTGCTTCGTGATACTGTTGCGGCGTAATCTTGCCAGTTTCCAGCATATTGCGCAGAACCAGTTGCATTCGCTTGATACCGTGTTGCAGATTTTTTTCACCGCGGAAGGGGTTATAATCGTTCGGCCGCTGAACCATACCGGCGATATAGGCGGCTTGTGGCAGATTCAATTCCTTGGCATCGACGTTGAACAAACCTTTGGCAGCTGCCTGGACACCGTATAAATTTTGCCGGTTTGCCCCTTTTCCGAAGAAAACGCTGTTCATATAGTAGACAAGTATCTGGTTTTTGCTAAACATTGCGTCGAGGCGAACGGCCAGAACGATTTCCTTGGATTTGCGCTCAAGGTCCTGTTCGCGGTTTTTGAGGATCACATTTTTGACCAATTGCTGGGTGATCGTGCTTCCGCCGGTCGTGACGTCCGCATGAACCAACTGCTGGTAGGCAGCGCGAAGAATCGAGCGCGGCACGATTCCGTGATGAGTGTAAAAATCGCGATCCTCCGTGGCGATAAAAGCATCGACGAGGTAAGGACTCACATCGTTGACGGATCTGATCAATTTGCGATATTCACCGTCATTGCGAAAAGCGCCAATACGTACAGGGTTATTATTTTTGTCCGTATTTTGAAAATAGGCATAACTGTTTTGAAATAAACTGTCGAGATCGCGTTGGAAATCTGCTTTGCTGCGCACCGGTTCATCTTTGACCATGGCGGAAACGATTCCCACCCCGATTCCGGCTCCGCAGGCAGACAGGATAAAAAGCAGCGCCAGGGCCCACCAGACGGTCTTTAGCGTCCATTTGAGATAGCGCCTTTTTTTCCTGTGTCGCTGGCGCCTGGATTCATGTTTTTTCATTCACTTGATACCCTCCTCGTTCTAGGGTAATATTATAACATAATCTGGATGAAACATTCTTTCACCACGAATAAACTTAAATATCAAAAAAGCTGTGAACAAGCCCAGTAGCCGATAGAGAGGACCTTTCAGAGAGCTGGTGGCCGGTGCAAACCAGCAGGCCGCTATCCGGTGAATTACACTTTGTGAGCTGACACTGGTTATGTTTGGATCAGTGTACGGACCGGTTCCGTTATCAGAATAAGCGGGAAGCAGAAGCTCTGCTTTCAATTAGGGTGGTACCGCGGAAATCAAGCTCCGTCCCTTCTTTGGGCGGGGCTTTTATTGTTGAACAAAAGGAGGGTGTCTTTGCATGAAAGTAAAAGAAGAAGTTTTATCGCCTGAAATCGAAGCGGAAGTAAACCGACAGTTAAAAATCATCAAACGGGGGGCAGCGGAAATTCTTCCTTTGGAAGAGCTCGTTTCCAAATTGCGCCGCTCCATTGCCACGAAAACCCCGCTGAAAGTAAAACTGGGACTCGATCCCACTGCACCCGACCTGCATCTCGGCCACACAGTGGTCTTTAATAAGCTTCGTGATTTTCAACGGCTGGGCCATATCGTGCAACTGGTGATCGGCGATTTTACTGCGCAGATCGGTGACCCGACGGGCAAGTCGGAAACCCGTAAACAGCTGACGGAGGAAGAAGTGAAGGAAAACGCCAAAACCTATACGGAACAGCTTTTTAAAGTACTTGATCCGGAAAAGACGGAGATCCACTTCAACAGTCATTGGCTGAGCCCGCTCACATTTGCCGACGTCACCCGGCTGGCTTCCAAATGCACAGTGGCCCGGATGTTGGAACGGGATGATTTTTCCAAACGCTACCATAGCGGGCAGGCGATCAGCATCCATGAGTTTTTCTACCCGCTGATGCAGGGCTATGATTCCGTCGCTCTGAAAACCGATGTGGAACTTGGTGGAACCGATCAAACCTTCAACCTGTTGATGGGACGCCAGTTACAAAAAGAGTTTGGCCAGGAAGAACAAGTGATTTTAACCATGCCGCTCCTCGAGGGGTTGGATGGCGTCAAGAAAATGAGCAAAAGCCTCGGCAATTACATTGGCGTCGATGATCAGCCGGATGATATGTACGGGAAAGCGATGTCGATTCCGGATGAGCTGATGGCTAAGTACTTTGAACTGGCGACCGATGTATCGCTCGAGGAGTTGGAAAACATCAAGAAAGGGCTGGAAAGCGGACAGCTTCATCCCCGTGACACAAAAATGAAATTGGCGCGCACTCTGGTGCGGATGTACCATGGTGAGGAAGCGGCAGAAGAAGCGGAAAAACGCTTTAAGGTCGTGTTCCAGCAGCGGGAACTGCCACAGGATATGCCGGAAGTGGCAATCGGGGAAAATGAGCTGGAAGATGGCCGGATGTGGATCGTCGCGCTCTTGTCCAAACTGGGGCTGGTTGCCAGCAATGGAGAAGGACGCCGCATGATTCAGCAGGGAGGCGTGCGCATCAATCAGGAAAAAGTCTCAGACCAGTCAGCACAAGTTCCGGTTGAGGACGGAATGGTCGTGCAGGTGGGCCGGCGCAAATTTGCCCGGGTCAAGCTCGAATCATGATCGTGAGGGGATGGTTTGTCAGTGGGCAAGCCGTCCTTTTTTTCATTGAAATTGTCCGATCGCGGGTTCCGGAGTTCCCCCTGAATCTCCTGACGTTTCTTACACAAAAAACTTTGGCCCGCAGAACAGCCAAAGTTTTTTGAAGCCGCCGATGACTGGGACGGAGGGTAAGTTAAAATTCTACGAAAAACGGGTGTTTTTTTTCGTCGAGGCAGTAGAAGATCCGTTGTTTCATGTTGCGCCAGGATACCAGGCGCATCGCCGTTTCAATCGGAAAATAATCAGCATCTTCGATTTCATTGTTTTCATCAATCGTAATGCGTCCACCAATGGGCTTCCCGCGGAAAAGAAAGTTGCAGATGCCGGAACGCGGATTTTGGAAAATTCCGCAATATTTGACCAGCTTAATGTGAATTCCCGTTTCTTCTTTCACTTGACGGATCACGGACAGGCGGATCGATTCTTTTTCTTCCACAAGTCCGCCGGGAAGCTCCCAGCCCCGTTTCGGATGTTTCACCAGCAAAATCTCGGCATCATAGTTGAGAACGACGGCATAGGCAGCCAAAACATGTTTGGGTGAAGCCATGGGGATCACCTGACCTTTCGTCTCATGGGGCATACGTGGAGCTCGAAAGCGAGAAGAAAACGTTTGGTTACTACCATTTTAGCAAAAACCGGCTGGAAAAAGTATAGAGCAAAAAAGTGCAGGAGCAGGATAAGAGGGGAATATTATTGGAATTGGCCGGAGTTGTGTTCTGTTTCTGTTAATCTATGCAATTGGATTTGTGATGGTCAGGGCAGCACCGCTTTCCTCCCGATTTTGTCTTCCTTTTTCACGGGGATGACCATTGCCGGATTTGTTTTGACAGAGAAAAAAGCCACACCCCGGACAGGAGTGCGGCTTTTCACGGTATATGATGAGATTAACGAGAGTAGAACTCTACGATCATCGTCTCGTTGATTTCAGACGGCAATTCGGACCGCTCCGGAAGACGGGTGTAAGTGCCTTCCAGTTTGTTCTCATCAAAAGAGAGATACTCCGGCAGATATTGACGTTCTTCCAGAGCCTCTTTTACAACCGTCAAATTGCGGCTTTTTTCGCGCAGACCGATCACATCGCCAGGTTGTACCTGATAGGAAGGACGGTCAACGGTTTTACCGTTAACGGTAATGTGACGGTGTACCACCAATTGGCGGGCTTGTGCGCGGGTACGGGCAAAACCGAGACGATAAACGAGGTTATCGAGACGGGATTCCAAGAGCTTCATGAAGTTTTCACCATGAACCCCTTTCATTTTACCCGAGCGCACGAACAAGTTGCGGAATTGTTTTTCGCTTACGCCGTACATGAGGCGCAGTTTTTGCTTCTCCTGAAGCTGCAATCCGTATTCAGAAAGTTTTTTGCGTTGGCCGGGTCCGTGTTGTCCTGGCGCATAAGGGCGTTTAGCCAGCTCTTTTCCGGTGCCGGAAAGAGAAATACCAAGACGACGGCTCAATTTCCAACGCGGTCCGGTATAACGTGCCATTTTTGTTGCTCCTTTCATCATTTGCTTTGAAATTGACGCAAATGACAGGGTGCTAATTCGCTTTGCTTTATCCAGGCCTTCCGGATAGCGGCGAAAGACCGGATACCCATGATAAAATCACGGGGCGAATTAGTGAGGGTGATCCCTTCACCTATCCTTTGCTGCTATCCTCAAATCCCCTTTGGAGGCAGTTTTGAGCCATACAAACAACAATTATAGCCGATTTGGGCGAAATGTCAATAAAGGGAAGAAAGCGGCCGGGCCTTGCCGCAGCAGCCGATGGAACGGGCCTATTCGCCCGGATCAGCGGAACCTTTCCGGCCCGGTCTTACCCGGACATAGTGGATCGGCATTCCACGGGAAACGAATTTGTCTTCATACTCGGTTGTGATATTGGCCGAAGCATAAGGGCTGTGGTGCAGATCACGGGAGAGTTCGATCGTCTCCCAACCGGCTTCCTGAAATTCTTCCAGCGAAAAATCGAAAAGGGAAACGCTGTCGGTTTTCAGGATCAGGTCACCGCCCGGAGCCAGTAATTTCTCATAGCGCTCGAGAAATGTGCGGTAAGTGAGGCGGCGTTTGGTGTGGCGTTTTTTGGGCCACGGATCGCTGAAGTGGAGATAGAAGCGGTCGACTTCCCCGGGTGCAAAAATCTCATCCAGCCATTGGACATCGGCCCAGATATAACGAAGGTTGGGGTTTTTCGTCGCTTCACCTTTCCGGACAGCCATGAGCAGCGGTTCTTCAATCCGCTCAACCCCGATCCAGTTGATTTCGGGATGAAGACCGGAGGTTTTGGCCAGGAACTGTCCTTTTCCGGTGCCCAGTTCCACATGGAGCGGTTGCGCCGGTTCGGGGAACAGCTCGCGCCACCTTCCCTGAAATTCGCTTTTATTTTCTTCCGTCGCCGTGAAGACGAGCGGGTGTTCACTTAAAATCTTCTTCGCTTCGGGTTTTCTTCGTAGACGCATTTTTCTCAACCATTCCTACATTTTTTTTCGTTTCTTATTATATCGGGGTTTCGCCCAAAAACAAACTTGAAAATTCCCCGTCGCCTTAACCGGTAAAAACAATATAAATTTATACTTGCGGGAATTTTGGATCTACATTATTCTATTCTTGAGAAAACGTTTTCATCAAATTTGTGAGTTTTTTTATTCAATTTGAAAAAAAGGGTGCCGTTTACGGGAGGTGTTGGTTCCCCGCGGCGAAAGTCGCCGGTTTACAGATCATCTCCGGGAGGGATCACGCTCCCGGGAAATGTCTTTCCGCTCAACTCATCGCAAGGAGGAGAAGGAAATGAAGCTAGGGGTTTTTACTGTTTTATTTTCCCAGAAGCCATTTGAAGAGATGCTGGATTACGTCAAGGATGCAGGTGTTGAAGCAGTGGAGATCGGAACCGGCGGATATCCTGGCTCCGCTCACTGCAATCCGGATGAATTATTGGAGGATGCGGGCAAGCTGAAGGCGTTCAAAAAAGCTGTGGCCGATCGGGGCTTGGTGATCAGCGCTCTCAGCTGTCACGGGAATCCGCTCAATCCGAATAAGGAGCACGCCAAAGCTTCTCATGACATCCTTATGAAAACGGTTCGCCTGGCTGAAAAGTTGGAGGTTCCCGTCGTCAATACCTTCTCGGGAACGCCCGGTGATCACGAGGGAGCCAGGTACCCGAACTGGCCTGTCGCACCCTGGCCGCCTGAATACCGGGAAGTGCTTAAATGGCAATGGGAAGAAAAAATCATCCCCTATTGGAAAGAAGCCGGGAAATTTGCCGAAGAGCATCATGTGAAAATCGGCCTGGAACTTCATGGCGGTTTCTCTGTCCACACGCCGGCCACGCTGTTGAAATTGCGTGAAGCGGTAGGTGAAGTGATCGGAGCCAATCTTGACCCCAGCCATATGTGGTGGCAGGGCATTGAGCCGGTGGGCGCGATCAAGATATTGGGCAAGGAAGGGGCGATTCACCACTTCCACGCGAAAGATACCGTGATTGACCAAGACAATGTGAATATGTATGGACTGACGGATATGCAGTCTTATGAAAATTTGCAATCGCGGGCATGGCAGTTCCGGACGGTCGGATTCGGGCACAGCCTGAAGGAGTGGGCCGATATTTTGAGTGCTTTACGCTTGTCCGGCTATGATTACGTAGTCAGTATTGAGCATGAAGATGCCCTGATGTCGATTGATGAAGGGTTCCGGAAAGCGGTTGCCAATCTGAAACAGGTCATGCCGAGCGAGTCACTGTCCGAGATGTGGTGGGTCTGACCGAGTAAAAAGAAGATGGGGTGGAGTGGATGAGTGCACAATTGAAGATCGGGCTGATCGGGGCCGGCGGGATTGCCCAGGCCCATCTCCGGGCCATCGAAAAAGAGCCGCGGGTCAAGGCGGTGGCGATTGCCGATGTTGCCGAGGAGTTTGCCCGCACAACGGCTGCCAAGTTTGCCATCGATCAGGTTTATACGGATTATGAGAAAATGCTCGAGCAGGAGTCACTGGACGCAGTCATCGTCTGTGTCCCCAACTTCCTGCATGCTCCGGTGGCGCAGGCTGCACTGGAAGCGGGAAGCCATGTACTGTGCGAAAAACCGATGGCTTTAAACGTTGAATTAGCCGAAAAAATGAAAGAAACGGCCGACCGGGCCGGCAAAATTTTGATGGTGGCACAGAACAACCGGTTCCGGGCGGAAACGCAACTGGCAAAAAAATGGGCGGACGATAAAAAATTCGGAAAAATCTATCATGCCAAGACCGGCTGGGTACGGCGCAACGGAATTCCCGGCTGGGGCAGTTGGTTTACGCAAAGGGAAAAAGCGGGAGGAGGGCCGCTGATCGACGTCGGGGTGCACGTGCTTGACCTGACTTTGTGGATTATGGGTTATCCTCAGCCTGTATCTGTCCTTGGCCGGACGTATGATATGTTCGGTTCACGCAAAGAGAAACTGATGGGTTATGGCCGGATTGTCGACCAGGGATCATTCAATGTGGAAGATCTGGCGGTTGCGATGATCCAATTCGCCGATGGATCTTCCCTCGTACTTGATGCCAGCTGGGCAAGCCACATCCGAAAAGAGAGCGTTTACCTTGAATTGTACGGAGATCGGGGCGGAGCCTCCCTCGACCTTATGGAGCAAACAGTGACATTGTATCAGGATGTGGATGGCAAGCCGGTCGACCAGGTCACTCATTTAGATTATCAGGATGAACGCCTGGCATTGCTGAAAAATTTCGTTGATGCGGTCACCGGAAAGGCAAATCCGATCTGCAAACCGGAAGAGAGCATCATGATTCAAAGAATTTTGGATGCGATTTACCAGTCGGCGCAAACGGGTGAATTGGTTCGTTTCGCATAAGTGTTCCCAATTTTTCCTCACGGGAGGTTATGTCGATGAAGAACTGGAAAAAGTGGATCGCGGCCGGACTGCCTTTCCTGATGGCTTTTTCATTGACTGCCTGCTCGCAGGATGAGGCGGGCGGAGGGCAAGGAAAAGGTGATGTGGTCACCATCACCTGGGCCCGGGGCAAAGACGAAACACAAGAATCGAAAAAATTGGTGGAAGCTTTTGAAAAGGCGCATCCCAACATCAAAATCAACATAAAGGACATGCCGACGGACACCGGACAGTACCATGATCAAATGGTGACGATGCTCAGCGCAAGCTCGAGTGAAATCGATGTTTTTAACGCGGATGTGATCTGGCCGGCCGAATTTGCCAAAGCCGGTTATCTGGAGCCGCTCGACCGCTATATTGATCATGACCAGATTGACCTTGGCAAATATATCCCCGGTGCTGTTCAAGCAGGGAAAGTTGATGGTCAACAGTATGCACTCCCCAAGTATATCGATGCGGGCCTTTTGTTTTATCGCAAGGATTTGATTCCGTCCCCTCCGAAAACGTGGGATGACTTGATCAAACTGGCCAAGGAAACCAAAGGCAAAGGCGGTACTCAGTTTGGTTATCTGATGCAGGCCAAGCAATATGAGGGGCTGGTCTGTAACTTTATCGAATTTGCCGGCGCTTATGGCGGCCGCATTCTGGATGACAAAGGCAATGTGGTGATCAACAGCCCGAGCACGATCAAGGGCTTGGAGAAATTGATCGAAATTACGCAGTCCGACTTCGTGCCGAAAAACATTTCCACCTTTACCGAAGTGGAAACCCATACTTCCTTTACTCAGGGACAAGCCCCGTTGGCGCGAAACTGGCCTTATATGTATAACCTTGTGCAGGACAAATCCCAGTCGAAAGTGGTTGACAAAGTGGGGGTCGCCCCGTTGCCGGCCGGAGACCACGGATCGGTCGCTGCGCTGGGCGGATGGATGATGGGGATCAACAAGTTTTCCAAGCATAAAAAAGAGGCCTGGGAATTCGTCAAATTCATGTCCGGCCCGGAAGGGCAAAAGATTTCGGCCATTTATGGAGGGAAAACGCCGACTTATCTCCCGACCTTTGACGATCCTGAAGTACAAAAGGCTTATCCGCTCTTTGGAGACAAGAACTACGTCCAGGGAGTGAGCGCTGCTATTCCGCGCCCCATTTCACCGGATTATCCGAAAATCTCTGACGTGATCCAAATCGAGGTTTCCAAAGCGGTTACGGGCAAAGAAACAGCAGAACAGGCTGTCAAGAACATGGATACACAGCTGAAACAGCTTTTGCACCAATAACATCGATGTCTGATTCGGCCCGTCCCTTGGTCAAAACCGGACCGCCGTCCGCATAGCGCTTGCGGTAAGAGGAGATACCCAAGAGCCGAGAGTCATAGGCCGAGTGCTTATGGCTCTTGGTTTATCAGGTCTTTTTGGCTCAACCCGAGTTTGATAGTCCAATCAACATCGAATCGACATGCGATGGCACTTTCACAGAAGAGGTGAAGGTAATGTGGAGAACATGGACGCAGTCAGAGAAGAGGATGGGCTTGATTCTCATTCTGCCAACCCTGATCACGATTTTGGTGATCGCCATTTGGCCCGTTCTCCGATCCTTCTGGATCAGCCTGTACGATGTGGAACTGAACAACCCGGCCAAGACAGAGATTCATCACAGTTACGGAATCGATATGGAGAAGTTTGTCAACATATTCCCCCTTTTGACCAAAAACCTGGATGAGTCCAGCGCAAAGGCCGATCCGCAGACGAAACAACAACTGGAGGAAATCAAAAGGAAGACGGAGCAATTAAAGGCAGTACTGGATGGAAATCCGCAATTTTCCCGGCAGTACAAACAAGTGGATGATATTCTTTTTGACGGTCAATCTGTGCCTGATGATCTGAAAATCTTCAAACTGGACAAAGCACAGGCAGATAAGGTGACCGGGGAGATGAAAGCGATCCGCCAGCAGCTGGCGGAGATGACGGAAGCTCACCAGTTAACGGACAATACGCTGGCCGGCTTGTCCAACGGCTTGACCGAATCACTGATCCAACCCAATTTTGTCGGGTTGAAGTATTACGAAAAGTTGTTGACGGGCGGACGCTTGTGGGCTTCGCTTACCAACACGATGATTTTTACGGTCGTCTCCGTCGGCTTGGAACTGGTGTTGGGGTTGATGATTGCACTGGTGGTCAACCGCTCCTTTCGCGGAAGAGGACTGGTCCGGGCTGCCGTTCTCATTCCGTGGGCGATTCCCACCGTGATTTCGGCGCTGATGTGGAAGTTCATGTTTGACGGTCAAAATGGCATCATGGCCAAATTTTTTGCCCAGATCGGTCTGGTATCGGATATGGGTTTGCTGCTCACCACCAAGTGGGGTTCGATGTTTGCGGTGATTTTTGCCGATGTGTGGAAGACGACGCCGTTTATGTCCCTGTTGCTGCTCGCCGGATTGCAGATGATTCCGGAGTCCCTTTATGAGGCGGCGGCTGTCGATGGCGCTTCCAAGGTACAGCAATTTTTCCGGATCACGCTGCCCCAGTTGAAATCGACCATCCTCGTGTCGCTTCTGTTCCGCACCCTCGATGCCTTCCGCGTCTTTGACCTCGTATATGTGCTGACGGGCGGGGGGCCGGCCAACTCCACGGAGACCATTTCCATTTATGCCTACAAAACGATGTTTGCTCAGATGGACTTTGGCCAGGGTTCCGCTTTATCGGTGATTGTTTTCATCTGCGTGGCGATCATCAGCATGATATTCGTCAAACTGCTTGGCAGTGACTTGATCAGTGACGGACAGGGCAAATAAGGGGGGACGAAGATGAAGAAAAAACGAACTGGCTTCCTGTTTTACCTTTTTATCACCGCCATGCTGATCGTGATCTTGTTTCCGTTTTTCTGGCAGTTTATCGCTTCGGTCAAACCGCCGCTCGAGCTGTTTGGCGACCGGGCCTTCAATTTCATTCCACAGCACCCTACCTTTGATAACTATGTGCGGGTTTTTACGGAACGGCCTTTTGCGATTTATCTCTGGAACAGCCTGGTTGTGTCCATTTTCACCACCCTGTATTGCATTCTGATCGCTTCTTTTGCCTCCTATGCGATTGCCCGTCTTCAATTTAAAGGAAAAACCGTGATCCTCGGACTGATTCTGGCGGTGTCGATGTTTCCGCAGATCGCTACAATTGCGCCGATTTTCCTGTTTATGCAGGAGATGAATCTGACTAACAGTTATCTGGGGCTCATCATTCCTTATACCACTTTCGCCCTGCCGCTTTCCGTTTGGAATCTGACCTCTTTTTACCGGAAGATACCCGCCGACTTGGAAGAAGCGGCCAAAATGGACGGGGCCAACATTATGCAAACGTTTTGGAGAGTGGTGTTTCCGCTGGCGGTTCCGGGCACCTTCACCACGGCGATTCTTACCTTCATCGCCGCCTGGAACGAGTTTTTGTTTGCTCTGACCATCAATACGGATGAAAACATGAAAACCGTTCCGGTCGGCATCGCCCTGTTTCAAGGTCAGTACACGATTCCCTGGGGGGAAATTGCAGCTGCATCCGTGATGGTGACCATTCCGCTGGTGGTGATGGTTCTCATTTTCCAGCGGCGTATTATCGCCGGGATCACGGCCGGCGCAGTAAAAGAATAGAGGAAAGCGGGTTTTGCGCCCTTAGCCTCGTTCCGGCTAAGGGTTTTTTGGAACCATTGTGAACAACGAAGAACGTTCCCTTGCCCTGTATGTTCTTGCGTTAAAATAAAAAGAAGCAGTTGGTTTTGTTAACGGTTTGGGTATGTTGGTCAATCAACAACTGCCAGTTTGGGGTGTGATTGTGACAACCAGATCAGCATTTCATTCTTTTGTCCTGCTTTGCCTCTTGTCCGCAGTCTGTGCAGGTTGCCAATCTTTTTCCGCCATGCCCCCTTGGCAGCGGGGGAGCATCTATCCCTTTTCCTTTCAGCCTTATGCCCGAAATGAAGTACCCGCTTTAAAAGAGCTTGTGGCAGAGCCGGCATTTGCGGTGTATCTGAAAACCCGGCCCTATCTTTTGGGAATCAGCGGGAACGGGCGTTATCTGGCGTTGATTGTACCCGAACGGAGCAGGGAAACTTGTCGCCTTGATGTGTTTGATTTACGGTACTCTTCCATCATCCAGTCGTTTAATTTACCCCTGGGATCAGCATCAAAGGAGCCGAATGGAGACGAATATATAAAGCTGGTGCAAAATACGGTGAAAACGGAATACCAAATCAGCCGCGGGGTCCGGCCTGCCATTCTCATTCCCGGTTATCATCAGGAACTCGCGGGGCATGGCTCGCTGATTTTTGAGGAAGATGACTTGCGCGTTTCCCTCACCACACCTGCCGGCGAGCAGTGGACGGTGGCCAAAGGGGAAACGGCGGAAAAAGATGAAGCGTCCGCCTACACGATTCCGCTGACGCCCGATCGGCAGACGTGGGGAGTGATCATCTTTGCCCGGAACCGGGGGGATGTAAAGATTGTGGCGGTTTCCGCCGTTGTCCCCCGCCAAGTGTACCGGTCACCGTCGGATCAGCAATTGGCGGGAATTTGCCAGTCCGTCCTGCAATCATCGAAGCCATGCCGGTTGCTCATGCGCGGAACCGGCGAGAATGACTGGTTTTTGGCGGGAATTGAAAAGAAGAAAACAGAAGGGGATGGCCAAACGGGTTATGCCGGGGAAGCATGGCAATTTACCGCAGGCGATTTGTCCGGCAAACGGCTGGTGATCGGGAGCAAAGAGGGGATCATCGAGGGAAAGCGTCACGTATCGCCGACGCAGCCGGTTTCCTACTATCAACTGGTGCTCTCCGCTGAGGGCGATGCGGAAGAGGCGAACAGACTGACCGTTGATGTTTACAATCGGGAAGGAAATCTGTTCCGGACATTGGAATGGGAATGGAAGAAAGGCCGCTTTCAGCGCGTGACAGGGGGATCATAATGGAAACAGAGGTTTACTTGGTGCGTCATGGGGAAACGGAATGGAATACGGAGAAGCGAATTCAGGGGCACCGGGATGTCCCTTTAAGCAAAACGGGGGAGAAGCAGGCCGAACTATTGGCGCAATATCTGAGGCAACATTCCTTCCAGGCGGTTTATGCCAGCGACTTGGTCAGGGCGCGCCGGACTGCCGAGCGGATTGCCGGTCAATGGGGGCTTCCGGTGACATGCCTGTCTGAGTTTCGTGAGCAAAGAGTCGGAGAATGGGAAGGGATGCTGCTGGAAGAAGTGAAAAGAAAATATCCCGATTGGGAGAAGTACCGCATGCACGGGGGAATGTTTGGAATTGAACCGATCGAAGAAGTGCAGGCACGCTTCGTTCGGAAATTCAATGAACTGGTTGACAAGCACCGGGGGAAGCGGATTTTGATCGTGGCCCACGGCTTGTGCCTCAATCTGGCCATCTCGTTCCTGACGGAAGGAGAATATGGTTACGGGAAAGGAATATTGCAAAATACCAGCATCACCCGGCTCGTTTCCCGGGAAAATGCGGGTTGGACGGTGAAAGCCTACAACGTTACACCTCACCTGCAACAAGGCAAAGAGAGATTTATCGACGGATAAAAGGCGAAACCGCCGGGCGTTCGGCTTTTGGACGAAATGGAAGCGAGTTGCCATTTTATTCCCGATTCGATAAGATAGATGGAGAATGGAAGAAGGGGAAAAGTACATATGACACTGGAAACATTGTACCAAGAATTGCAAGACCTGAATCCCAATGAAGTTCGGACCATTCACAAACTCGTCCAAGCCCTGAAACGAACCCGGGTCAGCCCTCTTGCTTTTGTCGAAGAGCTAATGAACTTTCAAGCGGTCGGCTATGACCAGGAAAAAGGCGCTTACGTGCATCGGATGCTGATTACCGATGAACTGAAAAATCGCTACAAAATCCTGCATGGCGGCATTACAGCCACATTTATCGACACGGCTATGGGTTCCACCATTTTCCATATGGATGAAGGAACCAAAGCTGTGACGCTGGATCTTAACGTGAATTTTCTGGCACCCGGAGAAAGCGGATGGCTGACCGCAGAGACAGCTGTCATCAAAAAAGGGAAAACGATTATCCTGTTGGAGACGAAAGTGACCGATGAACGGAAAAAGTTGATTGCCACAGCTTCTTCAACCTTTTTTCGATTACAGTAGGTGGAAAATCCGATGAACAAACCATATAAAATTGTTGCGAAAGCGATCATTTTTGATCATCAGGACCGAGTGCTCATCCTGCGCAAATCTCTGGAAGAAAGGCTGGCCAATGATACGCACGGCTGGGATTTTCCGGGAGGCGGGCTTGAGCCCAGTGAACCGTTGATGGATGCGCTGGCGCGAGAGGTGATGGAAGAGACCGGGCTGCAAGTGAAAGTGGTGGCACCGGCCTACATCTATGATGAAATTCAGGAAGATAAACACCTGATTATCGTGAAATTTGCCTGTGACAAGCCTTTGGGCGAGTTAAAGTTAAGCTCGGAGCATGATCACTATTTCTGGGTTGAGCTCCATCGCTTGAACGAAGCGGAATTTCCGGAGTGGATGAAAGAAGAAATCCGCCGTGCTTACCGGATCTATGCCGATTTTCGGGGAATTCAGCAATAGGCATGTTTCCCTCTGGTTTTTGGCCAGAGGGTTTTTTTTCGGGTTTGCAAGATTTTCTCTTCCGACCTGATCAAGCTCTGGTCAGCGGGGACCAGTCGGTTCCTTCGACCAGGATGCGGGCATATTGCTCCAAATACGTTTGATCTTCCGGGGTAAAACGGGCCGTTACCGGACTGTCGATATCGAGAACGCCGATCAGGACTCCGTCTGCCTTCAGCGGGATGACAATCTCCGAGCGGGAGGCCGCATCGCAGGCGATATGGCCCGGAAATGCAAATACATCTTCGACCAGCTGCGTTTTCTCTTCTTTTACTGCCGTGCCGCAAACACCCCGTCCGACCGGAATGCGGACGCAGGCGGGTTTTCCGTTAAAGGGGCCGAGAACAAGTTCATTCCCTTTCAACAGATAAAAGCCTGTCCAGTTCACATCGCTCAGAGTGTGATACAGATGGGAAGCGCAATTGGCCAGATTGGCCATCCAGTCTTTTTCACCCTCGATCAGATGCTTCAATTGTTTCAAGATCAGCTCATAGCTAGTTTTTTTATCTCCTTCAACACGTTCAAAAGCAAACATGATATATTTCCCGATCCTTTCCGTAAATGTTAAAATAAAATCGTTCACACGACTGCAGTAAAGCTTTCTCGTGCTATTGTACACCTGCGGATTCAATCTGAAAAGAGGGTATGCGGTGTGCATAACTTGTGAATTTACGGACTAGAAAGAATTTTGGGAAAGGTGGCGATTCGTCATAAATGCCTTTCTGTGGCATTAATTGGATAATGAGTGCCACTCTATCTATTGATTAAAATGGAAGCATTTTAAATTATAGTCATCTCGTGATAAAATAGTAGCGTCGTTTAAACGTTCGTTGTTTTTTGCAAAGGGAATACATATTAGAAGGAGATGTTTTCCAATGCGTGATCCTCGTATTTCCAAATTAGCTAAAATATTGGTTGAACATTCTTGCCGGGTTCAACCGGGAGAACGTGTTTTAATTGATATTTTTGGAAAGGAAAGAGAGCTGGTCCGGGCTTTGATCGCAGCGGTATATGAGGCGGGAGGGTACCCGTATGTGCAGCTGAATGACCATGTTGTCACCCGTGCACTCTTGCTGGGAACATCGGAAGAACACATGGAAACCATGGCGAAACATGCCCTGAACCAGATGAAATCGATGGATTGCTATATCGGGGTGCGCGGAAGCGACAATGTGAGCGAGCTGTCTGACGTGCCGGAAGACAAAATGAACCTCTATGCCCGGATGTTCAATCATCCCGTACATAGCGAACAACGGGTGAAACATACGAAGTGGGTTGTGCTTCGTTACCCCAACTCCGCCATGGCACAGCTGGCCAACATGAGTACGGAAGCATTTGAAGACTTCTACTTCCGCGTCTGCAATGTCGATTATGAACGGATGGCCAAAGCGATGGAGCCTTTGGTGAAACGGATGGAGCGGACAGATCAGGTTCGCATTGTCGGACCGGGTACGGATCTCACCTTCTCGATCAAGGATATTCCGGTTATCAAATGCGCCGGGGAGTGCAATATCCCTGATGGTGAAGTTTATACCGCACCGGTGAGGGATTCGGTCAATGGCGTGATCACCTTTAATACGCCATCGGTCTATCAAGGGGTCACCTTTGAAAACATCCGCTTTGAATTGAAGAACGGAAAAATCATCAATGCCACCGCGAATAATACCGAACGGCTGAATCAGATTTTGGATGCTGACGAGGGTGCGCGCTACATCGGTGAATTCAGCCTGGGCGTCAACCCGCACATCAACCATCCGATGAAAGATACCCTGTTTGATGAAAAAATTAACGGAAGTTTCCATTTCACTCCGGGTCAGGCCTACGAGGAGGCAGACAACGGCAACCGGTCGTCCATCCACTGGGATCTCGTCTTGATCCAGCGCGCGGATTACGGCGGAGGCGAAATCTATTTTGACGGGGAACTGATCCGCAAAGACGGGCTGTTTGTGGTCGATGACTTAATTCCGCTCAACCCGGAAAATTTAAAGGCAAGCGAATCTTTTTAAGGAGGAATCGGGTTTGTTCTGGAGACGCAAAAAGTCGGTTGAAATTGCCGCCCCGCTAACAGGGCGTTACGTTCCGCTCGAAGAGGTGCCCGATCAGGTTTTTTCGCAGAAGATGATGGGCGACGGATTTGCGATCGAACCGGAAAAGGGCGAAGTATATGCTCCGGCAGACGGTGAAATCACCAATCTGTTTCCGACCAAACACGCGATTGGAATCAAGACGAAAAACGGCTTGGAAATCCTGATTCATGTCGGCATCGATACGGTGGAATTAGAGGGAGACGGATTTACGGCATATGTATCGGAAGGAGATCGGGTTTCGGCCGGCCAGAAATTGCTCGATTTTGATATGGAGAAGATTAAAAACAGCGGGAAACCTCTGATCACGCCCGTTATTTTTCCGGAATCGGCGGCATGGTCACTGGAACTCTGTGCAACCGGTTCTCTTCAGGCAGGAGAAACCGTCGTCGCCAGAGTGGAACAGAAATGAGAACCGCTCCTGATTTAATCAAATGATGCGGATGCAAATCCCGGCCGGATTTGTGCTGGCGGAGTGATGGATGTTCTACGGCTTCCTTCTCAGACAATATAGAAGGAAGCCGTCTTCTTTCGACATTAAAAGGGAAGCGAGGTTTTGGTGATGATTTCATTTCCTGAGGAGACTGTGCTTCAAACCCTGATTCAATTATTGGAAATCCACAGTCCGACAGGCAGGGCGGAAAAAGCGGTCGATTACATTCATTCCCGGTTGAAGCAATCCGGTCTAAATGCGATGCTTACAGCCAAAGGCGGATTAATCGTCACGGTTCCGGGAGAAAACGACCAGGTTCATCGACTGGTTACCGTCCATGTGGATACGTTGGGAGCCATGGTGAAGGAAATCAAGGAGAACGGCCGCTTGCGGTTAAGTAAAATCGGGGGATTCGGCTGGTTTTCCGTCGACGGGGCTTATTGCCGGGTGGAAACGAGGAAAGGCCGGATGTTTTCGGGGACGATCCTTGCTTCCCATACATCGGTCCACGTTTATGCTGATGCGGAAGAGCAAAAAAGATCGGATGAGCACATGGAAGTCCGGTTGGATGAGCGGGTGAAATCGGCGCAGGATGTAAAGGCACTGGGAATTCGCGTCGGCGATTTTGTATCTTTTGATCCGCAGGTGGTGACGACAGAGGCGGGATTTATCAAAGCGCGTCATTTGGATGACAAAGCGAGTGCGGCCATTCTGCTTGAACTGTTGCTTTACTTGCATGAGTCATCCGTCCGGTTGCCGCACACAACCCATTTCTTCTTCAGCAATTTTGAAGAAGTCGGATTTGGTGCAAACTCCAGCATTCCGCCGCAGGTCCGTGAATATTTGGCAGTGGATATGGGCGCGATCGGTGAAGGACAAACGACGGATGAGTACTGCGTTTCCATCTGTGCCAAAGACGGAAGTGGTCCCTATCATTACGGACTTACGACCAAACTGATCGAAATAGCCGAAAGAGAAGGAATCTACCATCAGGTTGATTTGTACCCCTTTTATGCTTCCGATGCCAGTGCGGCGGTTCGGGCTGGCTATGACATGATGCATGCCTTGATCGGGCCGGGCGTCGACGGTTCTCACGCCTATGAACGCACACACCTCGAAGCTTTGAAAAATACCTATTTGCTCTTATATCACTATTTGTTGTCGCCTTCATTGTAAAGAAAGAAGGGGATCAGGGATGACGTTGGCGGATGAGCTGCGGGAAGTATTGGAAAACGGGACGGAAGAAGAAAAAGAAGTGCTGGCATTGGCCTTACAGGCGATCCGGCAGAAACGGGAACGGAACAGCGCCTATCTCTCCGGCTTTCTCGGTTTGTCCGGCCGGTTTATCGAAGAGAAAGTATACGAATTTCGCGTGCCAATTACCCCGTTTATGTTGAATCGCCGCGGCATTGTGCACGGAGGGATCGCGGCGACGCTCGCTGATTCCACGATGGGCTCCTGCATCAACCGTCTGCTTCCCGAAGGTTCGGGAGCAGTAACAGCTGAACTGAAGATCAATTATTTAAAACCGGGGACGGGCAAAATGCTCATTTCACGCGCGGAACTGCTCCACCTTGGCCGGACGCTGGCTGTTCTCAATTGTGAAATTACCAACGAGAAAGGGAAGCGAATCTGCTATGCGACAGCGACTTTTTATCTGTTGCCAAAGGGAAAGTGATATTCGCCTTTTATGGCGGACGGCATCTTGGTGAAAGGCAAGTCTGACCTGCCTATATGATGCAATCGTTTTTTGATATGAAAGGGATATAAAAAATAGCAGGCTGGTTGCCCGCTGAGGCTGTCGACAAGTTCAGGCGGAAGGGGATTGGTGCTTTTTTGTGCGACCTTTGCGGCGAAGGGGGCCGGGAGCAGAGGAAGTACCAAGAAGGGACTTTGTCAACAAGCTGGAGCGAGCCGGTTGCCTGCTTTTTCTCTTTCTCACATACTGGTTACTTCCAGTTCGGTCAGATGGGAAACCGGGTTCTCTTTGTTGCTGCCGTCTGCCAGATACAAAAGGGCCGGGCCGCCTTCGCGAATCGGTTTATTTTCCTTGGCAAAACACAAAAAGGAAGTTTGCGCTTGTTCCATTGTCAGGATCACTTTTTCTCCCACCGAACGGTGAAGAATCACGTGGGTTGCGTCTGGAGCGGGCCCGGCGTTATTCAGAAAAGGCGCGAGTTCCATGGCCAGCCCCTCCGTTCCGGGGATGCGATCGCTTAAAGAAAAACGGCGGTCATCGATGATCCAGATCGTCGGATCGAGATTGATCTTGAACTGAACTTTTCCGGTTATGAGAATAACGGAACTCATAGCGATCACCTGTTTCATAAAATATTTGATCATGCCCTATTCATTATAGCGAAGTTTGGCGTTGCAAAAAACAGAAGAAGAGACGGTGACGGAGAGAACAGCGTTGCCGGGACGGGGGGACGCAGCCGTGACAGGATGCAAGTGTTTTGCAAAAGCAGGAGGATCGTGATACACTATGATTAGTATTAGTGTACAGGTATTAGGGCCGTTTTCCGCAATCCCGAGTAGAACGGTCGATGGGGGGGTTTGCGTTGACCACACCGACACAGACCGATTTAAATCTGCGCGCGGTGCAACTCTTAAATGAAGATGCAGAAAAAATTGCTCAATTGATTTCGGTTCAATTGGATAATTTAACTTTGCCGAAATGTCCTTTATATGAGGAAGTTTTAGATACACAGATGTTTGGTTTATCCCGGGAAATCGACTTTGCTGTTCGTGCCGGATTGATCACACGTGAGCAAGGTCAGCAGATTATTCATGATCTTGAACGAAAACTTGCGGATTTATATGCAAAAATTCTTCCATGATTCCTGAAATCAAATAAAGATTACGATCGTAGACTCCTTGTGGGAGTCTTTTCTATTCTTCCGATTCGACAGGATAAATCCCGCTGATATCATGGATCAGCTGGCGAATTGCGCGGGGCAGGTAGCGCCTTTTCAGAAAATAGAGAAAAACGGGGAGCGTATGCTCAAACTGGGTTACCCGGATGTGGCGCAAGCGGAAATCTCCGCTGCCCAGGGCGAGTCCGGGGATCAGGGCGGTGCCGAAACCCTCTGCAACCAACCGCTTGATTTCTTCAACGCTGGACAGCTCGATCTGGATATTTAGTTCAATTCCGTATCTTCTCATGATCTCGTTCAGGAGATCCCGTTCGGTGGTTGCACCGGCAAATGAGATCATCGGCAGCTTATCCAACTCTTTCAAAGGGAGAAAAGACCTTTTATTATTTATAACTGGCCGGGTCGCTGAGTCAATCAGGGTAAAGGAATCGTAAAACAGTGTCTTTTTTTCCACTTGGGAGGGCAACGGGGAATAGGAATAGGCAATCCCCAGTTCGATTTGCCCTTCCTGAAGCAGCTTCATCATCTTTTCCGTTCTCAAGTTAAGGATTTTGAGCGGAAGCCCGGGGCTGCCCGTTTGGAAATATTTCGAGATGCGGGAGACAATCGCCAAAGACAGGCAGGCAGTCGTCCCGATCGTTACGGGGCTATGGGCTTTCTCTTTTTCTTCGGTAATCACTTCGCGCCCCTCTTGCATCAAATCAAGAATTTTTTGCGCATAAGGATAAAAGAGAACACCGCCGGCCGTCAGTTTCACTTGCGACCGGTAAAAGAGAGTGGTTCCCAATTCTTCTTCCAGGCTGCGGATCTGTGCGCTGACGGCAGGTTGGGTTAAGTTCAGGGTTTCCGCCGCGTGCCGGAAGTGACGCTTACGGGCCACTTCGATAAACGTGATCAATTGCTGTTCATTCATGTTTGTCACCCCTTTAATTCATTTTTAAATTTTAAAACGAGATGATCACGCCGGACAGGAACCAGGCAACCTCGTTTCTATGGAAGATTGGTGCTTTCGGAAAGGATGACGGCATGCAGAATGCCATTTTGACGTTTGGTGTGGTGATCACTGTTTTTAAAATGGAATTATCATTTAAAAAGTGTATTCATATTTAGTATTAAATTATTTCATTATTAATTTATAGATTCCTGCCGGGTAATTTTGAATAAAAAACGATCATGTCCGGTTCCGTTGCACCAAGAAAGGCCCTTCCGCACTTTGGCGAAAGGGCCTTCCCGTGTTCAGGGGGATCAGACGACAAAAAAGACAGTTCCCAAGATGATGTAAACCAGCACCAGCAGAATTCCTTCATACCAGTTGGTAGATCCATCACGGGAGATCGAGGAAGCGATCAATGAGGCCACGGCGATTGCCGCAATTTCGTAATTGCTGAAGATGATGTTCATGGGATTGCCGAATAACAGGCTGACAAAGACGAGAACCGGAGCGACGAACAAGGCGATTTGCAGGCTGCTTCCGACGGCGATTTCAACAGCCACTCCGATGCGGTTTTTCATCGCCATAAAGACGGCGGCACTGTGTTCGGCAGCATTTCCGATAATCGCAATCAGGAAGGCCCCGATGAACAATTCCGACCAGCCCAGCGCTTTGGCTACAGATTCCACACTATGTACAAGCCATTCGCTCTCGATGGCGACGAAGACAGTGGCGATCAGCAGGAACAGGAGTGATACGCCTTTGGACCAGTCCGGTTCTTCATGCTGATCCAAATCAGGCATGCCGTCCACTTTATCCCCCAGCTCTTCTTTATGGGTGACCAGGGAAAAATAGAGCCACAGAAAATATCCGATGATCAGGACAATGGCGATGACGACGCTGACCATGCTGATTTCGCTGCGGGTGAGACCGTGCATAAAGACGGCAGGGATAAACAGGGCGATGACCGCCAGCATCATCAATGAAGCGTTATGACCGGCTAAGAGTGGATTGAATTGCTGAATTTTGAATTTCAATCCGCCGGCGAATACGCTCAGCCCGAACACGAGCAGCAGATTTCCGATGATCGATCCGGTAATGCTGGCTTTAACCATGTCGAACAATCCGGCTTTCACCAGAAAGATGGCGATAATCAGCTCCGCCGCGTTACCGAAGGTGGCATTTAACAGCCCGCCCAGCCGTTCGCCGGAATAATGGGCCACGCTTTCGGTCGCTTTCCCCAGAAGCGCCGCCCAGAAGAGAAGGGACAAACAGGCACTGGCAAATTGAAAAGGCTGATTGTGGGTAAAAAAGTGTGCTCCCGCACTGATGATTGTTGTGAGAAGGAGCAAGGCAACAAACCACTTTTTCTTCAAAATGTTCACCTCTTAAATTTTCGTTTGTCAAAAACAGGAAACAAACCTCTCGATGGAAAAAGTGTGAACAACATATTAAATAATCCTCAATTTAGCATACGAAACAATCGAAATATGTCAAATCCTATCAAAGTAGATTGCAGACTGTTTTAGCCGATTTTGGAAGGAATACTCTCCCAAGGATCGAAATAATTAAATATGCTTGAATGATTAGAAAGGAGGTAGAATGGTTGAATGGCAGGGTAAAAGATACAGCGATCTTTATTGATTTAGAGAATGTTTACTACGGTTTGAAGAAATATCACATGGATCCTGACCATCCCGATGAATCACACAACCTGTTTTTGCGCCTGCAAGACCATTATGGCAGAGAATCGATCCGGATGATTGAGGCATATGCCGATTTTGAGCAGTTGGATTTGTCCATGATGAGCCTCCAGAAAAAAAGAGTTCATGTGCATCAGGTATACGGAAACGGCAGAGACGGCAGGGACCGGAAAAACGCGGCAGATATCCAGCTTTGCCTTGACGCCATGGAAGTGCTTTACCAGATCCCGGAGATCAGCACCTACATTATCGTCAGTGCAGATCAAGACATGATCCCCCTCCTGGACCGGCTATGGTCAAAGGGAAAACGGGTGGAACTTTTTTGCCTCTGTGATGAAAGTTTGTCCCGTTCGGCCGGGCTGCATGAATTCTGCGATAACACCCACAATTTATTTGAATTTCTCAATATTCACCAATTCCAAAATCTCTCCCGTGTCGACCGGCTCATTCATAACGCGGTCGTGCAAATTTATGAGTGGTATCACGATCCCAATAATATTGGGAAGAGTTATGGAAGCACTTGGATAAAGAATGATTTTATTCGCAAATTTCATTTGGATGAGCTGGAAGCCAACCAATTGTTTTCAAAATTGTTAAAAGGGAAATATATTATACCTGTGGAAATTGAGATGGATTCCAAAACATATTACGGGTACAAAGTGAATCTGACCCATCCTCAGGTACAAACGATGGTGAAAATCGCAGGATACAAAGTGAGCTAGGCCTGGGACTGCTTGTCTTCCGTGTGATGTTCCGATGCGATTTTATGACAACGAGGGGGAAAACAAATGGCAGATCTTCAAGGTGGAACGCTGCGCATTGCCGATGATGTGGTCGCTGTGATCGCCGGGTTTGCGGCGAGCAAGACAAACGGCATTGCCAGCATGTCAGGCGGGATGGCCGAGGGACTGGCCAAACGCGTCAGCGGCAAAAACATCACTAGAGGGGTCAACGTTCAGGTTGGAAAATTGGAGGCGGCAATCGATCTTCGGGTGATTGTGGAATACGGGGTGAAAATTGACGAGGTGTGCCGGAATCTGCAACAAAGGGTGAAAGAAGCCGTTGAAATGATGACCGGCCTGAAAGTGGTAGAGGTGAACATCAAAGTGGACGGGGTGGAGCTGGGGGAATTTCACGATTCGAAGGCTGCGGAAAACAAAATAAAATGAGGAAAGAGGGTGAGGATCGAAAGCACCCTCTTTTTTTGCCTTGGTGCAGCAGGCGGCATCCCTGCGGTTCCTGCCACCCCGGTATTTCACTCCGTTTTCATCCCGGGGGTGCCGGCAGACCGTCATCGTTTTGCAGCAACGATGGTCAGCCGTTTAACGCTTTTTCCAGTTCTTCCAGTTTGGCGTTTACCTGTTGCCGTAACGATTCGGGAACCTCTGCTGTTTCATCGATACCGTGCGGGAAAAAGTGGCGCACAAAGACCGGGGTTCCGATTTCCAGAAGTGCTTTCGGGTGTTCGAGACGTTTGTCATTGATTACATCTGCCCGCAAGCGCAAGAAATAATCAATTTGATCAGACGTATATTTCAAATCATAAGTGACTTTCTCATAATCCCAGGACCAGCGGACAAACCCCAATTTTTTCATGATTTTTTCCATTTCGCCGAATTCTTTCTTGATACCTTTGGTTTTTATGTGGTTAAAAATCATCTGGGCGCCTCCCTTTGCATTTCACACCGAATTGAATCATTATTTATGATAGTACGATTACCCATGTAAGCGCAACCGATCGGGGGTGACAGAAGTCCGAAATTAGAGAAACATGAGTATTCAAAAAATATCCGCTGCCGCTTCAGTTCGTGTGCCAATGAAAAGGGGAGAGATAAATGGAGAGGATAAAAGAGCGAATTGCGGAAATTTATCCACGGATGGTTGAGTGGCGCCGGGATTTTCAC
This sequence comes from Thermoactinomyces sp. CICC 10521, assembly GCF_016055135.1. Classification (NCBI taxonomy): domain Bacteria; kingdom Bacillati; phylum Bacillota; class Bacilli; order Caryophanales; family Thermoactinomycetaceae; genus Thermoactinomyces; species Thermoactinomyces sp. CICC 10521. The sequence goes on along the minus strand of NZ_JAECVZ010000001.1, from coordinate 186,062 downwards.
CGTAACCCCGAGCTTTCATTTAAGGAAAAGGAAACCGCGCAAAAAGTGGCTTCCATTTTGAAAAGCCTCGGTCTGGAAGTGAGAACGGGAATCGGCGGGCATGGCCTTGTCGGACTTCTCCGCGGAAAAGGGCCGGGGCGAACTGTCGCCTTAAGATCTGATATGGATGCACTGCCGATTCAGGATGAAAAGGATTGCTCCTACCGGTCACAGGTTCCGGGAGTGATGCACGCCTGCGGACACGACGGGCATATGGCCACTTTGCTCGGGGCAGCTGCCGTCTTGACAGAGCTCAGGGAGCAATGGGACGGTTCCATCTTGTTTTTGTTTCAGCATGCGGAGGAGTTGTTGCCGGGCGGTGCGGTGTCCATGATCGACGCTGGTGTGCTGGACGGGGTTGATGCCATTTTCGGCGTCCATCTGTGGACTCCTCTGCCTTGCGGGGTCATTGGGATTCGCAGCGGGGAACTGATGGCATCCGCCGATTCCTTTGAAGTGGAGATCATCGGCAAAGGCGGACATGGCGGACTGCCGCATGAAGCGGTTGATTCAGTGGTGATTGCATCCCATGTAATTGTCCAGTTACAGACGATTATCAGCCGCTGTCTCAATCCCCTGGATTCAGGCGTCATCACGGTCGGTCAAATCGAAGCCGGCAATGCGTTTAATGTGATTGCTGAGCGTTGCCGATTTTGGGGAACGGTCCGTGCCTTTAAGCAAGAGACGCGCGAAGCGATCGTGGCCAGGATGGAAGAAGTGATTCAGGGGGTTTGCCGGATGTTTGGAGCAGATTACCGGTTTGATTATACCTGGGGATACCCTCCGGTTGTCAATGAGCCTGCCGCCACTGACATATTGGCCGAGTCCGCCAAGGCGATTGTCGGGGAGCAGGGGGTCTGGCAAATCGATCCGGTGATGGCAGGGGAGGATTTCGCCTATTACCTGAAGCAACGGCCGGGAGCATTTTGCTTTGTGGGCGCCGGCAACACGGAGCGGAATATCACGGCTCCCCACCATCATCCCCTTTTTGATTTCGATGAAGAAGCGATGAAAATCGGGGCGGAATTGTGGGTTCGGACGGCTATGCGGTTTCTTGGAAGCGGAAAGGGAGAATGAGAATCCCCCGTTTGGTTACCATAAGGCTCAGGGGGGGGGATCTTTGATGCACACGTTGCGTGAGATTATGACGACTGATGTGGAATACGTTACGCCGCAGGACAATGTTTTTGAGGCAGCTTCCAAAATGCGGGCATCGAATGTTGGGATGGTTCCCGTAGTGGAAAACGGCGTCTTGAAAGGAGTCATTACCGACCGCGACCTCGTTGTGCGCGGAATCGCCGGCAAACAGCCCAATTCCGGTTCGGTGGCTGACATTATGTCCACTTCCCTAGTGACGGGAACTCCGGACATGACGGTGGATGAAGCGGCGAGAATAATGGCTGAAGCACAAGTTCGCCGGTTGCCGGTCGTGGAAAACAACCGCCTGGTCGGTGTCGTGTCGATTGGGGACATGGCTGTACGCGAGCAACATCAAGATGAAGCGAGCCAGGCTCTCAACGAAATTTCAGAAACGCATAATCCGAATGCATCAAATGATCTCAAGTCATAACCCGAAAGGTAAAAAGCTGCCGGTTGACCCGGCGGCTTTTTACGTCAAGGGAAGGACGTGTGCTGTGATGATTTCCGGCGAAGAATATGAGTCTTTCCTGACCTTGGTCAAAAAAACGGCCATTTTGCAGGTGCTTGCCCTTGTCTTGCAGGCCGATTACCGGACCGTGGCCCGTTCCCCCTGCAAACTGAAGGAAATTTGGTTGGAACAAATAAGGAAAATGTCAGAACGTCTGGCGGAAAAAGAAAGCGAGAGCAGAAAAGCGCTGAGGCGAATGGGCGGGCGAATCATTGCGGTGAAACAAACACCGGACCATCGTGAGATTGAAGCGGAACTGCACGGGTTTCTCTATAAAGAAAAGTTGCTGAACGAGTGGATCAAAGTCGAATGCATGCGGGAAGCGCAGACCTTGCTCGGCGAAGCGTACGGAGTGCAGTCAGAATAGCAGGGAGGCATTTTTTATGATGCATAAAGAGAGTGGGAAGGCGCACTCTAAAAACGGACAGATCGAAAAAAGGGGGCGATGGCGATGGAAAAGCACAGACAGAAGGAAAAGGAATTGGCTTATGAAAAAATCGCAAACAAACATCGGCCCAAGCCTAAAATATGGATGAATTCCCTGAAAGCTTTTGTGATCGGCGGATTGGTCTGCGTACTTGGCCAGGCGCTCATGCTGATGTATATTCACTGGTTTGGGTTTAAACCGGAAAAGGCCGGCGATCCGACCGCAGCCACACTGATCTTTATTTCCTGCCTTTTGACCGGGCTGGGAGTTTACGACCGGATCGGTCAATGGGCCGGCGCCGGATTGGCCGTACCGGTCACGGGATTTGCCAATTCGATTGCTTCGTCGGCGCTGGAACACCGGGCTGAAGGCTATGTTCTCGGAGTAGGCGGAAACATGTTTAAGCTGGCAGGGGCAGTGATTGTGTTTGGAACGCTGTCCGCCTTTGTGATCGGTTTGATCTATACCTTGACCGGACTGGTGAGATGACATGGGGGAGACGAAATGACAGGAACCAAGCTGATTGGAAAAAGCACATGGGAATTTCAAAATGATGTTCGCGTCCTGTCCAGTGCTGCCACAGTCGGCCCGATGGAAGGGGAAGGATTGTTAAGGGAGAGTTTCGATAAAATTTATCCGGATCTGTATGCCGGGGAAGAAACATGGGAAAAGGCGGAACGCAAAATGCTTGAGGATGCCGTTTCCCTTGCCATAGAAAAGGCAGGCCTGACCCCGGAACAAATCGATTTTTATCTTGCCGGCGATTTGCTGAACCAAAACATTTCCGCCTCGTTTTCCGCCAAAACGAACCAGATTCCGTTTCTCGGCGTATACGGCGCCTGTTCCACTTCGATGTTGTCTTTGGCTTTGGCGGCGGTATTGGTCGATGGCGGCTATGCCCGTCATGTGATCGCCGGTGTGAGCAGCCACAATTGTACAGCAGAAAAGCAGTACCGCTATCCGACAGAGTATGGCGGACAAAAGCCGGAGACGGCCCAATGGACCGTGACCGGGGCAGGCGCCTGCTTGTTGGGGCGTTCGGGTGACGGCCCGGTTGTTCGCTATGCCACCGTTGGCAAAGTAACCGACCTGGGCGTGAAAAATCCGATGGATATGGGTTCTGCCATGGCGCCGGCGGCCGCGCAGACGATTCAAGCGCATTTTGCCGATACCGGCCGATCCCCTGAAGATTATGACTTAATCGTCACCGGGGATCTTGCCAAAGTGGGATTGCCCATCGCGCGGGAGCTGCTGAAGAATGCTGGCTTTGAGATGGGGGAACATTTTGCGGATTGCGGGTTGATGATTTATACCCAGAAGCAAGAAACATTTGCCGGCGGCAGCGGGTGTGCATGCAGTGCTGTCGTAACCTATGGGCATCTGTTGAGAGAAATGATGCGGAACAAGTGGAAGCGCATCCTGGTAGTCGCGACCGGTGCCTTATTGAGTACCGTTTCATACCAACAGGGGGAAGCCATTCCTTGTATAGCGCATGCGGTGGCTTTTGAAATGGAAGAAGGGAAGGAAGGAAAGGCATGAACGAACAGCGGATCTCACCTGTCGCTTATCTGGCCCTGGGAGATTCTCTCACGGAGGGGATTGGAGCCAGTAACCCTTCCGCACATTTTGTTGCCCAATATTTTCAGCATTTGCGGCATTCAAACCAATGTTATGTGCGGAATTTTGGAATTTCCGGTATGACCTCTGACGAACTGCTATCCTTGGTGAGCAACCCTGCGATGATTCGCCTGTTGCCTAGAATGACGCACATTACCATCACCACCGGGGGATGCGATTTCATTTCGCTTTATGAAAATAATGAGTTGACTCTGAGAAAAATTATGAAGACAACCCATAAACTTCAGGATAATGTCAGGAAGATGCTTACGCTGATGCGCAGAGAAAATCCGGCGGCGGTGCTTCGTGTGCTCGGATTTTATATTCCTTTGCCAGCTTATGAAATCGGCGTTGGCAAAGCCTCATTTCTCATCCAATCCCTTAACCGTGCCTTGGAGAAAATCTGCAACCAATTCGGAGCCAAACTGATCAACCCGTTTGATGTTTTTTTAAATCGCAAAGAATATTTCAGCGATGAAGTACACCCGAACCAGACGGGATATGATGAGCTTGCCAAACTCTTCATCTCAACTGTCCAAACCCGCACTGATGCATTGCCATCTCTGACACCGCTTACTCAATGACCATTTTCCATTCCTTCGCCGAGCTTTTTTCGGCCGCAGGAATGGATTTTTTATTATCATAATGATATCATATAGATAACAAATTGATAAGGGGGCAGCGCATGACACGCACTGAAGAGAGAGTTGCATGGAAGGCAAATGGATTTTTGTTTTTGTTGCTCGAAATTTTCTTGCTTTTGGCCGGAGCCGGACTCGTCATCTACGGGATTGGGATCATTTTTCTGGTGGTGGCCGTTCTGCTTCTCCCCGGATTCGTTATGATTCAGCCGAATGAGGCCCGCGTTCTCACCTTTTTTGGCAAGTATGCCGGTACGATTGCGGAAGATGGGTTTTTTTGGGCGAATCCTTTCGCATCAAAAAAGAAAATCTCCCTGCGCGTACGCAATTTTCACAGTGATAAACTGAAAGTAAACGATGCTGATGGAAACCCGATTCTGATCGGCGCTGTGATTGTATGGAAAGTGGTCGACTCCGCTAAAGCGCTTTTCGATGTGGAGGATTTTAACGTTTTTGTGGCGATCCAGAGCGAAACCGCCATCCGCTCCCTGGCCAGCCGTTACCCTTATGATCGCCATGACCAGTCGCTTCCTTCGTTGATGGGAGCGCCGGAGGAAGTGGCGGAAAATCTGTGCACCGAGCTGCAAGAGCGGCTGAAAATCGCCGGAGTGGAAATTTTGGAGGCGAGGATCAGCCATTTGGCTTATGCTCCCGAAATCGCCCAGGCGATGCTTCGCCGCCAACAGGCGCAGGCGGTGATTGCAGCCAGGCAGAAAATCGTAGAAGGTGCGATCGGCATGGTGGAAATGGCGTTGGACCACATCGAAAAGAAGGGCGTCGTCGAACTGGATGAGGAAAGAAAAGCTGCGATGGTGAATAATCTGATGGTCGCCTTGGTATCTGAAGGAGAGACGACTCCGGTAATTAATACCGGAACCTTGTTTACATGAGTACCAACAAAAAGCGGTTTTTGCTGAGAATCGATCAAGAGCTTTACAATATGATAGAAAAATGGGCGGCCGATGAATTTCGAAGTGTAAATGCACAGATTGAATTTCTATTAAAAGATGCGGTGAAGAGGGCGGGCAGAATTCCCTCAAGCAAGTCAAAGAAGCCGGATGGCGAAACTTAAAATCAACTAAATACTTACCAATCTAGTCCAAGCAAAATCACCCTTTTATTCATAACTAGAATAAAGGGGTGATTTTATGTCAGCTGTTTCACCGGAAGGACGTTATACGTTTGTTTTTCGTTCAGTTGCCAAACCTGAAATCGTGAAACAAGCCGGGGGACAGATTCACCATGTCGGAAAATATTCTTCCACCGTTACGGCATCGTTTAAATCCCCGAAAAATGCCTTCAAATTGAAAAAGGACCCGGATTTAATCAGTATACAGGAAGACCGCTTGCTGCGGCTGCCTTTTTTCAAGATCGAAAAAGTGTTTTCAGCCTCCCGCAGGATCAATGACAAAAGGGCCGTCAACAGCCAGGTGCTGACCTGGAATGTCGCAAGGGTCCTCGGGAAACGCAGATTGAACAACGGTACGGGAGTGCGGGTGGGGGTCATTGATACCGGGCTCGACTTTCATCATCCGGATCTGGTTTCAAACATTAAAGGCGGCGTAAATGTTCTTTCACCTTTTCTGCCTCCGCAAGATGATAACGGCCACGGGACCCATATTGCCGGAATCATCGGGGCATTAAACAACCACTTTGGCGTGGTCGGGATCGCCCCGAAGGTATCTCTTTACGCGATCAAGGTATTGAATTCTGCAGGACACGGAACGATTTCCAATTTGATTAAGGGAATTGAATGGGCGATTGCCAATCGGATGCATATCCTGAATATCAGCATCAGCGGCGGGCAAACGATTCACCCGGCCTTGGCGCAAGCGATTGCGGCAGCCGTAAGCAGGGGGATTTTGATTGTCGCTGCCGCAGGGAACAATGGAAATGCGTCCGGAAAAGGCGATACCGTTTCGATCCCGGCAAGGATATCCCCGGTGATTTCCGTGGCGGCGCTGAATAAGTTAAACCGTCGGGACTCGTATTCAGCCACCGGAAAAGTGGATATCGCAGCGCCGGGAACGGGGATCTTGAGCACTTATTTCTACAGCCGTTATGCGGTGTTGAGCGGAACCTCGATGGCCGCAGCCCATGTGACGGGAGTTCTGGCCATCTATCGGGCTGCTTTTCCCAGGGCGACTTCGGCCGAGTTGAAAGCCATGCTGTATCACCGGGCGATCGATCTGCCGCCGGCGGGGCGGGATCCGCTTACCGGAGTAGGACTGGTGCAGGGGCTGTAGGAAGAGGGTTTCTCTCATAAGGCAGGCCGGGCGGGCATATATTGGTGGTGTATCGTCAGATCAAAGGAGGGACAGACATGGATTACGGATATTACCAACCGGGTCCGGTTGGCTTCCGAAATTATCCTGCTTACACATACGGGTTTATCCCGTATTATCATTACCATTATACGCCTGCCGGTTCCGGATGTTGCGGAGGGCAAAGCATGACCTCTGCTTATCTGCCGCCTTATGGTGCATGGCATCCCTGGATGATTCCCACACCTCCGGTTCACGCACAAGGTTTTCCGGGAGCGGCGATCCCTCCGCAAGGCCCGGGGATGATGCCTCCTCCTCCACAACCAGCGTATTCCGGCACGGAAAAACCGGTATGGGAGTCGCCGGAATCGCCGGAGTCCCCATGGCTGAGAGCTTATGAAAATCAAAAGCGGTCATGATGGATCGTCGCAACAAACGGGCTCCAGCCGGAAAGTGACAGGTTGACCCGAATTCCGTTTTTCGGAAAGAGATATATACCGTTTGCGATGCATGGATCGATCATACGGGAAGCATGCACGCTTCCTCCCCTCCCAACTGTTCCCCCCGGCTGCCGGTCGGAGGGATTTTTTAATGGGAAAAAGTGAAAACGTAAAACCGGAAGGAGTGGGAACAATACGGATAACGAGGAGGGAAGCTGAAATGATTTGTTTTAAGATACCGGATGTAACGTATCCAACACACGAACCTGAAATTTCCCAGCCGTATTTTCCGGAAATCATGACACCATATGAACCGGTCAAGGATCCATATGAACAACCGCATCAGCCTGAACAGCCGAAAAAATGACATCATCGATCATTTGTACTTATCGCTTTTTTAGGGATGCAAGGGATATAAAACTGCTTGAAAAAAGGAAGCGGAACCCTTTTCACAGGGAATTCGCCTCCTTTTTTTGTCAGCTTTGTGTCCATTTCACTTCCAAATGCTGCACCGGCTGTTTGGCGGAAAAAGTGATGATAATCGAAGGGTGGGTGATCACCTGTGCGGCAAAGCTTCCTTTCGCCGGAGTTTTTTCCGTGGCATATACCGTTACGGTATTTCCCCGGCGGACAACTTGGTCAACGGTGATGGTGTACCCGGCCGTTTTCTGTTCGCCCAGGGTAATCAAAGCGAAATGTCGGCTATCTTCGTGAAACAGAACAGCCTGTTTCTTCGGTGTCGCCAGTTTTTGATTCACTTGCTTCTGAATCTCTTCCGGCAGCCCGGAAGGTTCGATGGTATGAAAAGTTATATTTTCTTTGGGTTCTTCCATTTTCAGTCCTCCTGTTAGTCCGGGGGCATCTGCGATTTGACAACTGGTCATGAGCAAAAGAATCGGCATCAGAGCGATCAGCTTGCGCATCCTTTCTCCTCCAAGCTTGGTTTGTTGTATGAAATAGACGATGAAGAAGAGAAAAAGTTGCATGATTCGACAGAGTATTTTGCAATATCAATAGCTTTTCAGCCGTTAGGAAAAAATAGAGATGGAGGGAAAAGAATGTCAGAAAAAAGTTTGCTGAAAAAGGGGCTGATCATTCAGCACGACGGTACCGTTTTATTGGAAAAAATAGCGGACAGCGGAAGTGAACTGAGTTTGAAACTCAACCGCTTTGCGCAAAAGGTACGAGAAACGGAGCAGCTTGTCACTTTTCGTTTAACGCCGTTTACCCTGTGGCAAGCGGCAGCCTCCGGGATGTCGGCCAAAAGTCTGCTGGAATGGCTGCGCTCGCACAGCAAATTTCCGTTGACTGGTGCATTTGAGCGGCGGGTGGAAGAAACGATCAACCGGTTTGGGCAGATTCGACTGCAACGAAGAAAAGAGCACACCTTTGCACTGGTTGGTGCATCTCCTTCCATTTTCCCACAAATCCTGACGCATTTAAAGCGGGAAACTGTACCCGTACCGGAAAGTGAGCGGGCATTCATATTTCCCATGCATTCACTTGGAGCCGTAAAGCAGGCATGTGTTGCCGCCGGATATCCGCCACTGGACGAAACCGGCTTTGCCGGAGGGGAATCGCTTTCCTTTTCGCTTTCTGAACATGATCGTTTTCGCGGTTTGCGTCCCTATCAGCAGGATGCGCTCGAAGCGTATTTTGCCGAAGGAGCGGACTGGTATGGCGGGGGAGTAATCGTATTGCCATGCGGTGCGGGAAAAACGGTTGTCGCGCTGGCGATCATGCAGCGGGTCGGGAAGGCGACTCTAATATTGACGCCGAATGGCACGTCGGCGAAACAATGGGTGCGTGAGATATTGGATAAGACGGATTTACGGGCGGATGAGGTGGGGGAGTATACGGCGACGGTCAAACAGATTCGCCCGGTGACGGTGACAACTTACCAGATGTTGACTCATCGGGATGGAAAGGATGCATCATTTCCGCATATGGAACTGTTGCGTTCGCGTGATTTTGGCTTTGTGATTTATGATGAGGTTCACCTGCTGCCGGCTCCGGTTTTTCGCCTGACCGCCGAGTTTCAGGCGAAACGCCGGTTGGGACTGACGGCGACACTCGTGCGGGAAGATGGGAAAGAAGAGGATGTGTTTTCCCTGGTCGGGCCGAAGCTTTACGAAGGATCATGGAAAGAATTGGAGAGAAACGGATGGATCTCTGAGGCGGTGCTGCGGGAGATTCGCATTCCCTTTGACCCTGACTGGGAAACCGCTTATCAAAAGGCGGACCAGCGGCAGAAGGTGCGATTGGCGGCGGAAAATCCGCGAAAAATTCCGTTGATCGAGGAGATTATCAACCGGCACCGGGATGAGCAGATCCTGATCATCGGACAGTATTTGCGTCAACTGGATAGAATCTCCAGACGGTACGGATTTCCTTTGATTACGGGGAGTATGCCCGCAGATAAAAGGGAGGCGTGGTATCGCCAGTTTCGCCAGCGACGTATCCGGGTGCTGATCGTTTCCAAGGTGGCCAATATGGCGGTTGATCTTCCCGATGCCAGTGTCGCGATTCAAATTTCCGGCACATTCGGCTCCCGGCAGGAGGAAGCACAACGGCTTGGACGCATATTGCGCGTCAAGGAAACAGGGAGTAAAGCTTATTTTTATCATTTGGTGACGAAGGATACGGTCGACCAGGAATATGCCTGGCGCCGGCAGAGCTATCTTGCCGAGCAGGGATACCGGTATGAGGTGATCGATATGGAAAGGGAGTGCCGGCATGTCAGATGATTTGCGGATTTGTTTGGAATCGCTGAACGAAGAAGAAATCAGGCGGATCGGCAATCTCCATTCGGTGGCCGATCCTGACCCCGGGGCTCTCGCCGGGCGCATGACTGATCCGGCTTATTTGCGCCGCTGTTTCCAGCAGATGCCGTCGGAGAAGCGGGCCGTTTTGCTTTATTTTTTGTTCGCCAGCCAAAACGGGGTGATCAGAGAAAGGGAGATTCCCAGGGAGCAGCAGAAGTTCGGGCTCAAAGCCTGCCGGAGGAAAATATCGGAATTTTTTCGGGGAGGCTGGATATTTCCCGTGCGAAATCAGTTTCACGAACGGTTGTACTATCTTCCGGCTGAGCTGAGGCGGGCATGGATTGCGGCGCTTGCTGCCGGCTCCCTGCCAAAGCCGGTAAACGCCGCTTCCGTTATGCATTGTTCCGAACCGTCGGCAGGGATTTGGCAGGCGTTTTTCCACTTTTTGTTTATGCTGGAACAGGAACCGCTGTTGTTGACAAAAACGGGGCAGATTCCCAAAAAAGAGGCGCAAAAGCTGGATGTGGAGCTGGATTTGGATGCATCTTCCCTGAAGGAGACAAAATGGGGGAAACAGGATGAGTTGCCGCCATGGATCTCCTTTTTGCTCGAACTTAGTCAGCTGCTCGGTTTGACAGAGCGAACAAGCCAATCCGTCAGAGTGCGGCAGATGAACTGGCAACAGTGGCTTCAGCTCTCTTTTGACCAAATGATGAGAATCCTCTATCAGGCTGTTTTTAATCTGCTCACCGCCGAAAGGAACGGCTTGCATGGTTATTTGCAACTGCTCGAATGCCTGGAGGCGGAGAACTGGTACGCTTTGAAAGAGATCATTTGCTTTTTGTCCGAATGGGATCTCCCCTTTTTTTCTCCTGCGCTCCTGGAGCATCTGGAAAAGCAATTGATCGATCCGCTCGTGGCCATGGGCTGGATGGAAAAAGGACAATCAGGCTCAGGCGAAACTTATTTTCGCTGGCTGGAACTCCCGCCGAAGGGTCAGGTGCCGGATGAAGTGCCTTTTTACATTGAACCCCACATGGAAATATACCTTCCTTATTACTTTCCTCTTCCGCAACGTTATGTCTTGGCTCAGGCCGCTGACTTCATGGGCGGAGACCGGATGCTCATCTATGAGTTGAATGAGCGTTCCGTTCAACGGGCAAGGCGGTATGGCCTGACCGGAGAGGATTTGCTCAGCTTGCTGGCCGCCTGGAGCGGGACGGAGGTGCCCGAACCTGTAAAGGAACAGGTGATTCACTGGTTTCGCCAAGCTCCGTCGATTCTGGCTGAGTCTGCTTTCCTGCTGCATGGATCGCCGGAGAGACTGGACCGATGCCGCCGGATATTGGAGAAAAAAGGAATCAACATACCGGAGTTTACCGGGGAGCGGCTGATCATTTCCGCTGCCGATTTTGCTGCGGCGCAGGCTGCTTTGCAGGAGAGCGGGCAGGAAGTGCAACAAATGCACCATTCCCTCCACGGCAACGATGAACGAAACATCAAGCATGTGGATTGGGGCCGGTTATTGTCTCCCTTAAAGGAGTGGCGTGTGGAAACGCATTGGCCTTCCGGGCTGGATATGCGCTCAAATGCCGACAAACTGCCCAAAATTTGGACGAGCGGCCTGCGGGCATACGGGCGCGAAATGGTAAAAGAGATGGTAAAACAAAGCATTCATTATGGTTTTGCGCTGAAGATGGAATATCAGGGCGACCTGATCACAGTCAGTCCGCAAAAGGTTGAGTACTGCGGGGGAGATTGGCTGATGCACGCAAAAGTGGGAAAGGAAAAAAAGTTCTATCCGCTTGGGAGGATTTCCCGCGTACAAGTCATGGTGGAGCAGTGAATGGATGGATTTGTCCCTTTGCGTGCTTGTGAAATGTGAGCTGTCCGGCAGTTGGCAGGTTGCCGTTCATGGCCGGGCAGGGAAGCCGTTCTATTTTTTCCTTCTGCCAAACAGTGGGATTCATCCGGAAACTGCTATACAATAAAGGTGGAGGGAATCGATGATGAATACACTGGACATGACGGAAATATTGCTGGCAGCCTATCGTTTGGCAGATCAGATAAATAATTCCCAAGAAGTGCAGCATTACCTGGAATGCAAAAAGAGGATGGAAGAGGATCCGGAAGCGCAAAAAATGATCAGGGAGTTTCAGAAACTGAAAGACCGATACGAAGAAGCACAGCGCTTTGGCATTTTTCATCCCAATTATCATGAAGCTAAGGAGGCGGCGCTTTCTTACCAGAAGAAACTGCGCCAGTACCCCGTTGTTCGCGACTGTTTCGAAGCGGAAGAACGATTGGATCAATTGCTCCACGCGGTTTCCCTGACGATCGCCCGCTCAGTCTCCCCGTCGATCAAGGTTCCGGGCAATGATCCCGAACCGGGTGTAAAGAAACTGCGGCGCGCATGCGGCCGGTAAATGGCCGCTCCTGTTCACCTGTCCATTCTAATTTTGGTGGTCTGTTGATTGAATTCCGTTTTCCGGAATGGTACGATAATATTGGGTGAATTTTTCGCCTGTTACCCCAAACCAACGTGTAAGCGCCCTTTCGGACATGTTTTTAGAAAAGGAGCTACAAAATCAATGGATATTGTGGAAAGATTAGGTTTAGCTGTTTGGGTAAAAGATTTAAAAGCAGCTCGTTCGTTGGGACGCCTGGGAAATATTCATTATATCTCCAAACGATTAAAATATGTTTATCTTTATGTGGACGGAAAGACGTCAGACCAAGTGATCCGCCGGATCGAGAAACTGCCGTTTGTTAAACGCGTGGAACCGTCACAGCGCATGAACATTTCGCTTGAGTTCAGCAGGCCGGTTCATTCGTAAAGGCCTGATAAATTTGTTGATAACTGCCAACTCCAAAGGCAGTTTTTTTTTCTTTTGATATTTCGTTCACCGAAATATATAATAGTGACTTGAGGAGATGAAGGTTCCATGGCCTGGTGGAAAAGAAACCTATATATTTTGATGGTGTCGCAGTTTCTCGTGATGAGTGCCATTTCCATGATTATGCCCTTTTTGCCGCTTTATCTGCAGCAAATGGGGCTAAAGGATCCGAAGACCGTTCAGCTTTGGGCGGGCTTCATTTTTGGAGTCAACTTTTTATCCCAATTTATTGTCGCGCCGATCTGGGGGAGTCTGGCTGACCGTTACGGGCGCAAGCCGATGATTCTCCGCTCGGGGTTTGGGATGGCGGTGACCATCTTTTTGCTGGGATTGGCCACCTCACCCATCCAGCTCTTTTTCCTGCGCATGCTCAACGGGATGATTTCGGGCTTTATTCCGGCCTCGATATCTCTGATGGCCACCAATACACCGAAAGAAAAAGTGGGCTACGTATTGGGGATGATGCAGGCCGGGCAAGTGGCCGGTTCAATCCTGGGGCCGTTTATCGGCGGCCTGTTGGCAGAATTGATCGGTTACCGCGATATTTTCTTCCTGACTTCGGCAGTCCTGGCCATTGCCAGCTTTGTGGTTCTCTTCCAGGTGAAAGAAGAGTTCCAGGCAAGTCCGAAACAGAAAAATGAAAGCTTCTTTAAAGACGGAGCCTTCATTTTGCGGCAGCAACCGCTGCTGATTTTGTTTTCTGTTGGGATGCTGTTGCAATTTGCCATGATCGGTCCGTCGCCGCTCATGTCTTTGTTCGTTGAAAAGCTGAAGGTTCCGGGAGGCTATATTTCCTTCTTTGCCGGTTTGGTGACGGCGATGACCGGATTTGCCAATATGCTGTCCTCCCCATTCCTGGGCAAATTCGGCGACAGGTTCGGTTCAGAACGGGTTTTGTTTGTCGCTCTGATCGGTGCGGGGATTATCTTTATTCCGCATATGTTCGTACAGAATGTGTGGGAATTGCTGCTCCTGCGCTTCCTGTTGGGGCTGTTCGTCGGAGGATTGCTCCCTTCTCTCAATACCTTGATCCGCAAAAATGCTCCGGAAGAGAAGGTAAGCACCGCGTACGGATTCTACCAGAGTGCGGTAGCCCTTGGAAATATGCTCGGTCCGGTCACCTACGGGATTTTGTCGGGGCCGATCGGTATTCCAGCCACTTTCCTGCTGACGGGAATTCTCCTGCTGTTAAATGCGCTATGGCTCAAGCACGGATTTAAAGAAAAAACGTCGCTGTCGAAGAAAAATTTAATGAAGTCGTCAGCTTGAAGAAGTGTTCACCTGATTTTTGCTTGTGGGCCAGCCGAAGAGTCCTTAAAATAGACATCAGGGATGTCTGGATAAGGAGCGATTCGTTTGAGTTTTTTACAGGATTTGAAACAAAAGCTGGAAAAAGGTGTGGAAACCGCCGGCCAAAAATCGCAAAAAATGATTGAAATCAGCCGGTTAGCTCTGCGTATCAAAGGGAAAAAAGAAGACATTGAACGACAGGTTCAAAAGCTGGGCTGGGAAGTGTATACACACTGGGAAAAGACGGGGGAACTGAGACTGAACGAGTCGATTCATCTTTCGCTTCAGGGAATCCGCAGTCAGCAAGAGCAGCTTTTTGAACTGCAAAAAGAACTGGAAGAAGTGAAAAAGGCTGATATCGTTCCGCGCAGACAGGCAGAGAAAGTGAACCTGGTGATCGCCGAAACGGAAGTGGAAGCTGTACGGCCTGAAGCTGTACGGCCTCATGAGGAAACGATCTTGCTCGGGCCTGTTTCTCCGATTCAGCCGAGCGCCGATGAACGGAAAATCCCTGCGGTTGTCTTTCTTTGCCCGTTTTGCGCCCATCAGGTATCCGATGAGGCCACTTTTTGCAACCATTGCAACGAGAGGTTTTATTGAGCAAAGGAGGCGGATTGATTGCAGGGAAAGAACCGGAAGATCGTCCAAACCCTCAAGAAATTAAAACAGCGTTCGTTAACCGATGAAGGGGAACGGACGGTCCTGGATCAGTTTAATCAAAAAGTGGAGCGCGCCGGTGGCATTGAAGCGTTGATCGAGAAGCTGAAGGTGATGTATCAATATTTTCGGGATCCGCATGTGAGCAAAACGAAAAAGGGACTGGTGGGTGCGGCCCTTTTGTATTTTATTTTGCCGACGGATGTGGTTGCAGACTGGATTCCCGTTGCTGGCTACCTGGATGATATGACGGCAGCCCTCTTAGTTTGGCGTTTGCTTTCGAAGGAACTGGAGCTTTTTGCGCAAAAATCGATCCAAAATGACTCTGCCAAACGGTAAGAAATCAGCTTTTTAGGATAAAGTTGGTAAAAAGCTGATTTCTTACTTTTTTTATTCTTGCGGTTTTGCTACAATAATGGTGAAACTTGTTGAAAACCGCGGGTTTTGGGAAGGTCAACCCTGAATATTTATGTTTTTTGGCACAACTCGGCGAAAAAGACATAGCAGATTCGGGAAGGCGTGAGGACTCTGCCGGCCGACCATTTGGAAAACCGGGAGGTCAGTGAGGTTCCATAACCCGTTGCAACACGATTTCACGGAAAAATGACTGGGGATTATATCACGAAAAAAAGGAGAAACACCGATTTCATCTCGTTTACACATAAGAACAAAAAGAGGGTTAGGAAAGGGGTATCGAGCATGAACCGCATGTCAGTGGCAATTACAGTGACAAGTGGAAAAGGTGGGGTTGGCAAGTCGACCACGGTTGCTTCCCTCGGATTGGGCTTGGCTCAGCTTGGCTACAAAGTCTGCCTGGTCGATACCGATATCGGGCTTCGCAAGCTGGATCTGATGCTGGGCCTGGAAAACCGCATCGTTTACGATTTGGTCGATGTGATCGAAGGAGTCAGCAAATTAAGGCAATCTCTGGTTCGGCACAAGGAATATCCGGATCTTGCCCTGCTCCCGGCGGCACAGACGCGATACAAAGAAGAGGTGACACCTTCGCAGGTGAAGGCTGTCGTCGATGAGCTCCGCAATGAATTTGATTACATATTGATCGATTCCCCCGCCGGGATCGAAGGAGGGTTTCGCAACGCGATTGCCGCGGCTGATCGCGCCATCCTGGTCGTCAATCCGGAAATTCCGTCTGTCCGCGATTCGGATCGGGTGATTGGTCTCCTCGAATCAGCCAATGTCAAAATGATCGACTTGATCGTGAATCGTGTCCAGCCGGGCATGGTGCGTGACGGAGATATGTTGAGCGTTGAGAGAGTGCAAAGCCACCTGGCAATTAATCTTCTGGGAGTGGTTCCGGAAGATAAGCGAATTATTCGCTCCTCCAATACGGGAGAACCAGTCATTCTTGACAGCAAATCGTTGGCTGGAAAAGCATTCAGCAATATTTCGCGCAGACTGACCGGTGAAGACGTACCTTTTTTGGAATTGGATTCTACTACGTTGATCACAAGAATCAAGCGTTTGTTCCACATCGCCTAAACTTGGACAGGGGTGAATCAGGTGGCCTTTTTAAATATGTTTAATCGTGAGAAAGAAGAACCTACCGCCGTAACCGCCGATGACCGTTTGTCATTGGTACTCAGCTATCAACGTTCCGATATCGACGAAAAAAAACTGAAGCAGTTTCGAGCCCGGCTGATTGAATTGTGCGATGACTTCGGTTATGATGTTGTCGGACATGTCGAAGTGATTCCACAGTCAAAAGAGCGTACTACCATCATTAATGCCAGTATTCCGGTACGCTTAAAAGAGCCTCTCTGATGCACGGACCGATCGGGTTCGTGTTTTTTGTCAGATAAACTTGTGATGATGCAGCCTGCGCTCCAAAAATTCAATGATATGCGCCGGAAATGCCTTGTCTTCCGCCAAGGTGAAAATGGCGATGGAAACGCGGGTGCAGCCAAACTTTCTCATCAGCTCGATCAGTTTGCTTCTCGCTTCCCCGCTCGGGCGGCCATAGCGTTCCTCAAATGCTTTTAACAGCATCTCTTCCTCCAATGTAGATGTGCTGGGCTGTTCCCTTTTGCCGGATGAAAGGGAGGAGTCGGGCGTCGAACCGTAGTTATGTAAATGATCGATTGCCGCTGCCAGCTGTTTTTCCGCGGTCGATGCCAGTTCTTTCGGATGGATTGGATACGCTTCATCAAGAGAACGGATCATGGGATGCTGTGAGCCCCATTCATTGAATTTGCGGCGGCGGCGAGGGCGCTCGGCAGGTAAGTGCTTAAACCGCTCCGGATGTTTGCGGCGCAGTGTGTAGATGCGTTGATAGATGGCCCCCTGGGTTCGGGAAAGTTTTTTTTCCAATTCCATGATCGCCGCTGAGAGGGATTTGCCTTCTTCCAAAAATGTATTTACCGTGTTGATCACGATTTCTTCCTCTTCCTCATTCCAACTGTTCAACCGGTTGCCACTTTCCCCTGAATCTTCATAAGAATGGAAACGCTCCGGGTATTCTGATCTCAGCTTACGCGCATGCGACATGATTCCCGAATATCCTCGTTTTAATTGAATCGATAATTCTTTAAGGATTTCACGTTCTCGTTTTCCTTCCTTCAGCCCTTCATTCAGCGCACGAATGATCGTTTCATTTTCTTCTTTTGTATATTTTCCTTTTTTTGTTTCAAAAATCATTCGATAGAAACTCCTTTCTTAAACATAATTATCCTGAAAATCTTTACTTATAAATATAACAGAAAAGACATAATCTTTTCCACTATCCCTCTTAAAAACTTTTTTATTTGATGATATTTACAACGAAAAAGGTCACATTAAAGCGTTAGAATAAGAAAATTTAATGATATGATCATGAAATTATATATTAAATCATTTTCTGGGGAGTGTGTATGAAAAAGCGTATTTTTGACTATAACCCTTATTAAGATCAAAAATTGGATATTTTTGATAGGAAATAGCAGAAAGGGGAGTTATCATTGAACCGAATTTCGGTTAAAGAAATGAGTTCCCTTTTAATGACGCGAATTGCCGTTCCAAAAGCGGCTCAAGCCCGGGAAGAACCTCCTCACCGCGCATGGGGATTAAGGGATCGTGCGGCGATTGTAATTTTATGGGGATTGCTGGTCTATCCGCAACTGGACCCTGATTTGAAACGGGAAAAACGGACTTACTGGGTAAATATAGAGCAACTCACCTGTTTGTTTCGGGATTATGTGGGAGATCGCGAGCAGTGCTTGAAGATACTTAAGCGTTTGCAAAAACATGATTACATACGAATAAAGAGAAATGAGGAAATCATTCCCGGAACCGGTTTGTTCGCTTCGGTCGATGCCGCCAAAATGTACCGCTATTTTCGCGCTTCCGTATTGGCCAGAAAAATGTTTCAGCTTGAGAAGCCGCAGGAATAAATGAAAACCCCAGTTCCTTTCAATACAATTTGAAAGGGCTGGGGTTAATCAAATTTCAAAGATTCCAGGAAACGTCGCAACGTCTTTCGCTGATCCGGTGATAGTTCCATGGCGACATGAATAAGATGCTGAATGTCGTCAGGTAAATGATGGATAAATTGTTGCTGCTGTCCGAGTTGATTGATCAATTGTTCAATCAGATTCCGGGATTCGTTGATATGTTTGTAGGTTTGGATTAAGAGCTTTTCTGTCGGTTGACTCATCGCGGCTCATCCTACTCTTTATCGGAATGGAGTAATTGGTCAATTTCCTTTTGAATTCGCATGAGCTCCTCGTGGGTTAACTTATGGAGATCACGGATTATCATTTCCAGTTTCATCGACCGAAATTCTTCCAAAAAAGATGGCATGTATTGAGGATTAACAGACACAGAAAAAACTCCTTTCGCCCTGTGATTCTGCCAATAGTTGATTGTCTGATCGGCCGCCAGGAGATGCTCAAGGTAGACTTCCTTCATTTTATCAAAAATTCGACGCGGGTCAATGTTGATAAAAGGAAGTATGCTCCAGTTTTTGTCAGTTTTTTGACTCAGATTCGCCGTTTTACAATTTTTCAGCAAATATTTTTGCGCGTTGGGACAATTTTTTTGGGTTTAAATTGAAATCTATCAGGGTAACTATTCTCCGAACGAGCATTTTGATATCAATTTAAAAGAATTGAGGTGCTTCGTTATGTTAGAGCAGTTAAAAGCACTGGAAGAACGGCTCTGTTCCGTTAAGCAAGAATATTTATTGGCGAAAGAACGTCACGAATTTTTGGCGCAATACGACCTTTATGAAGAATTGAAACAATTGAACAAAAAGCGCCGTGAGCTAAAAATGAAACTTGGATTAAATTGAAATAGATAAACGATAAAAAGAAAGGTTTTCTGTCTTCAACATGAAGAAAAAACCCCAGGCCGTTGCGGTATGCAAGCCTGGGGTTTGTATCATTGTATTTCGTTTCAGCAAAATGAATCGCTCTGTTTCGGGTTTTTTAATCCGAACAGAGGACGCAGTTTCAGGCCGGCATAGGTTCCTAGAAGAGCAAAAATGGCCCAAATCCATCCGTGCAGACTGAAAGAGGCGATGCCGCTGAAATAGGAGCCGATATTGCACCCGTAGGCGAGTCGTGCTCCATAGCCCATCATGATCCCGCCGATCAGCGAAGCGAGATGGATTTTGAACGGGATTTTTTGCACTTTGAACGTACCGCTTGCCGCTGCGGCAAAAAAGGCGCCGATGATAATGCCGAAGTCCATCAGGGATGTTTTATCCGCCAGAATCGGGCTTTGCAGCGCCTTTGCTTTGGCACCGGACCAGTAAACCCAGGAAGAGACGTCCACACCGAAGGATTGCAGGATTTTGGAACCCCATAGAGCGAACGCGGAGGTAATGCCCCAGGGTTGGCCGCTGATGAACAAGGTAAGTGCGTTCAAAACAGCCAGCACGATGGCTGAAACCCAGAGCGGCCATGATCCGCGGATAATTCGTTTCCAGCCCTGAGCGGTTGGCACCGGTTTACGGGGCGGCGGATTTTTCCTTTTGGCAATCCAATAGGTGAAGAGGACGATGCCAGCAAACAGAATCAGTTGCAGAAGAGCGGCTCCTCCGTAACCCAGACCTGTGGATGTTGCCAGCGAGACGGGCGGAAGAGAGGGCAGGTCTTTGGACCAGAACTGCCAGTGATAAGCCGCCCAAACCGAACCGGCAATGAAACCGATCAAGGTTAAAATGAAAGACGGAGTCCCGCCGCTGACACGATAAAGGCAGCCGGAGGCACATGCCCCGCCCAATTGCATTCCGATTCCGAATAAAAATGAACCGAAAACGAGGCTGATTCCGATCGGTTCCACATTTCCTTGCGGAGCTGCTCCGGTCAGGGTCGTGCCGGTCGAGAAAATGACAGCGAACAATACGCTGGCGATCGCCAGCATAAGCATATGTGCGCGCAATCCCTGCCCTTGTCCGACGGATAATAGTTCGCGGAAAGCGGAAGTAAAACCGAACCGCGCGTGGTAGAGCGCAACACCGAGCAAAACGCCGATGATGAATAATAATTCCTTTTGCCAGCCGTACCTGTACACGAAAGCTCCCAAGACAATAAAGGCAAGGATCGCAATCCAAACGAGCGGAGCTTTCAGTCCGGGCAGGCGCGAGTGGATGGATGGTGCTGATTTTAGGGAAGTTTGCGGCATTGACATATTTTCTCACCCTTTCCGATCAAGATAGTTGGTTTAAGAGGATAAAAAAAGCGACGAACCATTCCATCGCAGGTTGAAATATGCAATTGGATATTTTATTTTAACATGTATTTACATAATAAGAAAAGAGTGTTGTGGAAAAGCAGGCTCCTCTTTGAAGCAAGGGAGCCTGCTTTTTTATGCCTTAATGCGCAGATCATAAGTTTCCGGCGACGCATCGAGGATAAAGGGGCTGGGCTTGCCGGGTGTGAAAAGATGCAGTTCATGCATGGCCCGAGTGCACGCGGTGTAAAAAAGTTTTCGCACGCTTTCGGCATGATATTGTTGTTCGGAAGCGTTCCAGATGATGACCGCATCGAGTTCGATCCCTTTGGCCAAATAGGAGGGGATGACGATGATTCCGGGCTTGAAGGCGGCAGTTTCCTCGCGGATGAGTTGGATGTCAAAGTGCGGTTTGAGCGACTGATAAATCTCTTGGCATTCGGCGGCTGTTTTTCCGATGACAGCGATAGTCTGATGCTGTGCCAACAGCAGTTCCCGGATTTGTGTTCGGACCGCTTCCCGAAGCGCAGCCTTGTCAGCCAGTTGGGTGACTGTCGGTTTTTTTCCGGCCCGATTGAAAGGAACGATGGCCTCGCCTCCGGGAATCATCGCCCGGGTGAATTCCACGATCGGCCTTGTTGATCTGTAGGTCCGGTTCAGCACAATGGTCTCGATTTCCTCCCCGTCCGACAGGAAAGTTAAACTTTGGAAAGTTTCCAGTTCACTGTCAGTGTGAGAAAAGATGGCCTGTTTCAAATCCCCGAGTATGGTCATTTTGCTCAGGGGAAACAGTTTTTTCAAATAGGCGAATTGAAACGGGGAATAGTCTTGCGCTTCATCGATAAAGAGATGTTTGACGGAGCGGTTGACATGAAACCCTGACAATTGTTCCCTGAGATAGAGAAAAGGGGTTTGATCTTCGTAAGCCAGGGTTCGCTTCTGCAATCGACTGGACGTTTGTCGGCAAATCTCCGTCCAGTGCCGCGGGGGCTGAAAGTCGGGCCAAAAGCAGCGGACATATTCCGGGTCTGTGAATAACTGTCTGTAAATATCAAGGAAGCGAACGAACTGCAGTTGTTTGATCGATTTGCGCAAGGGTTTGAAATGTTGGTCGACCACCCGGGTGGACAACAGTTCCTCTTCGCGCTGAAAGTCATCAAACGTATCTTCGCTGTAACGTTTGGCCTGTTGCAAACGGTTATAGGCTTTTTGGTATTCCTCCTGGCTCATGTAGTTGATTTCTTCTTGCACCCAGGGTTTGTGCCGTTCCTCTTTCGCCTTTTCCGCCAATGCGGCGAGCAGCTGTTCCGCTACCAACTGCAACCGGTTGGGAATGGGCAGCTTCGGATCCAGTGAGGTGAAATGCTCGTTGATCTTCGTTTTGGGAATAATGATTTCGCCGCGTAATTTCACATCCCGGAACAGCAGATCGGTTTGGCCGAGATGGGAAACATAGCGGTCAATCAATTCCATAAACTGGAGCGACGACTTGAAGCGAATCCCTGCCATCCGGGCGGCATAGCCGGGCTCGCCTTCCTTGGTCAGGATGTATTCCATCAGTTCGAACGGGGTTTCCAGACGGAACGAATGCCCCAGACGCTTCTCCAGCAGTTCCGGAAATGTGGTTTGTGCCATGTTTTCTTCACCCAGTTCGGGGAGAACCGTAGAAACATAACTGTTGAACAGGGGATTGGGGGAGAACAGGACGATCTGTTCCGGACGCAAGTGATCACGATACCGATACAGGAGATAAGCAACCCGTTGCAAGGCAGCCGAAGTTTTTCCGCTTCCCGCCGCACCTTGAACAATCAGGAGCCGGCTCCGTTCATTGCGGATGATGCGGTTTTGTTCTTTCTGGATTGTGGCGACGATGCTTTTCATCTGATGATCGGCTTGCTTGCCCAGCACTTCCTGTAAAAGCTCATCTCCGATGATGACACCGGTGTCGAACATCGCTTTGATCTCCCCGTCCCGGATGAGGAACTGTCGCTTGAGTTCCATCGTGCCTTTCAGGATGCCTCCGGGTGTTTCATATTGGGCAGGCCCGGGGGAAAAATCGTAATAAAGGCTGGAAATCGGGGCACGCCAGTCATAGACGAGAAAACGGTTGTTCTCGTCTTGGAACGACCCGATGCCGATGTATACACGATCGGTTTCGTTTTCTCCATCTTCGCGGAAATCGATGCGCCCGAAATAGGGGGAGTAACATAGCCGCTTCAGCTTATCCAGTTCCTTTTGCATATGCTGGTGCGACCGCTCTCTTTGTCCCAGCACTTCAGCTTGCTGCTTGATGGCTGTTGCTGTTTCCAATGCTTCCTCCGGGTCGTCGAAGTTAACCCGCACATCATCCCAAAAACCTTTACGGATTTCCACCACATTGGACTTAACCTGATCCATTTGTTTTTTCAGAAGCCGGAGGCGCTGTCCGGCTTTCTCTGCAACATGGCGGACACGTTTTTGTTCGGCTCTCAATTCTTGCTCGTGTTTGTCCATTTTTTCTTTCCTTTCTCTAACCTTTTTAGCCTTGACACAGCAGATTTTATATATTATAATGTATATTGGGTTTTTATTGTTTTTGCATTTCGTTGTTACCTTTTTATTATAGGATGAATGGAAGGGCAAATCAAGGGAATGCCGTAACTTGTTTATTTACTGAATATTATGATATCATGACTGCTAATACTGACCTGTGATGAATGAAAGCAATCGCCTTTAATGTCAGTTGGCCAAAAATGAATTGGCGGACCGGATGATTTTGCACGATGAAATCAGAACACAACAAATCCCCATCCACATAACGGATGGGGATTTCTTTTGAACCTGTGTGCACAGGAACCTAAAAAAACTTTTTCTGCCCCTGATACTCCTTAATCAGCTCTACTGCTTCGCGAAAACGTTGCGAGTGAACCACTTCGCGTTCCCGTAAAAACTTGAGAGCGTCGTTGATATCCGGATCATCCGAGATGTCGATCAACCACTGATAAGTGGCCCGCGCCTTTTCCTCGGCCGCAATATCTTCGTACAAATCGGCGATCGGATCGCCTTTGGCCTGGATATAGGTGGCTGTCCAAGGGGTGCCGGCCGCATTGTGGTAAAAAAGCGAATAGCCGTGATCGACAAAATGCTCTCCCAATCCCGCCTCCCGCAATTGCTCGGGCGTTGCATCTTTCGTGAGTTTATTGACGTATGTACGATGGGTACTACAGTTTGGGATAAACGATCAGTGTAAATTCATCGTTTTTTTGATGCTTCTCCTTGTGATACAGGCAATGATCGACGACGCTTTTCAGCAAGATGTTTTTTTCTTTCGGGTCATCCACATGATGATACGTATCCAGGAGATGAGTGATTTTTGGAATAACGTTTTGTTTTGCATTTTCCCTTTTCTTTTCCATTTCCAATTTCATTTTGTTTTCCCGGATTTTTTCGCGGATTTCTTTCAATCGCTTAGCAATGCTGTTTGACCGCTCGATGTATGTCTGCACATCATATACGCCTTGTTCCAATAAGTCATGCAAGTTGCTTTTTTGCGTTTCCAGTTTTCTTTGCTGCAGTGACAGGTTTTGAATCGCCAGTTCATAAGCCGTCGTTTCGTGGTTTGCAGATTCCTCGTTCAGGTTCAATTCGATCTTGTACGCCTTTAACCAGTCATACAATGCCTCCAACAGGCGGGATTCAACATAATCGAGCCGGCTGCTTTTGTTATTGCAACCGCCTCCTCTTTTCTTATTGTCGCAGATGAGATGAGCCACCTTATAACGCGAATACTTCAACAGCATCGTACCGCCGCATTGATCGCAAATTACAAGACCGGCCAAAGGATTTTTAAATGAATAATGATAGGGTGAATTTCTTCTTTTGGTCCGGATTTCCTGGGCTTTGTTAAAAGTTTCGATAGAAACGATCGGTTCATGTTTTCCTTCCACATCGATCCATTCGGTATATGGTCGTTTCCGGTATTTGCGACCGCTCTGATCCGGTGTTTTTCTTCTCTCCATTTTTCTCCATTGAATTCTCCCAATGTAAACTGAATTTCGAATGATATTGAGAACACCGTTTGAGTTCCACTTTGTCTTGTTGTAAGAAGGAATGCCCATCTCATTCAGTCGTTTGGCAATATTTACGGTTCCCAGCCTATCTTCGGTATACCAATTAAAAATTTGCCTGACAATGGGGGCTTGCTCCGAATCTGGTATAAGGTAGCGTCCGGAGTGATCCTCTTTGATTTGATATCCATACGGCGGCCGGGTACCCACATAGTTTCCGTCCTGAACAGAGCGGATCCGGCCATTCTGAAGCCGGCGGGTAATGATTTTCAATTCCTTGCGGGCCATGAATGCTTCGAATTCACTGTATTCTTCATCAAATTCATCCTGAAGATCGTATATTTTCCGGGGGGTGATGATTTTTGTCCCGGACTTTTGGAAGGTTTCCAAGATAATCCCTTGCTCACGCATGTTGCCGCGCCCCAACCGGTCCATGTCCATGACGAGAACGGCATCGTAGCAGCCGCTTTCCACTTCTCTGAGAAGTTCCATCATTTCGGGCCGATGGATCAAGCTTTCTCCGGATACGATTTCCTGCCGGATCTTCACGATGTTCAGGCTTTTTTGCTCGGCGATCTGGAGCAGCGTTTTTTTATGCTTCGCCAGTGTTTCCCCTTCTCCGCGGGCTTCGGCTTCCAAGTCGGCGCGACTCTTGCGAAGATACATGCAAACCCGATCCATACGATTCCCTCCCTTTCTGTTCTAATTTATATGGCTGTCCCTTTGCCATTCTTGCATACCATTTACCGAGGTGATCCATGTGAGGGAGAGGGAAACGGGCTTTGACAGAACTTACCGGATCGGGAATACGACCATTCATATTGTTGCCGCAAAGCAAACGGAGGAAGAAAAGGATCGGCGGTTGAGTGAAATCATTGAGATTATTGAGATGATTTGGTTGAAAAGAGCCCTCTGGTGAGGGCTCGATTGGTAAGCTTAATTTCCGGGTTTTCCTTCAGTATTTTTATTAGTTGCGAAGGCGAGCCTTTGGGTTTAATTCGACATTGGTAATATGCTGTACATAGCGGATTGCGCTTTGGGCAATTTCTTCGTCAGTGATTCTGTTTGCGTCATATTGGACAAAGGAAGGCAGGAAGGTCATGCCTACAAAATTGGCAGATGCCTGGAACGGTCTGGTCAGTTCACTCATTGAAAATGCATTGGAACCTCCGGCTTGATAAGCATGTTCAGGTGCACCGGCGGAAATGGCCAATACCCATTCTTTACCGTTCAATTTGGTTCCGCCGGGGCCGTAAGCCCAGCCATAGGCAAGCACTTCATCAAACCACTGTTTTAAGAGCGGGGGACTGCTGTACCAATACAACGGAAACTGGAACACGATACGATCGTGGGCGAGGAGTAATTGCTGTTCAAATTCCACATCAATGGGTTGATTGCGGTATTTTTCATAGAGATCGTGAACGGTTATGCCCGGTTCATTCAAAACCGCTTCTTTCCATCTTTTATTGATTCGCGAGGATTCGATGTTCGGGTGAACAACGATCACCAGCGTTTTCATCTATGTCTCCTCCTTCTATCTTTTATTGTTTGTACAAACAAATATGTGATTAAAAATCTTACTCGGTTAATTTGCGCATTGCCTCCACAATTTGACTGCTCAGCAGATCGCCTGTTTCTTTTTCGAGAACTTCTGAATATCTTTTATGCAGCTCATCCCAGCATTCTTGAATTTTGCTTTGAAATTGCACCCCGGCTTCGGTAGGGTACAGTTTCGACAGTTTCCCTCCCGTTTTTCTCTCGACCAGGCCTTTTAAAATCAATTTATCGACAAAGCGCGTGACGGTCGAAGGAGAGACATGTAATATTTTTCCCAGATCAGTTGAGGTAATACCGGGTTGTTCAATCACCACAAGGACGATAAAAGCGTATGTCGGGGACAAGCCGATCGGAGCAAAAGTTTCCTCCGCCATCTTTCTGATCTCGCGAGCCAGGCTTTGAGTCGTAAAGTAGAGACATCTATTTAAAAGGTTCTCGATCATGTACCATCACTTCCTGCATATTTGTTTGCGCAAACAAATAATATGATAAAGCACGACCGATGTCAATGGTCAAATACCATTTATTAATTTGATTCGTAATTAATCACAGAATTTAACATTTATAATTTTTATAATTTTATATTGACTGAAATAATAATAATTGATAATATTCTAATATCCTGTTGTCTAGACAAATAAAAGGAGGGGGCATTGCGTTGCGTTAAACGAATTCTGTTGGCGGCAATGGCGCTGACCGTTCTTCCCGCCGGTTTTCTGTACAGCCAAAAACTGAAAGCGGAGAAGTCAGTGAACCCTTGTGCAACGGACGGGTTGTGTTCCTTGAAAGAGGCTTACCAAATTGCCCGGAAAAAGGCAAGAGCATGGGATCGTCATGCGGAGCTCCTCGTCATGTCCAGCGTGGATGACGGCGAGAAGCAAAAAGCCGGGTCTGAAGGTAGAAGGAAAAATTGGAATTTCATCTTTGCAGATCTATCCTCTGAACAAACGTTTGCCATCACAATGCACGACGGCCTTATCACAAAAGAAATACCTTCCACGGAAAAGACGGATCAAGCGTTTTTAATTCCCACCCAACTCATTCAGCTCGATTCAACCGATGTCATTGTAAAAGTGAAGCGCCATTTCCATGTCAAACCAGGACAGAACCGGGCGAGGGGATCTCGCTTCCCAAAAATCCCAATATTGGGTTGACATCTTTTTCGACTATGAGAACAATCCCCAAGCGGTTCCAAATGCGATTCAGTTTGGTGATCAAAAAGTAAGCTATACCGTCACATGGTAAAGATTGACGATGGGAAAGAGCATCAGCCCAGCTTATACAAGGGAGGGAGAAAAATGTTGAAAAAAACACTATTGGGCATTCTTTGCCTGGCGATATTGATTGGGACGTTTATGGGAGTGCCTTTAATCCCGAAGGCTAACGCGGCAATTGATTCCGATGACTTTCTGAAAGCCAGCGGGAAAGTAATCCGGAATCACTCCGGTACCGGTGACATAGTCAACTTGCGGGGGACGAACCTTGGAGGTTGGCTGTTGCGGGAAGACTGGATGTCGCCAGCAGGAGCGGTTGACGAGTACACCTTGCGGCGCAAACTGATTAGCCGTTTCGGAGAGGCGGATACGCAAGAGCTGCTGAACGCATACCACGACACCTGGATTCAGGCGAGCGACCTTGACAATATCAAGAATTTGGGCATGAATGTGGTTCGCGTACCGATGTATTGGGAAGATTTCATGAATACGGACGGTACGATGAAACCGGACAGCATCACATTCAGAAAATTGGACTGGCTTGTTTCTGAAGCCGGAAGCCGCGGAATTTATGTCATCCTGGACCTTCATGGTACACCCGGCGCCGATTGTCCGTGGCAATCCTGCGGTCGCGAAAATTACAATCAATTGTGGAAGAACGCCACCTTCCAGGATTGGACCGTTCAAATTTGGCAGCGACTGGCTGCGCATTATAAAGGAAATCCGACTGTAGCTGCTTACGACTTGTTGAATGAACCGCTGGTCACGATGGGGGAGGGAGAAAACTCCAGCCAGATCCAGCAAAAGATGCAGTTCTATAATCGGCTCTATCAAGCAGTTCGTGCGGTCGACCCGGACCACATTCTCATTATTGCGGCTTTCTTCGATTGGTATGCGGCTTATCCGCCGTCCACCTATGGATGGACCAACGTCGTTTACGAGACACATCATTATAACTTTACAAATTATGATGACTGGAATTTGACCAATTCTGAAATAGAGAGATGGCTGACCGATCTGGCCAATTACCAAGCCAAATGGAACATACCTTTATATGCCGGTGAATTTTCATTCGGTCAAAACGATTTGTATGAAAAATGGCTTTCCAGGTTAAATGCCCTCAATGCATCTTGGACCAACTGGAGTTATAAAGTGAAGGGCGGCGGAAACTGGGGTTATTATATCAACAACAACAACCCGTCTCCCAATTTGGATACTGACAGCAAAAGCACCATCATCGAAAAATGGAAAAAATTCAGCACAGACAATTTCACTCCCAACACAACGCTCCAAAATATCGTTAAAAAATACACAACCGCACCTCCCGTTCCGGAAACCGTGTACAGTATCAAAGCGGTTGCCAACGGCAAATATGTGAGTGCCGATAATTACGGGAACAATCCGCTTATTGCCAATCGCGATGCCGTAAAGGAATGGGAAGAATTCAAAATCATCAACAATCCGGACGGAACCGTTTCCCTCCTGTCGATGGCCAACCATAAATATGTGAAAGCGGATTTGAATCAGCAGGGAAAACTGATCGCATCAGCAGATATCGTTCAACAGTGGGAGAAATTCAAATTGGAGCCTCTGGGTGACAATACCTATGCCCTGAGGGCTTTGGCGAACAATATGTATGTATGTGCTGATCTGAACCAGTCTTCGCCGGAGTTGATCGCCAATCGCAGTTCGGTTGGTGGCGCTTGGGAGTCTTTCACCATAACGGTGGCTCCGTAAGGCTTTGATGATCCGTTTGTCAGAGACGTTTTACGGGTGGCAGCGCGTATGCCCGCGGAAAGTTGATCAGATGCGATTGTTTGAATATTTATGCGATTCAACCTGAAATTGCAATCTTCAAAGAAGGCTTCTCCACTTGGGAATGCGTCTGTTTGACATCCAAGTCGCTTTTCGGAATACCCTGTTTCTTGTTTTCTGATTTTTTCCGGCATAAAAGGAGGTATACGCATGTTCTTGAAGAAGGCATTCTCTGCAGGAATATGTTTCCTGTCCCTGGTAACCACCTTGTCATGCGGGTTTATGACAACTTCACCCAAGCAGACGGAAGCGGCCGGCTCATGGGTGCAAGTCTGGGGAGATGAATTTAACGGCAACAGCGTTGATAGTTCCAAGTGGAATTTTGAAATCGGCCCCGGACCCAATAACGAACTCCAACTCTATACCCCGAATAACGTTCATTTTGAAAGTGATCCTAACAACAGCGGAAACAAATATTTGGTTATTGAAGCCAAACGGGAAAACCAGGTATACAATGGTCGGACCTTTAACTATACTTCCTCAAGACTGAACACTTCAGGCAAATTTGATTTCAAATACGGCAAAATCGAAATGAGAGCGCAACTTCCGAAGGGGCAGGGAATGTGGCCGGCCTTTTGGATGCTGGGCAGCAATTACAGTCAGGCAGGCTGGCCCGATTGCGGGGAATTGGACATTATGGAATACGTGGGAAAAACCCCATCCACGGTTTATGGAACCCTGCATGGACCCAATTACTTCGGGTCGACGGGAATCGGCGCCTATCATGACACGTCCGACACGATCAGCACCCAGTTCCATACGTATACGGTGGAATGGGAACCAAATGTGATCAGATGGTATGTGGATGGCCAATTGTATCAGGTAAGGACGCCGCAAGATCTCGATGGACGCAAGTGGGTCTTTGACCATAATTTCTTTATCATCCTGAATTTGGCCGTGGGCGGGGATTGGCCTGGTTCCCCGGATAACACCACCATCTTCCCGCAAGATTACAAAATTGATTATGTCCGGGTTTATCAGCGCCAAAACAATGATTATGAGCCAGCTCCCGCGAAAAACTTCATTGCTTTGAAAGCGGCTGCCAACGGAAAGTTCGTGACAGTGGACAAGTTTGTCGGTGACCACAAGCTCCGCGCCAACCGCGATAGTGCCAGCGTGTGGGAAATGTTTGAAGTCAAAGATCTGGGGAATGGCAAAGTGGCGCTGTTGTCCTCGACCGATTACAAATACGTTTCCGTCAAGCCGGATGGCTCCGTCTACGCCGATAAAGAAACGGTCGGACCATGGGAAACTTTCCAGGTGGAAACCCAGGCAAACGGAAAAAAGGCACTTAAAAATATTGGAAATAACGAGTATCTGAGTGCGGATCTGAATCTGGATTCGGTACTGGTGGCAAACCGTCCGACGGCCAGTACATGGGAGCAATTTGACTTCGTGCAAAAATAGGCCAATCCTTTGCCGGTTTTCTCAATTCCCTGTGGGGAAGTTCCCTGCTTCCCCGCGGGGAGGATGACACCATTAAGCAGAGGGGACGAGTGCTTTTCAGCTGCGACCTTTGCGGCGAAGAAGCGGGAGAAAAGAGAAGCATCAAATACATTGGGACCCCTGCTTTGGATCTTTGTCAACAGGCTGCGGGTTCAATGTTCGGTACATTGAACCCTTTATTGTTTGCTCAGGGGATGTACTCCGTTACTCGTGAAAGGAAGGTTTAACAGTTGATAAAAAAATACGAGCCGATTTTCAAACCCTTTACTTTTCCCTCCGGAATTACCATTCGCAATCGCATTCTGATGGCTCCGTTGACAACTGCTTCGGCATTTGAAAACGGAATGGTTACACAGGACGAGCTTGCGTTTTATGAAAAACGTTCAGGCGGTGCGGGCGCGCTCATTACTGCCTGTGCTTATGTCGAAAAAATAGGAAAAGCCGTTGCCGGAGGTTTCAGTGCGGATTCTGACAAAATGATTCCCAGCCTGAGAAAAGTGGCCAAATCCATTCAAGGTAAAGGTTCCAAAGCGATCTTGCAAATTTTTCATGGCGGGAGCATGGTTTCACCTCAGACGATTGGAGGAGAAACGCCGGTAAGTGCCAGTGCTGTTCGGGCAGCAAGGGATTGGACCGTTACCCCCAGAGAAATGACGGAACAAGAAATTGACAATGTCATCAAAGCTTTCGGGGAAGCAACACGTCGGGCGATTGAAGCGGGTTTTGACGGGGTTGAAATTCATGGAGCCAATATGTACCTTATACAACAATTCTTTTCTCCGTATTCAAACCGACGGACAGATCAATGGGGAGGGACGCTGGAAAAAAGAATGCGATTTCCGCTAGCCGTCGTGAAATCCGTTTTAAACACGGTAAAAAAACATGCGAAAAATCCATTTCTTGTCGGGTATCGCATTTCACCGGAGGAAGCGGAAGAGCCGGGGATTACAATTGAAGATACCTTTCAATTGCTTGATAAATTGGCAGAGGAAAATCTCGATTATATTCACCTCTCGATCGGAGAACTGTGGAAAGGTTCAATCCGCAACAAAGAAGAAACTGAACCTTTGCTTCTTCGTATCCATGAGCGCATTGGTGACAAGATCCCGTTGATCGGCGTGGGGTCTGTCTGGCATCCGGATGAGGTCCTGCAAGCATTGGAAAAAGGGATTCCATTGGTAGCGCTGGGCCGTGCACTGATTGTCGAACCTGAATGGGTTCAAAAAGTGCAAAAAGGGAGAGTCAATGCAATTCGTAAAAGCTTGTCCGCTCAAGATAAAGAAAAATTGGTCATTCCCGATCCCATGTGGGAAGGTTTTTCAGCAATTCCGGGATGGCTTCCCATCAGGAAAGATCAATAAGGCCGGATGATCGTGAATTTTCAATAAAATGTGCCGGATGTCCTGTACATAAACAAATGACGCTTTAAATGCCTTAATGATTTCCTGAACATTTTTTTGATGTGCGGGAAGGAAACAAGCTGTCTGTAGGGTCAGGACAGCTTGTTTAAGCTCTTCATGAATGCACAAAGACTGAATTGGGGTTAAATTCATAAATTAATTATTGAAATAAATAAAATTATATGAAATAATATTATTAATTAATTTAATTTTCCAACCTGAAAGGGGGTGTGGAAGTTCGTTTTTTTCTAATAACATTATGGATTTGAGAGTTTCCCGGCCGTCCTCGTTATGCATCTTAAATCCATGTCCGACAGGAGGTCTTGCGAATGGTAAAAAAAATCGTTGCTTTGTGTGCGATCATCACTTCACTGGTAATATTCCCGTCCATACCGCAGTCCACCGCGGCTGTCTCCAATTCCATCTACTCGATTCCCGCCTCGTCCATCCCGTTCCCGACCGGAAACGGGGTGCTGTCCGTCAAGGTCATGAATGGAACGAACGGAGCTTATGCCGATGGCCAAATCTATTGGGGGGTTCTGGGCATTGATCCATCCACCGGCCGTTGGAGTTACTTGGATTTAAACGGCAACCTGCAACCTATTTCCACTGCCTTGAATGATGCTCCCGGTCACTTGACGAAAAATGGGAACAATTATGCGAACATTTACCATAAAATCAGTGACGCAGAATGGATAAATCTTCCCAAAATCACCTCCGGGAGAATGTTCTTGTGTGTTGGCTCCCCCTGCTACATCAAAACATATGACAACGGATTTGCCGGTCCCGATATCAACAATCCAACTGATCCCAACCGTGATGTTTATTTTGATTTTGTCGAATTTACCGTCAATGATTCGGGATATCATGGAAACACAACGCGGGTGGATGGATTCGGCTTCCCCATTCAGCATCGCCTTGTGAACAAATCCGGCTCATATGACCGGACAGTGGGCGAATTGGAAACGGAAACCCGTTCAGGATTGTTCGAAAAATTTGTCAATGAAGTTCCTTCTGAATTCAAGTCGCTCGCTACGGTGCAATCTCCTTACCGGATCGTGGCCCCCATTCACGGCTCCTTTGCAGCGGGCGGGCCCAATGCCAATTACTTTGCCGGCTATTCCAACTTACCCACACAAGATATTTTACGGTGCGACGGAGCTGCTTCCGATGCGCAAACCTGTGCTGCCATCAACCGCCATGTCTACACGGAAAGCGACTGGAACAATGTCAGCCGCTATTATCAGGCAGCTCCGGCCAACTACTACGCCAAATTTTGGCATGATCACAGCATTGATCATCTCGCCTACGGCTTTGCCTACGACGATGTGAACGGACAAGCTTCCTATCTTGAAGTAAATGATCCCAAAGGCTTGATTATCCGCGTAGGTTGGTGATGCCCCCTTCAGGGGGGTCACCGGGTTTTTCCGGTAAAACCGCTCTTGGATTTCCGTTATAAACACGAAATGACTTGAGACTCCTTTTTGGGCTCAAGTCATTTTTTTATTTCCAGAGAACATACGCGGGAAGGGTTCCTGTACCGCCGCTTCTTGAACAGGGCGGATGCAGCTGCGTTGCATCGGAATTTTTTGAAAGGATCATTGACGGACAAAAGCGAACGATTTAGATTTTTGCGAGCAGTAAAACCCTTGCTTAGCGGTGGAGATGCGTCTTTGACAGAGGGATTTACCAATTTTTTTGCGTTTGCGCATCAGGAGTCTGCAAGCCTTCGATTTCCCGCTTTGATCTGATAAAGGCAATTAACTGGTTTATTTCCCCGTCCGAAAGGGGTTTGCCGTCTACTGTCAGTTTGATTTCGGATAATTGGGTGAGTTCGAGTTCCTGTATGTTTTCTTTCTCGGGATGAAAAGTTTCTGTATCTACACGGCCGAGCAGATAGTCGACCGAGGTTTCAAACAGATCAGCCATTAATTTGATCGCTTCCAATGAGGGACGGCGATATCCTGATTCGTATCCGGCATAGGTGCTTTTGGCGATTCCCAGCTGGTCGGCCGTATATTGCAGTGACCACTTTTTTCGCTTTCTCAATTCTATCACTCTGTTTAAAATCATGGCCTTCCCCCTTATATCGAACCTCATTATAATTTTCTTCTTTTGTTAAGATACCACAAAAGTACGCGAAATGAATAAAGTTTTGTTGATTTTCCCGGATACTCTCCCTATAATTACTCTTGGAGTTCGCGTTTAGCGTACATTATAGACTGCGATTCAAAAGTTTATCTTTGCCTGTTTTAAGGATGGAGCCTGAACGCTGTCTTTTAGATCGGGGTGGAGGATATGAAAAAACTGCTGTTGCTGGCCACCGGTGGAACCATCGCCTCCCTGAAAGGGGAAGAAGGGCTGGCTCCCGGAATGAAAGCTGAAGAACTTTTGGGATTCTTGCCGAAAGAACACCCGGATTACCATATTGAAAGCAAACTTTTGATGAATATTGACAGTACCAACATGCAACCTGAGTTCTGGGTGAAAATAGCAGAGGCCGTCGCTGATCATTACGATCACTACGACGGATTTGTCATCACCCATGGAACGGATACAATGGCCTATACATCTGCAGCCCTTTCCTATATGTTGCAAAACGCGGCAAAACCGATTGTGGTCACCGGCTCCCAGGTTCCGATCAGTTTTAATCGAACCGATGCCAAGAAAAATATTGCCGATGCGATCCGGTTCGCCTGTGAAGATATCGGGGGAATCTTTGTTGTTTTTGACGGCAGGGTTATCCAGGGAACCAGGGCGGTTAAATTGAGAACCAAGAGTTATGATGCTTTTGAGAGCATTAATCATCCTTATATCGCTTATATAAACGGATCAAAAGTGACTTATAACAATCCTGTTCGTCCGCCAAGGCACGGTAAACTTCAGTTTAATCCTTCACTGTGTCCGGATGTGTTTTTGATGAAATTGGTTCCTGGTGCGAAACCGGAGCTCTTTGATTATCTGAAGCATTTATACAAGGGTGTTATTATTGAGAGTTTCGGAAGCGGGGGAATCCCCTTTCAGGGCAGAAACCTTCTTCCGAAATTGCAGGAGCTGATCGCTTCAGGGGTTGCGGTTGTGATCACCACTCAATGTCTGGAAGAAGGGGAAGATTTGACCCTGTATGAAGTCGGCAGAAAAGCGGCTCAAAATAAAATTATTCTTTCCGGAGATATGAATACCGAGGCCATTGTTCCGAAAATGATGTGGGTTCTTGGTCAGACAAATGATTTGCAAGAGGTGAAGCGGATGATGGAATCGCCGATTGCAAATGACATAACCCTTAAATACGAAGAAGAGAGTTGATAGGCGGATGAGTGATCAAGAGCTTTATCGAACGGAAAAAGATTTTCTCGGAGAAAAGAAAATTCCCGCCGATGTCTACTATGGCATTCAGACATTGCGGGCAAAAGAAAACTTTCCGATCACCGGATATCACCTGCACCACTCCTTGATTTGCGCCATTGCGATGGTAAAAAAAGCTGCCGCCCTCGCCAATATGGAAATCGGCCGGCTCAATCCGCGCTTGGGAAAAGTCATTCTCACCGCGGCTCAAGAAATTATCGACGGGAAGTGGCATGATCAATTTGTGGTTGATCCGATTCAGGGGGGAGCCGGAACCTCCATCAACATGAATGCCAATGAAGTGATTGCCAATCGGGGACTCGAACTTTTGGGCGAGCAAAAGGGGAATTATTTTATATTAAGCCCGAACACGCATGTAAATATGTCCCAATCCACCAACGATGCATTTGCCACTGCCATTCGGATTGCAACACTGAGTCTCCTGGAAAAACTGCTTGATACAATGGAATCTATGCATGGTGTGTTGAAATCCAAGGCAAAAGAATTTGACCATGTCATAAAAATGGGGCGAACCCATCTGCAAGATGCCGTTCCCATCCGTCTGGGTCAAGAATTTGAAGCGTACAGCCGGATGCTGGAGCGTGACATCAAGCGAATTAAACAGTCACGACAACATTTATATGAGGTGAATATGGGGGCGACTGCGGTCGGTACAGGATTAAATGCCGATCCCCGCTATATCGGGAGTGTAGTGAAACATCTCTCTGAAATCAGCGGGTTCCCATTGGTAAGTGCTGAACATCTTGTGGATGCCACGCAGAATACGGATGCCTATACGGAAGTTTCTGCGGCATTGAAAGTATGTATGATGAACATGTCCAAAATCGCGAATGATTTACGGTTGATGGCTTCCGGACCTCGTGCGGGATTTTCCGAGATCAGGTTGCCGGCCCGTCAGCCCGGTTCATCCATCATGCCCGGCAAAGTAAATCCGGTGATGGCTGAAGTCATCAATCAGGTGGCATTTCAGGTCATTGGCAACGACCATACCATTTGTCTGGCTTCTGAAGCCGGTCAGCTTGAATTGAACGTCATGGAACCTGTTCTCGTATTTAACTTGCTTCAATCCATCACGATTATGAATAATGCTTTCCGTGTTTTCACTGATTACTGCCTGGCGGGAATTGAAGCGAATGAGGAAAAGCTAAGGGAATATGTGGAAAGCAGCGTCGGTGTGATTACCGCAGTCAATCCCCATATAGGCTATGAAGTTGCCGCAAGAATTGCACGGGAGGCCATCCTTACCGGCCAATCCGTTCGTGAATTATGCTTGAAATATGATGTCTTAACTGAAGAAGAATTGGATCTGATCCTGGACCCCTATGAGATGACGCATCCCGGAATCGCCGGAGCTTCCTTGCTTGACAAAGAGTAGGGGATTTGATTCTTTCCGCTTGTGGGAAATACGCCCATCGCTTGCTGACAAAGTCTGTTTGCTTCACAGGCCGGCAAGCGTGCCATCTGCGGCTGGGATCCTGCGCAACCGAACAGTGTTTGCTTCTGTTTCGCGATGTTGGTGATCTTCCGGATCCGGCCCCCGGTTTTGCCTTCGTCATGAAATCAAGAAGAATTGCAGAAAGCCACCCGGATGAGAATGATTCCGGGCGGCTTTTTTTGATTGCCACCAACACCGGTTTTTACAGCTTTTTCAACTGGATCTCTTGTGCATGTTTGCGAACTGCTTCCAATACGGCATCAACGATCTTGGATTCATAGGCTGTATCATAAACAGCTTGGCCATCCACGGTAATCCGGTACATCGCGGGTTTTTTTCTCAATTGAAATACTGAAGCGACACCCTCAACAATGGCATTTGCTAAACCATCCAAAAATGAGGAGTCCCGGAGCAATTCGTTTTCTCTTTGATTGGATATAAATAAGTTTTCAAGCAGGATGGCGGGCATCGATGTTTCTCTCAATACAGCAAAATTGGCCTGTTTTTTGCCTCGATCATGAATTTGATATTGGGTCAGATACTGCATGATATGTTTATGGATCTCGTCTTGGTAACGCACTGTTGAACTGGAGGCGTTCGGATGAATATAAGATTCAAAGCCATTGGCTGATGGACTGGCTGAGTTATTGTGGATCGAGATAAACAGATCACAATTGCGTTTATTGGCAAAATCCGCTCGTTCGTTCAATTCTATGAAACGGTCATCCCACCTGGTTAAAGATACCGTTACATCCTGATACTTTCCGAAATGGTCATTGATTTTTTTTGATAGTTCCAAAACGACGTCTTTTTCATTTAAACCAAAGCCTGTGGCCCCGCTATCCTTACCGCCGTGGCCGGGATCAATCACCACATATGCGCCCATCCGCTCTACCTCCCGCAAAATTTAATTAAGATTCTTTGTTTTACCAATCTGCCATAAAAAAATTGAAAAAATTTGGTTTATTCTTTCTTACTTTTATTATACCCCAACAAACGGGGACTGGATTGCGCGAATGTACAACGCTGTTCCTGGTAATTTCATAATTGTTTTATAACAAAAGGCAGGTTTTTTGGCATTTGCACAGTTCGTTTTCCATGCCGAAAAAGAATAATGGTCCGGTACTGTCCTGACCAATTCAAAGGATAAAAAGAGGGTTAATTTCTCACATTAAATAAGGATACCAAAGCGAAGGAAGTGAAGATCATGAATGCCCAATCAACATTTCAACATGATTCGGTTCAACAGCATTTAATCCATTATAAGGAAGGGCTTGGCAAATTCGCGGAAAAGATGCCGCATCTTGTACGGGCTTACAATGAATTTACGTCGCATTGTTTTCAGGAGGGGGAAATTCCCCTGAAATACAAGCATCTTATCGCATTGGCCATCAGTCTCCATGCTCAGGATGAGTACTGCATGGTTTACCATTCCAAAGGGTGCATTGATCAAGGATGCACGGAAAAGGAAATATTGGAAGCAGTTGGCGTGGCGGCTGCCATCGGTGGAGGGGCAGTGATGAGCCAAGGAGTCACCCTTTTGCAAAAATGCCTCAATGAGTTCAATCAAGGAGTGCATTAAGCGGCTGGGGAGAAAGCACTGCTTTTGCCGCCATCCTGTCCAATAAGGAGAACGTATAAGGGATACAAGCTAAAAAGCCCGGGATGGTTCGATTTATCGCAAAGTTTTCCGGGCTTTCCACTTATGGTGCGAGCTTTGCGCCTTTTTTGAATCTATCTAATGTTCGTTGTAAAATTGGCAACAGGTGATGGATTGGACATGTCCGGAATGCAGGTGTTCATGAAAACCGAGACATTAATGCCGCTTAATGTATTCTGCAAGAAAGCCGGGTTTGTCGGTCATTACCAGTTTTGGATGGGGAGGCGTTTTCTTGAGCGATACTTTTTCCAAAGCGGAGCAGGAAGTTGTTTATCGGGTGATTCGTGCCCGGCGGGATATTCGCCACTTTTCGGGCCGCCCGGTTCCGGAAAGGGTGCTCCTGCGGATTTTGCAAGCAGCCCATCATGCCCCCTCCGTCGGGTTTATGCAACCGTGGAATTTTATCCTGGTTCATTCAAAAGAGATTCGCGAACAGATTAAGAGTTCATTTGAAGAGATGAACGCTGATCAGCTTAAACAGATTTCCGAAACAGATCGAAAAGAATTGTACAGCCGTTTGAAGCTGGAAGGAATCATGGAGGCGCCTGTCAATCTGGCCGTCACTTGTGACCGAAACCGGGATGCCCCGTTTGTTTTGGGGCGGGGGCCCATGCCGGAAACCGATTTGTTCAGCACCTGTTTGGCAATTCAAAACATGTGGCTGGCTGCGAGGGTGGAAGGCGTCGGCGTTGGCTGGGTCAGCATTCTCAACCGTGAGAGAGTCGAAGAAATTTTAGGGCTTCCTCCGGGAATCAGGCTGGTGGCCTATCTGTGCATCGGATATCCGGTGGAATTTCGTGAAAAGCCGATGCTGGAAGAATTGGGTTGGAAGTCGCGGATGGATTTGAAGTCATTGATCTATGAAAATCAGTGGGGGCAGGAATTGAAATCGTTCCATCTGGATTGAGGCGATCAGAATGACATGTCGGATGTCTGTGCATTTTTTCCCCGTGTGCGGAAAAACAAGCGTTTTCAAAGGTATCCATAATGCATACGTTCATTTATAAACCATGGTGGCGATCATTTCCAAATGAGCAAACTCTTCTGTGCCGATGTCGGTCAACAGCCCTTTCACCTTGTCAGGCAGGGTATAGCGTTGGTTCAAGTAACGAAGGGCGGCTGAGAGTTCTCCGTCTGCCCCTCCGTACTGTTCAATGAGGTACTTGGCCAGTTGGGGATTGCATTTGCTAACGCGAACCGGATATTGCAGCTTTTTTTCGTAGATCCACACAAAAATCAGCCTCCTTAGATTTCCCAGGGCCAGGGACCTTCATTCCAGCCGTTGGGATACTGATTCATGCTTTGGCCGAAGTTGCGCAGAGGTCCGTAGTGTTCTTCATATGTACGTGCTATTTTTTTCCGTTCGTTCACGTACCAGTTGAATTGCTGCAATGCTTCCAGATCGCTGGGATGCGTATCGAGATAAAGATTCAGTTCCACCAGAACAAAATCGATCTCCTGTAACTGCCGCAGCAGTTCACGCTGGTGTTTTTGGTTCATGAATCATCACCTTTTTGCCATTTTGGTTTATGGTAGGGGCTGTACAGAATCGGCCATAGGGTTCCGTGGATGAGTGCTTCACTTGGAGGGAATTGGGGAAGGCAGGGTGGTTGGAAACCTAAAAACAGATTTGGAGGTACGACATACCTTTTTTTACGTATCGGGATACAAGGGTCATCGGGACTGACATAGGGGCACCACACTCGTTCCTGATGAATAAAAGGATTTGGAATGCGCCTGAATTTGCTCATTCCGACCCACCTTTCTGGCGATATGAAAAGTTTCTTACAAAAATATATGATTTACATTGCATTTTATTCGTAATGGTTGTATTTCAATTGACCCATTGCCTTCGATTTCTTTTTTTGCAAAGCGTTTGCGGAGCACCTTCAAATGATGGCCTTCTGGTGCAATTCCTCCATCTTATCCAATTTTTCCTACGTATTGATTGAAGCAAAAAACGCATGATAAGAACAACAAAGCCAAGGAGGTGAAAACACATGGCACAACAATCTCGCAGCCGTAGTTCCAACCAATTGCTGGTCGCTGGTGCTGCTCAAGCTCTTGATCAAATGAAATTTGAGATTGCTCAAGAGTTTGGTGTTCAACTTGGTCCTGATACCACTTCCCGCGCCAACGGTTCTGTCGGGGGAGAAATCACCAAACGCCTCGTTTCGATGGCTGAGCAACAACTTGGCGGAGGCTTCGTTGGTTAATCTCAATTGAATAAGCTGGTTTCTGAATGCGGTGGCCGGCCCGGTCACCGCAATTATTTTGCTGCAAGAAGGGATTTTTGGTTTTTTAATAGAATAATTTTGATTGTTCGATGTCATGATCACAGATTTTTATTACTCGGGAGGGGTAAGGATGACAGAATTTTATAACATTGCAAATGATATTGACCGGCATGCTGACAAAGACCGGGTGGCCATTCGCTGGATGAATGAAAATGGGGACAAGCGAATCGTTACATATCAGGAATTGAAAGAAAAGTCAGATGAATTGGCATCTGCATTTATAAAGGAAGGATTGGTCAAAGGCGACCGGGTTCATATTTTGTTGCCGAGGGTACCCGAAGCGTATATCGCCTATCTCGCTTGTCTCAAAGCAGGTTTGGTGATTTTGCCCGGATCCGAAATGCTCAGGGCCGGTGATATTGCGTATCGGATGAAGCATGCTGAAGTGAAAGCGGTCATCGCCGATGAAAGCTTGACGGAGAGAGTTGATGAAGCTGCGTCAGATACTGGTTTGTCCTTTAAGCGGTATGTGCGCGGGCAGGCGCATAAAGATTGGATTTCCTTAAGCGGTTTGCAAGGCGATTCCGAAATCCGGCTGCCGCAGACGCGCCCGGATGATATCGCTTTCATTTCCTATACTTCCGGCACGACAGGGGGACCAAAAGGAGTGATTCACCACCATAGCTGGGCGATCGCCCACCAGCAGACAGCGACCGGATCCTGGCTTGATCTTCACCAAGGGGATATTGTTTGGGCCACTGCCGGGCCGGGCTGGGCCAAGTGGATTTGGAGCCCGTTCGTCTCGACGCTGGGGGCGGGGGCGACCTCTTTTGTGTATCAAGGAGCGTTTCATCCGGAAAAATATCTCCGGTTATTGCAGGATCAAAAGGTGAATGTACTCTGCTGCACGCCGACAGAATATCGCATGATGGCGAAAACGGAAAAGCTGGAAAGGTTTGATCTCTCGCATCTGCGGGTTGCCGTCAGCGCAGGGGAACCTTTAAACCGGGAAGTGATTGACACATTTGAAAAAGTTTTCGGTATACGGGTGCGTGATGGATACGGGCAGACGGAAAATACATTGCTCATCGCGACATTGAAAGATATTCCCCCGAAACTGGGATCGATGGGAAAACCGACTCCGGGAAACCGCGTGTCAATCATCAATGATCAGGGCGAGGAAGTAAAGGCGGGAGAAGTGGGGCATATCGCCGTGCATCGTTCTTCCCCGGCGTTGTTTAAAGGGTATTACCGGGATCCCGAGCGCACAGAAGCGGCATTCATCGGGGATTGGTATATCACCGGCGACCGGGCGCGAAAAGATGAGGAAGGTTATTTCTGGTTTGAAGGAAGGGCCGATGATATTATTATCAGCAGCGGCTACACGATTGGGCCGTTTGAAGTGGAAGATGCGCTGGTCAAACATCCGGCCGTGAAAGAGTGCGCCGTCGTTGCCAGCCCTGATCCCGTGCGCGGCTCCATTGTAAAAGCGTTTGTCATTCTGAAGGAAAATGTGGAACCGGGGGAAGAATTGGTCAAAACCTTGCAGAACCATGTAAAAACGGTGACCGCTCCTTATAAATACCCGCGGGAAATCGAATTTGTCGACTCGCTGCCCAAAACGACAAGCGGAAAAATCCGCAGGGTGGAGTTGCGGGAACTGGAGAAACAGAGAAAGAATGCCGGGGCTTGATGGGAAATCTGAAAGTTCGATATAATAAGTGGGACTTGGACTTTAAAAGGAGAAAAAGACATGAAAGTGTTTACACACGGCAGCAATATCAACTTTGCCTGTTCGGCCCGGGAGATGACCGGAAGTGAACTGGAACGCCTGATTCACGAGTACCAACAGGAGTACCGTGAGCTGCTGTTTGGAAAAATTGATTTGGAACAAAGCGAAATTTATGTATACGGCACTTTGGAGGAAGCGGTGATCAATGAGGATGGAGACCGCTGCCGTTTCCGTTACCGCTCCGAACAGGGAGAAGGGATGGAGGAACATCCTTTTGATCAGCTGCTGTTAAGCCAGGAAGCCCACTTCGACATCATCGATGAGAAAAAGGGACGCACAGGTTACCGCGTGCTTTATGTCACCTTTTTGGAAGGCGGTGAGGACAGGGAAACAAGTTATTTTTTCGCTGATGCCAACGGGGTCAGCCAGCCTCTTGCCTGCGTGGCCGAATTTTGGCAGCAGGTGATTGACATCGGACGGGATGTCGATTTTACGATGACCGGCTGTTCAAGAGAATGCGGGTGTGAATAAAAAAAGGGTAGAAGCCGACAGGGTTTCTGCCCTTTTTTTATTTGCATGGGTGAATAACGTGTGAATGTTGCTGCGCATTTCATACTACTAAGATAAACGTGCGCTGGGATGGGAGGGAAGCAAGTTGGCTACACGTCCTTCAAAAAAAGAGTTTGCCGATTGGATCAATACCTTGACGGGTTCCGAAGTCATGACCGAAAAGAAACTGGATCAAATTTTGTTTAATGCAAAAAAGAGCGTGCAGAAACAGGGGATGAATGGTCTGTTTGAGTATATGCGCCAGTTGCTGGGTTTACCGATCTCGGATGAATTCATGCAGCATATTCTTGAACGTCTCAGTTCGCCGGACGGAGCATCTGCATTATTTCAGGAATTTCAATTAAATGTTCCGGCAGAGATCCGGAAGGCCACCAAGAAAAACAACAAGAAAAAATAATTTTTACCACTTCTTCTTTCCTTTTTGTTTCATCACTTCTCTGACAATTTCCCTCATCGCCGGGGAATTGAAAATATCGTAGAGACTGTCCCCCGTCAGGTTTTGCCCGCTTTCCATCTTGTTGTCATTACTGTTTTGCCCTTGTTTAGCCGGAGTTTTCGTAACGTTGTTTTTGTTTGAACCGGCGTTTCCTCCCTGAGAATTGGTGCTTTTTTGCGTCTGTGTCCGATTCAGATTCGCCAAAGATTGGATCATCTTCATGAAGGCACCTTTGTCACTTAGCGCCGTGTTTAAAGAATGGAGTGCATGCAAGATCTCTTCCACGTTCATTGTCGTTTTGGAAAGGTTGCCCACCCATTTGTGGATTTGCGTCCAATAATCGGCGGGATCATCGCCAGCGATCAGATTGAGGAGCTCTTCAGGCAACGGGGGGATTTCCTTCTTTTTATCCATCTCATGCCACCTCCCTTTCCGCCTGTTAAAAAATATATTCACTTTTTGGGCAATGAGTGAAGATGGGAGTGAAAAGCGATGTCTAATCCAAAATGGCTGCTCCCTTCATCAGATCAAGCAATACATCGGAGACGGCGGGTTCGAAAAATTTTTTATCTCCGGGACGGAACCCAGCTCGATCGTTATGTGGAGGATATGAAACGGTCAGGGATACGGCCGATTCGTTTTCTCACTCATTTGGGGATCGTCATCGGTGAATATTTTACGCCTTCCGCTTCGCATGTGATGGATGGACATCCGGCGGTGGAGTATACAGAACAGGATATTCGCATAACCATAACCGAACCGATTGTGGGGACGGTCACTCCCCCCTATGAACAAAAGATTCCCTGGGGGGTAGCC
Organism: Thermoactinomyces sp. CICC 10521; assembly: GCF_016055135.1. NCBI lineage: Bacteria > Bacillati > Bacillota > Bacilli > Caryophanales > Thermoactinomycetaceae > Thermoactinomyces > Thermoactinomyces sp. CICC 10521. The sequence continues at coordinate 141,977 of NZ_JAECVZ010000001.1, read as the reverse complement.
ATGGTTGATGCCCCGAAGGTTTGGCCGATCAGCCGGGGGCGCGGGGTGCGAGTAGCGGTTATCGACACGGGAATTGCTGCCGATCATCCGGCAATCCGCGATAACTACAAGGGGGGAATCAATATTTTATCCCCGCATTTTTCCCCGACAGACTATAATGGCCATGGCACCCATGTGGCGGGGATCATCGCCGGCAGAATGGCGGAAACAGGAATTGTGGGCGTGGCCCCGCGCACGCATCTGTACGCGGTCAAAGCGTTCAACCGCAAGGGAAGTGCCAATTTGTCCGATCTGTTGAGCGCGATCAACTGGTGCATTGAAAATAAAATGCAAATCATCAACATGAGTTTCGGCATGGACAAATTAAGCGAATCACTGAAACAAGCAATACAAATTGCCCATCGTAAAGGGATTATCATGGTGGCCGCAACCGGAAACCAAGGATTGACGGCGAAAATTGATTTCCCGGCGCGCTATCCGGAGACGATTGCGGTCACTTCTGTCTCAAAAGACGGAAATCTCTCTTTTTTCAGCAATTACGGCAAAGGGGTTGACCTCGCTGCTCCTGGAGATCGAATTCCCTCTGCCTGGTTAAACAATTCCAAACGGGAAATGAGTGGAACGTCAATGGCAGTTCCGCATGTTACCGGAACGATCGCACTTTTATATCATCTCAATCCATCGCTGAATCCGGAACAGATCCGCTACATTCTGACACAAACTTCAATCAAATCGGGAAAAATCGGCATCGGTGTGATCAACTCATATCAGGCCATAAAGTTTTACCGGAAATTCTGGAGCTGAAAAATTCGTTTGTCCCGCAGCCTGCACAATATGTGACTGCGGGACATTATCGTCAAAGAAGGTTGGAAAACCGCTTCTCTGTCCCGGCATTTTTTGTGATAAACTAATACTCGTATCTAAATTAAGCATTAGACAAATAAAGGGTTGATCATTGCAATGAAGAAATTAAAGCAAAGATCAGCTTTAAATGGGCTGTTTTCACAGCGCTTGCAAAGTTTATGGTTGATCGTCGTCTTGCTTTTTGTCATCCTTACCCTGCGCCTGAGCTGGATTCAACTCGGGTCAGGAGAAAAGTACAACCAGTTGGCTGTGGAAAATAACTTCAAACAGATTCCCATCGTGGCTCCGCGGGGAAAAATGTATGACCGGTCAGGCAAGCTTCTGGTCGGAAACCAGTCGCTCTATTCCGCCATTTATCTGGAACCGGACAGCAGCCCCGAAGAAAAAATGGCCACGGCGAAACATCTGGCCCAAACGCTGCACATGCCGCTCGCCGATGTCTTAAGTGCAATGGATATCGGCCGGGATGCTCACGGCAAGCATGTGATGCGGAAACAGCCGCCGTATTATCCGAAAAAAATCAAGGACCGGCTCACTTCCGAAGAGGTGGTCAAAATCTCGGAGAATCCGGATCTGTTCCCCGGAGTCAATATCTTCACCGAGCCGCTTCGCCAATACCGAAACGATACCTTTGCTGTACAGACGATCGGGTATGTACGCCCCTACGCCGGCGCGAAAGAAACGATGGACAAATACAAACAAGCGGATGGCAAGTCAAATCAAGGCGGGTATGTGGACTGGGAACAGGTCGGGGTAGACGGTCTGGAGTACAGTTACCAAGATGTATTGCGCGGGCAAAACGGCTATCGTCTGGTCCGGGTCAATTCGACCGGCAAACTGGTCGATGTGCTGAAAGAGGTAGAACCGAAGCCGGGAGACAATCTTTATCTGACCCTGGATGAGAAAATGCAACTGGGGGCGGAGAAGTTCATCGCCGACCAACTGAAGAAACTGCAAACGTCTGGTGGTTCAAACCGGGCTCCGTACGCCAAAAATGCCTACGCTGTCGCAATGGAAGTCAAGACCGGGAAAATCCGCGCCATGGTCAGTTACCCTGATTACGACCCCAACATATGGAATGATCGGGTAACGGAAAAAGATTACCGCAATCTCAGCTATGTGATCCGAAATGGCACTATCCGCGAGGCACCGTATGATGCGCGTAATTCCAGTCATCCGGATAAAGAGTATGCCAAACATCCGTTATCGGTTCTTCCTTTGGGTTCAACCTTTAAACCGCTGATGGTGCTGATGGGGCTGTCGAAGGGATTGATTTCCCCGGAAACCGTATGGCGGGATGCCGTTTCATTTTATTACGCTAAGGCGACGCCGCCGATTCATAATTCGGGCGGCCACGATTACGGATATCTCACACCGGAAAAAGCGTTGCAAAAATCCTCAAATACCTTTATGGCCTGGTTGGGAACCCGGTGGTACAAACGGGATGGAATGAAGGTGATTCAGGAGTTTCGCAACTTTACACATCAATTTGGCTTGGGGGTTAAAACAGGTGTTCCTCTCCCAGGAGAGCAGGACGGTTCGGAAGACTACCTGCTCACGGCCAAAAAATATTCGGGTTTGGGCGCGATGGCTTTGGCTTCATTTGGTCAAGCCCAGCGCTATACGACGATGCAGTTGGCCCAATATACGGCAACCCTGGCGAATAAAGGAGAGCGGCTTCAGCCTCAGCTGGTGGATAAAATTGTCAACCCCAATACCCATGAAGAGAAAGTGATCAAACCGAAGGTGTTGAATAAGGTTAACATCAAGCCGGAGGATTACAATACCGTCCTAAAAGGGATGATGGATGTCACGCATGCCGGAGGTACGGCTGCCGGATTGTTTGATGATCTGCCGTTTGAAGTTGCCGCCAAAACGGGAACTTCAGAGCAGGACATTCCCGGCAGAGGAAGAGTGAACAACTCGGTCTTCATCGCTTTTGCTCCGGCAAAGGATCCGAAAATCGCGGTGGCGGTTGTTGTCCCGGAAGGCGGATACGGAGCCACTGCAGCCGGACCGATCGCCAAGTATCTGATCACTTCCTATTACGAACAATTTATGAAAAAATAAGCGGGGTGTATGGGAAGAAGAGACTTCGCCTGTTTCCCCGTTCGGGACTTACTTTTTAACGGTGATGAATGTCGATTGACACATTTGCTTTGGTCAACCTGGGAGAAATGAAACGGATGGGCTTTTAAATTGAGGAACAACCGGCAATTTCGGAGCAAAGACGGAAAATACGCGGTGTTTATTTGCCGCAGAGATACTTGCATTCGTGCCAAAAAGAGCAAATGGAACGGTGCCAACAAGCAGAAATAAGTCCCATCTACCTGAGCAGATGGGACTTATCTGTAAAGAAGTGATACGCAATTATTGTTTGTTTTTTTGAGCCATGGATTGGCTGTTTTGTTGGCGAACTTGTTGTGCGCTAGTTTCGGAAGCGAATTCGTTTTTGTAAGCAGCTGCTTTGGTGTTTTGTCCGGCAGCGGAAGCGAATTCGTTTTGGAAACCTTTGTTTGCAGCGCTTGCGCTTGCTCCGGCAGCCGAAGCAAACTCATTTTGGAAACCTTTGTTTGCAGCACCTGCAGCACTTGCGCTCGTACCGGCAGCGGAAGCAAACTCATTTTTATAGCTTTGATATCCACCCGGGCTTTGTTTGGATGCCTGGTTTTGGGCACGAACTTGTTGTGCATTGGTTTTGCTTTGTTGATCCATTCGTATCACCTCCTGTTAGATAGAGTGCCCGGGGGCAGGTGATTTATTTCTCCCTTTTTTTGCCAAGCTCATCAAAACCAAAGGAGGCTTTTATGAAGCAAACGGTATCAACGATGTTTTGGCGGTGCTTACCGAAAAAAGCAATATCCCGGCTGATGGGGAAGTTTGCCCGGCATCCGCTCAGCCGCCATCTCATACCTGTCTACATCCGTTATTTTGATATTGATCTCGAGCCGGTTCGCAAACCGTTGCATGAATTCCAAAACCTGCTTGATTTTTTTGTCAGGGAACTGACACCTGAAGCCAGGCCGATTGCCGCAGGGGATGACGTGATCGTGAGCCCTGTTGACGGAACCGTTTCCCAGGCCGGGCAGATTGAGAAAGGCACTCTGATTCAGGCGAAAGGGGTAGACTATTCGCTTGATCAGCTTTTGAATGATCACCCTTCCTTCGTCCGCAAATTGCAAGGGGGACAGTTTCTTACCATCTATTTAAGTCCGCGCGATTACCACCGGATTCATATGCCGGTTGAAGGTGTCATTCGTGAATGCTCCTATATTCCGGGGGAATTATATCCGGTGAATGAAACAGGAGTCAACCTGTTTCCGGGTCTGTTTACGATCAATGAACGAATCGTTTCTTACATAGAAACCCAATTCGGCTGGATGGCGCTTGTCAAGGTTGGCGCAACCAACGTCGGCAGCATCAAGGTGGAATATGATGACAATATCGTCACCAACCCCGATTGCAAGTGCGCGGCTTTCCACAAGTGTTATCAGTCACCGCAAGTGCTGGACAAAGGAGCGGAATTGGGCCGGTTTGAATTTGGCTCCACCGTCATTCTGCTGTTTGAACCAAAGAGCATCAAATGGATGATTTCGCCTGAGCCGGGAATCAAATTAAAGATGGGACAGGCCATTGCAGAAGCGGTCAAAAAAAAGGAGGACGACCGGGATGCTTCGCCACACGTTGATTCCCCTTAAGCGCTTTCCGCAGGTTTTCCCCGTTGTGACCAGCATCATCCTTGTTCAAACCATTGTTTTTGTCATGATCCTCCTGTCAGGAAAAGCGAACGATCCCTCGACCTGGGGACGATACGGGGCTTTTGTCGGTTGGCGGATTGATGAAGGGGAATATTGGCGGTTAATTTTTTCACTGTTTGTTCATGTGGATTTCATGCAGTTGTTCGTGGTTGCGCTCTCCATATACATATTGGCTCCGCAGTTGGAATGGTTTTTTGGAAAGCTGCCCTTCTTGTTTCTTTTTTTGGTGACGGGTTTCTTTGGAAATCTGGGCGTTTATCTGATGGGAACCGAAGGGGTTTACACCGGCGCTTTTGAATCGATATACGGCCTTGTCGGTGTTTATCTTTTTTTGTATATCCGCGGGATGATTCATCCGCTCCTCGGCAGGGGATTGCTCGTCATCTTGATCATCAATCTGGTCTTCGATTATCATTTTCTGTTTGCCCATATCCTCGCCCTTTTAAGCGGGTTTGTGTTTGCCGCGATCTTTATTCAATATAAGCAGATGAAAGAAAATCAAGATTCCGAGCAGTAAAAAAGACGGCCGGCATGATGGTGGTGAAAACCGGACATGCCTGGCCGTCATCCGCTTTTACAAAAAAAGTGCATGGTGCAGGAGAGTTCTTGGTTAAGCTAAGACTGGTGAGAGACAATGCACATCTTTGGTAGAACTGACCGGCTTGATCGGGAAGCTTGGTTGCTTTTGCTCATGAGTGGTCTGTTTGCCATCGCATCCGCTCTGTCCAGTTCGTTTGTCAATATTTATTTATGGAAACTAAAAAACGACTGGATTCTGATCAGTTGGTTCAATACCATTCATTATGGCTCAGCCGCTGCCACTTTTGTGTTGGCCGGCTGGATGACCAAGCATATCGAGCGGGTGATTGCAATTCGCTTGGGAGTAGCCGGTTTGTCAGTTTTTTATCTGTCTGTCTTATGGTTGGGCACGAAAGCCGTCGATTATATATTCTGGCTGGGAATTCTGATGGGAGTGGGATCGGGGTTTTTCTGGCTGGCGTTTAATGTTCTCTATTTTGAAATCACCGACCGGAAGAATCGGGATGTGTTTAACGGAGTCAATGGTTTTCTCACATCGGTTGCCGGGATCGTGGCCCCGTTTATTTCCGGTTACATCATCAGCCATATGGGGAAGTTTGCGGGTTACCGCATCATTTTTGCGGTTTCGCTAGCCATCTTCATCAGTGCCGTGATGGTCAGCTTTTTTTTTAAATCCCGCCGCACCCGCGGGGAGTATCAGTTGCTTCCCGTTCTGAAACTGGCCGGGACGCGGGGCAGCAATTGGTACTGGGTGAGTTTGGCCATGGCGGCGCAAGGGTTGCGCGAAGGCATTTTCACCTTTTTGATCAGTTTGCTCGTTTTTGTGGTGACGAAAAATGAATGGGAATTGGGCGGTTTTTTTACGGTACAATCGGCGGTTTCCTGTCTTGGATTTTTTATTGTCAGCCGTTATATGAAACCGGCCCTTCGTTACCGTTTTCTCCTGATCGGGGCGGCGATGATGGGGATTCTCATCCTTCCCCTCGTCGTCTCTCTCAGCAGTGGATCCCTGTGGATTTTGGGGGTCGGCGCTGCCTTTTTCTATCCTTTTTATGCGGCTCCGCTCATGGCCTCCGTCTTTGATGTGATCGGTGCCACGGAGAGAGCGGCGCGGCGGCGGATTGAATGTGTGGTTTCACGGGAATTGGCCCTGAATCTTGGCCGGATCACGGGGATTCTCTTTTTTATCTGGTGGATGAGTACCTTCCCCAATCTTTTTCAGATTCGCTGGTTTGTGCTGATCATCGGATTTACGCAATTGTTGGCCTGGCTGGCCATCCGGCATGTACCTGTCGGAACGGGGGAAATGGTAAAGAAGGTTGCCGGCCGTCCCTGAAGGCGGTGGAAGCATGCGGGCACCCATTTGGGAATGCCCGCTTTTTTCTAATGGCGATGCACGATTCCGCTTGTGACGGGGTAGTGGTAAAGTTGCCCGCCGATCGTGCGAATGACGGCCATGATGGTTGCGCAGAAGGCAAAGAGCGAGATGAGGGGAATCAGCAAAAATCCGATCAGCACCAGCGTCAGAACCGCGCTCACCGCCACGGCGACCAGTGAGAACAGATGAAATGCGAACGCTTCTTTGGCGTGGTGCTGCACAAAAGGCGAATTTTTTTTCGCCATCATCAAGATGACAGGAAGCAGAAAAGGAAAGAAGAAAAGGCTGGCATGGCATAAAACCGCAAAAATTTTATCTTCCGTTGTAACCATTTGATTCACCTTTCGAATGAAATGAATTAAAATTCAAAATATAGGGTTCGCCTTTTAATCTTCTCTTAAATTTAAACGATGATGGTTTGTTTTACAAGGGAGGAATTCAGGTGATTTATTACTTTGCCTATGGTTCGTGCATGGACGAGCAGAGCTTTGCCCAAACGGTCGGAAAGGATCATTATGAAGTGGCGGGAGCAGCAGTCCTGAAGGATTATCAGCTGGTCTTTAGTGCATTCAGCAAGAAACGGAATGGAGGGGTGGCCGATCTGGTTTTTGCGCCGGGCGAAGAGGTGGAAGGCGTCTTATATCGGATCACGCCTGAAGCATTGGAACCGTTGGATGAGCGGGAGGGGGTTCCGAGCGGCAAATATAAGCGAATGGATGTCCACGTTTGCTTTCAGGAGCAGCTGGTTCGCGCAATGACCTATACGATTGTGAACAAAGAACAGGAAGAGATCAAGCCGAGCAAAGAATATTTGCAGCTGATTTACAACGGAGCGTCCCGCTTTCTCAGCGACGCCTACCGGACGAGATTGGCGGGGGAATGGTCGAGCAAATTCGGCATTTCCGATTTTTTGCAGGAAACATAGTTCCGGTTTGCGTTTGCATGGTTGGAGAGAATTCGGAATGGGAAGGAGTACGGCCAGTGGATCATTTGCGGGAGCTGCTTGCCAAACAGAAGGCTTTTTTTCACGAAGGGAAGACAAGAGAGACACCGGTTCGTTATGAACGACTCCGCCTCTTGCGTGATGCGATTCGCCGCTATGAACCGGATATTATCACCGCACTGAGAAAAGACCTGAATAAGTCCGAGTATGAAACCTATTTGACGGAATTGGGCGTCATCTATGAAGAAATCAAGTATGTGATGAAACATCTGAAAACGTGGACGAAGCCGAAACGGGTCAAAACTCCTTTGATGCTGTTCGGTTCCAGAAGCTATATCTGTCCCGAACCGTACGGGGTCAGCCTGATCATTTCTCCTTGGAATTACCCGTTTCAACTTACGGTTTCCCCGCTGATCGGTGCCATCGCTGCCGGCAACTGTGTCGTGCTGAAGCCTTCCGAGCTGGCGCCGCATACCGCCAAAGTGATAAACCAGATGCTGACAGGCATTTTTGAGAGCGAGTTCGTCGCAGTCGTGGAAGGTGGCGTTGAGACCAGTTCGGCATTGTTGGATCTGCCGTTTGACCATATCTTTTTTACGGGCAGTACCCGTGTGGGGAAAATCGTGATGGAAAAAGCGGCCCGATCGCTCACTCCGTTCACCTTGGAACTGGGTGGAAAAAGCCCGGTCATCGTCACGGAGGACGCCCATATTGATCTGGCGGCGCGACGGCTGGTGTGGGGGAAATTCATCAACGCAGGGCAAACCTGTGTCGCGCCGGATTTTCTCTATGTTCATGAAAAAGTGAAAGAAGCGTTGATAATTCGGATGAAAACGGAAATTTCCCGTGCTTTCGGCGAAAACCCCCTGGTCAACCCCAATTATACGCGCATTGTCAATGAGCAGCATTTTGCCCGTCTGTCCGGCTTCCTGAACGACGGGAAAGTGATTTATGGCGGGCAAAAGGATGAAGAGAAACTTTTGATCGCCCCTACTTTACTGGACGAAGTCACATGGGAGATGCCGGTGATGCAGGAAGAAATTTTCGGGCCGATTTTGCCTGTTTTTTCATATCAGGAGATTGACGAGGTTATTCAGGTGATTCGTGAGAAGCCGAAACCCCTGGCTTTATATCTCTTTACGGAAAACAGGGAAACCGGGAAAAAAGTGATCGAATCCGTTTCGTTCGGCGGAGGGGCGATTAACGATACACTGGTTCATCTGGCAACGCCGTACCTGCCGTTTGGTGGCGTGGGCCCGAGCGGAATCGGAAGCTATCACGGCAAATTCAGTTTTGATTGTTTTTCGCACCAAAAGGGCATTGTAAAACAATCGACGAAAATCGATTTCCCGTTTCGTTACCACTTCAGCCAAAGCGGCTTGAAGTTGCTGAAAAAGATGATGAAGTAAAAAAGGGGCAATGATCATGCCCCTTCTTGGCGTTTTCATTGGCTGCCTCAACCGTTGCCTTTTTCCGGCCCTGTCGCAATCGGATTTTCTTTATGGGAAATCCAGTCGCTCCAGCTCCCCGGATAGAGTTTCACCCGCGTAAATCCGGCTTCTTTCAGTGCGAGCACATTGGGCGTGGCTGTTACACCGGAACCGCAGTAAACAATCATTTCCTTATCCTTGGGCAAAGAGGAAAAATGATGTTTCAGTTCCTCTTTGCTTTTCCATTGCCCGTCCGGACGCAAAACATCTTTCCAGAAGAAGTTTACGGCCCCGGGAATATGGCCGGCGACGGGATCAATCGGTTCCTCCAGACCGAGATAGCGGTTAAGTTCCCGCGAGTCGATCAGCAGAGTATCTTGACGGTTCATTTTTTGTTTTACCTCGTCCTGATCCGCAGCCATTTCCGCTATGATGTGCGGTTTAAAGCTGCGCGGTGTGGGGGAGGGAACCTCGGCGGTAACGGGGTAACCGCGTTCTTTCCACAGCTGAAACGTGCCATTCATCACACTGACCTTCGGATGGCCCAGATATGTCAGAAGCCACCAACAGCGGGCAGCCATACATCCTCCCTGATCATCATAGGCGATGACATGAATGTTCTCGTCCACTCCGATCGCGCTCAGAGTCTTGGCCAGGTCTTCGGGGTCCGGCAAGGGATGGCGTCCTCCGTGCTGTTGGATTTTGCCGGACAGATCCTTTTCCAGATCAAGATAAAAGGCACCCGGCAAATGCTCCTGCCGGTAAGCCTTTTCTCCCGCTTCCGGACTGCCGAGCGTAAACCGGCATTCAACGAGCAAAACCCGGGGGTCGTTCAGGTGTTCATGCACCCAGCTCATCTCAACCAAATTCATGATCTTTCCTCCTTCGCTCTCCTCTGAATATTGTAACAAAAAGCACTCGGGCAACATACCCGGGCGCTGGCTGGAAAAATTCAAATGAAAAGGAAATAGTTTACCCAGAAAATTCGTAAATCAATTATAATAGGATAAATGTTGATGAAAAAGGGGGTAAGACAACGCTTGAATTTTTTCATGTGGTTATTGTTGCTTCTTCTGTCGGCCGGATGGATTTATTTGTTTCTCACCGTCAACGAGCTGAAAAAACGGGTGATACGGATTGAGAAACAGATGAAGCCGCAAGCGGAGCCGGCCGAAGCTTCACAACCGGCTGCGAAACCGGAAAAACCGATGCCCGGCCAGCCCGTCGCAGCCAAACCGGGTATTCCCGTTCCGGACAAACCGTCTGTTCCGGTTCAGTCTGTGCCGAAAAAAGAAGCAAAAGCGAAGAAGCCGAGCCGTCCGAAGCGAAACAGGAAAGAATGGGAGTATCTGATCGGCGGGCGCTGGCTCAACCGAATTGGAGCCGTCGCTTTGGTCATCGGCCTGGTCTTTTTTGTGAAGTACGCTTTTGATCATCATTGGGTAAACGAAATCGTTCGCGTCCTCATGGGGGGAGCCTTCGGAATTTTGCTCCTGGCAGGCGGGCGCCATTATTATCGGAAGCAGTTGCCCATTTTCGCCCAGGGGCTGATCGGGGCAGGCACTGCCACCTTATATGCTTCCGTCTATGCCGCTTTTGATTTTTATCATTTTTTGTCATTCGGCATGGCGATTCTCCTCATGTCGCTGGTAACCATGTTGGCGTTATGGCAGGCACTCGTTTATGATTCACTGGCCATTTCCCTGCTCGGTTGGATCGGGGCCTTTATCACCCTGCCGGTGTTGGGAGCTGATCCTGGCAATCAAGTGGGCCTGTTTACTTATCTGGTGTTTGTCGCCCTGGGCATGGTATTAATCAGTTTGAAAAAAAGGAATTGGACCATTTTATATCATCTGACACTTTATGCGATCTATGTCTGCTGTTTTGCTCTGATGACGTCAAGCTCCCATTCATGGCATCTGTTATATTTAACAGCCTTCTGGCTGATCTTTTACCTGTACGAGCTGGCAGTGGCGCGCAAGCCGGGGGTCTGGCCCGCCGCCCATTTGGTGACCGCCAGCTTTAACGCCTTTTTCATGCTTCTCGGCCTCCTTATACTGCCGCTTCATCATGCGGTATGGACAGGAGAGAAAGTCTATCTTTTCAGTGTGGCCTATTTGCTGCCGCTGGCCTGGCTCAAATGGAAGCGGCGGGAACGGGAGTTTTCCAAGACAGAGCGAAACCGTTACGGTTTTACTTTTCTTTTTCTCGTTACGTTGGCCGGCATGATCAAGTGGAATGGGCTGGCACTTGCCAATGTCTGGACGATCGAGTCGTTTGTGCTGGTTTGGCTGGCTTTGAGGGAAAAAGTGAAGCAAGCTTTTTATTTTGGAACGGCGCTCTACGGGATTGCGGCCTTGCTGCTCCTCGGCTGGACAGCTGAAATCTTGTCATTGCATCATTGGATTCCGGTGTGGAACCGGGAAACATTTTCTTATTTCCTGTGGGCCGGGATGGTCACATTTCAGGCCTGTCAGATCAGAAAAAGCCGCACCCCCGGATGGGAGCCCTGGTTTGAAATTTTTTATACCGGCAGCGCCATTATGCTGTTCTTCTGGCTGTCGAACGAAATCAACATTTATTTTGACAGATCTGCCCGGACAGGGTTCTGGGAATTGAACCGCTATTTTGTCTTATATATGATCTGGGCATTATACAGTTTGCTCGTTCATGAAACCGGGCTGAGACAGCGGGTGCGCGTGTTGGTCCCCGTCTCCTGGGGCATGATGTTTCTCGCGCTCGTCTCCGTCGCCGTCTGGGGAATGGCGGATCAGCCGCTCTCTTCCTTTGTTCCTGTTTTCAATATGCGTTTTCTCGCCTTTCTGGTTGAGATCGGTTGCGTCATTCTCATGCTGTGGCGCGGCAGGAAGGCTGAACCGCTCCCATCCTTGAAGTGGGCTCCGGTTTTGTTGCTGGGAGCGCTCCTGGTTTTGCTGTTTGAAATCGTCACATTGGAAGTGGGAGGGACATCAGACTATTTTGCGCCGGCGTTTGGTGATTATACCCGGGCCCAATGGTACAAGGGATTTTTTATCTCCCTCAGCTGGATTGGATACAGTCTTTTGTGCGTGTGGCTCGGCAGGAGTTTCCGGCAGAAACTGATTTTGTTTTTCGCCTGGGGAAGTCTTGGTTTGGGCGTGTTGTCGGTCATGTTTCAAGGGCTGTTTTTGCCGGCGCGGATCAATTGGATGCCGGTGATAAACATTCGTTTTGCGGCCTTGTTCATCTCCGCCGCCTGTCTGTATTTGTACCAATCGAAAGGGAAGGCTTTGGAGGCCAAACGAATCTGGGTGCTTCTCGCGCGGATCCTGTTGGTCGTACTTTTGTTTGAATTAATTACGGTTGAAATCAGCGGCATTTTTGCGCACCGTTTGTGGGACCTCAACACCGACAATCCGGTTTTGCAACATCAAATCGAGAATCAGAAGCAGCTCGCGCTGTCCATTTCCTGGATCTTTTATTCGCTTCTGTTGATGCTGACCGGGATTTGGCGAAAATGGGCCTGGCTGCGCTGGTCGGCCATCAGCCTGTTCGGGCTTTCCATCCTGAAAATCTTTTTGTTTGATCTCTCCTCGATTGAGACGCTGTACCGCATTGTCTCGTTTATGGCGCTCGGCGTCATTCTGCTTGCTGTTTCTTATCTCTATCAGCGGTACAGGGAACGGTTTTAGCACTTCACGACCCGGCCCGGCGATTTTGCGGCAGCCTTTGCGACGCGGAACCGCAAGTAAAAGAGAAACACCGGAATCCGGCGGGCTCCTTTTGCGGGTTTAACCACTGAGCGAGAAGAAAAATACAGCTCTTCTCGCTCTTTTCCGCATGTGCGTTGTGTCGGGGCAGTGAAGCTTGGGGTGACTTACAGATCATCAATGTTTATGTGCGGGGATCATACCGGTCGCAGCGCACGTAACCGCGGAAAGTCCGTTCCAAATCTTTTCCGAGCCGAAAAAGCAGCTCTTCCTGCCCGGTTGCTGTAATCAGTTGCACAGCGAGCGGCATTCCGTTTTCATCCTCACCGACGGGAAGAGTTAGCGACGGTAAGCCAAATGTATTGGCATAGGTAATGAAAGGGAGGAATTTTCGGAATGTTCGTCGTACAGAAAAAATCTCGCGATATTGTTGACCGTGAGCGGGTGCGGTGGAATGGTAAACAGGCAGGATCAGCACGCGGGATTGCAGATAGTTTTGCACCGTGGTTTTGGCGAGGGAAAACGCTTCCATAAACCTCCGCCAAGTGGATGCCGTTGGTTTAAACAAACGTGATGCGATCAGGGCCCAGGTGAGATAAGGGTGCAGGCGGTGCGGCAAACCCGCTTTTGCTTTGAGCCATTCGGTCGCCACGTGGCGCATCCGCATTTCCAAGATTTCCCCAATCAAATATTTGCTACCGTCGACGGACATGATCCATTGCCACCACTGCGCCGATTCTGCCAGATAAGGAGGCGGGTCGTGATCGACGGATACGTTATTTTTTAGATGTGCCGCCATGTTTTCCAGACAGGCAACAGTCGCTTTCTGCATCGGGAAAGCAGCGGGTAACACGGGGATGATGACGGAAAAGCGGGACGAGGCTGCGGGCACGTGCCGGCCGGAGAGAATCTCATGAATCAGCTTGGCATCATCGACTGATTTGGCCAATGCTCCGACTCCCAGCATACTTTGCTGGACAGGGTGGGAAATCGGTGGGAAAATTCCTTCATGAGGCACTTGACCGAAACCTGACTTGAAACCGACGACACCATTAAAATGGGCCGGAAATCGAATCGAACCGCCTATGTCCGCCCCGATTCCGACGGCGGCTCCCCCGACTGCGATCAGGGCACCTTCACCGCCGCTCGAGCCACCCGCGCTGCAGGAGGGATTCCAGGGGTTGTTGGTGCGTCCGAATACGAGATTATCCGTTTCCTGGCAAAAACAGAGGGAAGGCGTATTTGTTTTGCAGAGGATAATGGCTCCTTCGCGTTTGAGGCGGCGGATGATTTCCGCATCTTCTTTGTCGATGATCCGGGTGCGTGCAGAGAGGCCGCCGGTCGTTTTTGTGCCTTTAACATGAAAGCATTCTTTGACACTGACGGGGACACCGAATAATCTGCCTTCTTTCGGGCGGGAAGCCATCTGCTCGGCTTCAGCCAGCGCATCTGCAAACCTCTCTTCAGTCACTGCATTGATTACGGGATGAGTGGCACGGATTTGATTGATATAAGCTTCGGCCGCTTCCTTGGGAGTGAGTTGGTTTGCTTTGATCTTCGCAGACAGGCTCGTTGCATCCAGATCCAAAATGGAGTTCAAATTGTTGCCCCCTTTGTTTCGCGATGGTTTTTTGCTATTATTATAACATTGAAAGCCAGAGGAAATTTCCGTTTTATTTTGAATAAACAGGGTATTCAGAAGGGAAGACGCACCTTTTTGTCGAATATTATTACGATTACTAACAATACTTATATAAGAATCGTAGAAGGAAATGAGGAGGAGCCAGATTGAACCATCAGGTGTTGGTTACGCATGAAATCGACCGGCAGATGCTGGAGCGATTGCAAACTGAAGCTGAGCTTGACATCGTGTCAAACAAAGCAGCATGGACACAGGAGGAGATCATTCAGCGGCTGCAAGGGAAGGATGCGCTCCTTTGCACCGTAACCGACCCGATTGGGGAAAAAGTGATCGAAGCTTGTCCACGGCTTCAAATCATCAGTAACTACGGGGTGGGTTACAATCATATTGATCTTGAAGCGGCCAGCAAAAGAGGTATTGTCGTAACCAATACGCCGGATGTTTTGACTGAGGCCACTGCCGATCTCACGTGGGCGCTGTTGCTCGATGTTGCGCGGAGAGTTACCGAAGGGGACCGCCTGGTTCGCCAGGGACGTTGGCGGGGTTGGGAGCCGTCGTTTATGCAAGGAACCGAAGTCACCGGAAAAACGCTCGGCATCATCGGCATGGGGCGAATCGGCCGGGCAGTCGCGCGACGGGCCAGGGGCTTCGCCATGAATATTCTTTATTATTCACGCACGCGTCTGCCTCTTGCAATCGAGAGGGAGTTGGGGTTACAATTTGCCAATATCGATTCTTTGCTGGCGGAATCCGATTTTGTTTCCTTGCATACGCCGTATACCCCGGCCACTCATCATCTGATCGGGGCAAGGGAACTCGGGCAGATGAAAGAATCGGCATTTCTCATCAATACGGCGCGCGGTGCAGTCGTCGATGAACAGGCACTGATCCGTGCGTTGCAGGAGAAGAAAATAGCCGGCGCGGCGTTGGACGTGTATGAACGTGAACCGTTGGTTCCCAACGAGCTCATCCGGCTGGACAATGTTGTGCTCGCCCCTCATCTTGGCAGCGCCACGAAAGAGACGCGAAGAGCGATGGCTGAGCTTGCGGTGCAAAATCTAGCAGATTACTTTGCAGGGAAAAAGCCAAGGTATTTGGTTAATGAAGAAGTATGGGAAATGAGATCCCGGCGTCTTCAGGGAAAATAAAAGGTGTGGAAAATTTTCCGAATGCCTTGGACGAAACAAGCAAATGTGCTAATATATTCAGCAGCTTGATTTTTGGCTTAACCCTTTTGCCGGATCGGGCAAAAACGGGTGACTGCGCGAGGAAAGTGTTGTGTAATCGCTTACAACGCGGGATGAAAAAGCCGTGCCGGCGGCGGAAATTCCTGCCGTCCAAAGCGGTCTGTTGTCGATTGAAGGAGGTAAATTACATGTCGCAAAATAATAAAGAGGTTTTGTTAACGGAAGAAGGACTGGAGAAATTAAAGCAGGAATTGGAACATCTCAAAACGACGAAACGTCATGAAGTGGCACAACGCTTGAAAGAGGCGATCGCCCAGGGTGATTTAAGCGAAAACTCCGAGTACGATGCAGCAAAAGAAGAGCAAGCGTTTATTGAATCCCGGATTATTACGCTGGAAAATATGATTCGCAATGCGAAAATCATCGGTTCCAATTTGGATAAAAATGTTGTGAGCGTCGGTTCAAAAGTGACCATTCAGGAACTTCCCGACGGCGATCGGGAAACATATACGATTGTTGGAAGCGCTGAATCGAATCCGTCCGAATTTAAAATTTCAAACGAATCGCCGATTGGAAAAGAATTGATCGGGCGTCGTGTCGATGATGTCGTTCATGTTGCGACACCTTCCGGTACCATACAATTTAAAATCATCGAAATCGATTAAGCCTTGATTTAACCCTTTGTCCCTTGCCGGCAAAGGGTTTTTTATGTGGTACCGGGTTTTGGTCCGCTCTGGTTCCGGATGCCCTGCTTCCATCCCGGCCTTGCTTAAGTCTCTTTTCCGGTGATGCTCTATCCCGGCCGGTTTTTTATTTCTGCATGATTTTTCCTCTTTTCCGGCAAACTACAATGGAATCCAAATGTTTTTCCGGGAAAGGTGTGGCCGATGGTTAAAAGACGAGTGGTAGTAACGGGATATGGCTGTTTAACGCCGCTGGGAAAAGATCCGGATACTTTTTGGGCAAACCTGGTCGCCGGAAAAAGCGGGGCAGGCCCGATTACCCGATTCGATCCGTGCGATTTTCCCACGAAGATTGCTGCGGAGATCCACGACTATGATCCGGAGGATTACCTTGATGCCAAAGATGCCCGGAGGATGGATTTATTTTCCCAATATGCGGTGATTGCCGCCAAACAGGCTTTTCACCGTGCACAATTACATGAGGATAAATGGGACGCGGAGCGCGTTGGCGTGATGGTCGGTTCGGGCAGCGGCGGATTGGCGATGATTCAGCAGGAATACAGAAGAATATTGGAAAAGGGACCCAATCGTCTCAGCCCTTACCTGGCTCCATCGATGCTCTCCAACATGGCTAGCGGCGAAATTGCCATCGCGCTGGGAGCACGGGGACCGTCTGCTGCTGTGGTGACTGCCTGTGCCACCGGGAGCAGTTGCATCGGGGAGGCGATGCGAGCCATCCAGTATGGGGAGGCGGATATTGTTCTGGCCGGAGGAACGGAAGCACCGATCACGCCGCTCGGTTTGGCCGCTTTTTCCAAAATTCGCGCACTCTCCAGGAAAAATGAAGAACCGGCCAAGGCTTCGAGGCCTTTTGATCGCAACCGCGACGGTTTTGTGGCTGGCGAAGGGGCAGGGGTGCTTGTTTTGGAAGAGTTGGAGCATGCTTTGCGCAGGAATGTGCCGATTTTGGCCGAACTGATAGGGTATGGGGTGACCACCGATGCCTATCACATCACGTCACCGCGGGCGGACGGAGAAGGGGCGGCCGGAGCGATGCGTTTGGCTTTAAGAGATGCGGGTCTCTCTCCCGGTCAAATCGATTATATCAATGCGCATGGAACGGGAACCCGGCTGAATGACTGGATTGAAACGCAGGCGATCAAGCAGGTGTTCGCGGATGACGCCGGGCGTGTTCCTGTAAGTTCGATCAAATCGATGACCGGTCATATGTTGGGGGCGGGAGGAGCGGTTGAGATGATCGCTTCGGTTCAGACCCTGAATACCGGCCTGATTCCTCCGACAATTAACTGGGAGGAACCGGATGAGGGGGCCGATCTCGATTATGTGCCCAATGTGGCCAGACGAAAAGAATGCCGTTATGTCATGAGCAATTCATTTGGTTTTGGCGGGCACAATGTGAGTTTGATTGTGAAGAAATGGGAGTGAACAACGAAGAAGCTCATCGCGGAATCCAGTTGTGCCGGTGAGCTTCTCCTGCAAAGCTATTTATAAATGATATGAGGTTTGACACTGCGCAAAAAAGCTTCCACCCTGGCGATATCCTCAAGCTGAACGTTAAACTTGCGCAGGGAGCTGTTCAAGTGCTTGATCGCGATTTCGTACTCTTCGGATGTGATGTTCAATCCGGCATGGGATTGGCGAAGGGTGCTGCCTTCGTACCGTTTGGGCCCGCCAAGGGCAAAACTCATAAAGTAAGTAATTTGATGACGCCGAAGCGCTTCCATATTAACTCCGATAAAGTGGTGATTCACCCGGTCATCCTGGATCATGCGGTTGTAAAATTCATTGATCACCGCGGCAATCGTTTGTTCTCCGCCCAGTCTCTCATACAAAGTGCTTTTCGTGCTTTTTAACATAAGCAACCTCCCGTTCAGGGGTGAAAGTTTGCAAATAAACAAAAGATTGTAGCAAATATGTTCATAAGATAATCGGATAAAAAGAACAGAAAAAGGCCTAAAACTTCGGGAAAACCCCGAAAAATATAGTAGGAAAAACGAGTTGATTTTACGTTTCTATATTATAGCATCAAAAAAAAGTGTATGCTATTTCTTCTCTTTGTGCAATAAATTTTATTTCTAAATCATACGTAAAGAAGGTGTCCCATGTAAGACATGGGACGTGAACAACAAATATTTTTCTATTCTTGTTCGGGGATTCCTGCCTGACTATAACTTTCTTGAATCGCACTGATCACATGACGGGTGGGTTCATCGGCGTAAAACTCATTGGAAAATTCGACGTCGTCTCTGATTTCCTCTGCTGCTTCCGGCAATTTTTTTTGTTTAATCACTTTTTTCCTTGCCATTTTTTTCACCTCCATCATCATCTCTCTTTAACGTGTCTTGTTTTAACTGAAATATACGAAGAAAAGGAAGGCGGGAACAGGCACATGGCTGGTTGGCTCTATTTACATTTCGATCCTGAAATTGGAAATGGAGCGGATTTGCCCGGCGGAACGGAATGGGCTATTTCCGATACGGTTTATATTGATCCCGGATTGAGCCGGATGGGTTTGAACATGCAGGAAAATCGGATGACATTTGACCGCTTTGTGCGTGCCTGCTTGCCGGACCGCGGGCAGCGGCTGATGTCACCGTCCGAGCAGCAATGGGTCGTGCTGGAAGCGGTGCAGCGGGCAAATATGGACCATCCCTTGACCGCTCTTGCGACGGTTTTGAGCGAACCGGGAGGCGGTGTCAGCATGATCGAGCAGGTGATCGGCGAATTAAAGCGATCCGGGGTCAGCCCGGTCAGGCTGAAGCGATTGTGGGAAAAGCACGAACCGAAATATCGGGAGTTGGCCGCCATTTATGAAAAATATCAGGAGCTGCTTTGGGAAGGGAACTTGTGGGATCATGAAGAGCCGTATATGGAATTGATGCGCTCATTCCAGCGGGAACCGGAATCCGTTTCGCTTCCCGGCCGCCTGGTTTTGCGGCATTTTTATGAGCTGAATCGTTTGCAGGAACTCCTGTTGGGCCAGTTGGTCACACAAGTGGAGATTCATGTGCATCTGATTGTTCCGAAAGGGCGGGAGAGGCTGGGCAGATTGGTGAAACCGCTGATTGAGCGACTCACCTGCAGAGGGTTCCGGATCGCCGGAGAAATCGGATCCGGCAGCGGGAGAGTCCGCCGTGATTCGCTCAGGCATTTGGCAGAACACGTTTTCGACGACGATCCGCCGGTTTTTCCTCATTCGGATGGTCTGGAAGTGATTGCCGCACCGGGAATGGAAGCGGAGGTGGAAATGGTTGTCGCCCGCTTGAAACAATGGCTGTTGTCAGAGAAAAACCACCTGGACGATGCGGTGATCTTGACATCAGACCGGGAGGCGTACGCCCCGCTTCTTCATCAAAAGCTGGATGAAGCCGGGATTCCCGTCCGCACGGAAGAAAGGCATTTCCTGAGTTCGCATCCCCTTTTACAAATGATTCATGCTGTTTTTTCGGCACGGGATGACGGCGGAAAAAAGGTGGAAGAGCTTCTGTACTCTCCTTTTTTGCCGGTGTCTGAAGAAAATGGCTTAAAGTGCGATGCTTGGATGGAAGCGATACCGAAATCGCAGACATGGGCGGAGTGGGGAAAATGGTTTCTTGAATGGATCAGGCCCTTGAAACGGGTTGACCGTTGGCGCGAACTGATTGCCGAAAAGGAACTTTCCTGGCTCGCTGCCTATGAAATGAAGGGATGGCATGCCCTCTACCGAATGGTGCGGCAATGGGGCGATAGCCTGGAAGGGATTTTTGGTGACAGAAAAGTCACCGACCGGCAGTTTGTTCAGTTTTTGATGCAGATGGCGGAGCGGTGTGAATTGACGGCGCGGGAGGGAGAGCGGCGCGGCATTCGCATCCTGGAGGCAAACCAGGGTTTGGCAGAGCCGGTTCGCGCTGTGTTTATGGTTGGTTTGGCCGAAGGAAGGTGGCCCCGGCCTTTTGCTGATCATTGGTTGCTCCCGGACGCGGAACGGGTTCGCCTGCGCTCCGAAGGCATTTTGCTGGAGACTTCAGGGGAACTGCGCCAGCGACAGCGGCTTCCTTTCTTTACCGGGATCTCTCTGGCAACCGAGCTGCTGGTCCTCTCTTATCCGCATACCGACGAAGAAGGAAAAAAACAGCTTCCCTCCCCTTTTTTGGAGGAGTGCACCGATCTTTTTGCCAGTGTAAAAACCGTTTCCCTCGATGTTCCCCAACGAATTCGGCCGGCCGGCTGGGAATGGTGTTTTTCCGACGGACAGGGACTCGCCCAGGCCTTGATCCAACTGCGAAACGGGGAGAGAATTCTCGATGAAGAAGGACACCCGGCATTGGAAATGTTCATGAAGATGCTTGGTGCCGATCAAGAAAAAGGCCGGGATTTACTGGCGCGCATTCAGGCGGAGCGCTTTCGCCGGGGAGCCGTGTTTACCCGATATGACGGAATCATTCCACGGGGGATCGCGGGAGCAATGGAAAAGCGGGTTTGGAGCGCCGGCGCTTTAAATCACCTGGTGGAATGCCGCTTTCAGTTTCTGGCGATCCGATTGTGGAAGGCAGCGGAAAAGGAAGCACCGCAGCGGGGTTTATCCTGGCGGGAAGAAGGGGAACGGATTCATGAGATCTTATGCCGTTTCTTTCATGAATATCGCCGGGGACGATGGACGTTTGCGGATGAAGAAAGGGCGCTGGCCCGTCTGGAACAACTGGCGGATGAGGTGTTGCGCGATGAAGAAAGGGAGCGGGATCCCTTTTACCTCATGATCGACAAATTCCGGATCAAGCAGAAACTGCTTTCCATCTGGAAACATGAAAAAGAATGGCGCCGTAAAACCGGATTTTATGCGGCTCCCGCCCATCTGGAACTATCGTTTGGATTGCCGGTTTGCAAGGAGGATGTGGAGACGGGGCGGCTTGATCCCGCTTCGCGTCCGGAGCCGGTCACGCTGGTGCTCGGCGGGAAAAGAAAAGTGCGGTTGCAGGGGAAAATGGATCGGATCGACCGCGATGAAGAAGGATATTATGCCATTTACGACTACAAAACGGGAACGGTTCCGACAATCGAACAGATCGGCCAAGGCAGAAGTTTGCAACTTCCCCTTTATTTATGGGTTTATCAGCAAGGATTCGGGCAAGATCCCGCTTTGGCGATCGGCAGCGCTTATTATGTGAAAGGAAACGGAGGAAACGCGGCGGCAAACCAGCGAAATAAAGGGTTATGGCGCAAAGAGGAAACCGGACGCGTCGGGTTGAATCCGAGAAAATCCCTCGATCCGGATGACTGGCGGAAAACGGAAGAGAATATTCAGCGCTTGATCGACCAGTCATTAAGCAAAGCGGAACAAGGGGATTTTGCCGTCTCGCCCACCTGGGATTGTCCCCGTTTTTGTCCGGCGCGCCATATTTGCCGCGTCGATGCGTGGATTCTTTCAAAAAAGCGGGGAACGCGCTGAAAAATGGAGGACGGGAAACGGATGAACAAGTCGATTCATTTGACGGAGGAGCAAAAGCGGGCAGTGGATACCCTGCATGAAAACAGCATTGTCTATGCGGGGGCAGGATCGGGAAAAACGCGGGTGTTAACGGAACGGTATTTGAAGATTTTGGAACACAGCCGGCTTGATCCGGATGCCTTGGAGAGAATTGTTGCCATCACGTTTACGGACAAAGCGGCGGCGGAGATGAAAGAGAGAATACGCACAGGGATCAAGGTGAAGCGGGTGGAAGCGCTGGCGAGGGGGGAGCGGGAAAAGGCGAACGGATGGCGGAGACTTTTGGCCGAGCTCAGCCGGGCGCGCATTTCGACGATCCACTCCTTCTGCCACAGCCTGCTGAAACGTTATCCGCTTGAGGCCGGTCTTTCCCCTGACTTTGATGTATTGGACGAAGCGGTGAGCCGGGCGTTGATGCTCGACGCGGCTGAAGAGGCGATCAGGGACGGATTTGCCGCATATGGGGAGAAAAATGGCATGCTGCGCCATTGGCTGGTCGCGCTCGGCATCGAAGAAGCAAAGAGGCTGCTGGCCGGTGCATTGGAGCGGCTTTTCCAGTACGGCTGGACAGTGAAGCGGCTGAGAGAGATAACCATCCGGCATCTGGACGCTTGCCGGACTCAATTGGAAAAGAAGAGGCGGGAGCAGCTGCCGCTTTGGGAACAGTCCTTTTTGGAAGCGGCGGAATATTTGCGCGGTTTGCGCGGGAGCAAACGAGCGGAAGCTTTTCGCCGGGCCTGTCCGGATCTGCCAGGGGAATGGCAGCAAAGGAATACGGTCTCCGAACGCCTGAAACTGCTTCAGGGAATCGAAGCCAGCATAAAAGTGAACTGGAGCAAAGCGCCGGAAACGGCGGCAGCGCTAAAAACTTGCAGGGAGATGCACAGGGAACTGGTGTCTCTATATTCCGGGATGCTGCATCTGGACGAAGAAGAGACCTGGCTTCGTCTCTTCTGTCGTTTGCTGGAACAGGCGCAGATCCGATACCAGGAAGGGAAAGCAAAAAGAGGCGGAGTGGATCATGATGAATTGCAGTGGCGCCTGTGTGAATGCCTGGAGAGAAATCCGGCGGTGCGCGCCGAAGTGCAGGCAGGGATCAGCTATCTTTTGATCGATGAGTTTCAGGATACCAATGAATTGCAAAAGCGGCTGATCGATCTGATCACCAAAGATGACCGGGGAGAAGTAACCCCGGGGAAATGGTTTGTCGTCGGTGATCCGAAGCAGTCGATTTACCGCTTTCGCGGCGCCGATGTTTTTCTGTTCCAGCAAATCAGGGCAGAGACGGAATCGCATTCGCACGGGAAGGTACATGTCCTTTCCGACAATTTTCGCTCTCACCCCGAACTCATCTCGATGGTTAATTTTGTGTTTGGACGGATCATGAATCAGGATCAAGGATCTCCCAACTGTTTTCAGCCGCTGCGGGCCAAACGGGAGGCCGAAGGTTCCGGAGGGGCAGTGGAGTGGCTCAGGGTCTCGGAAAAGGAGGAACTTCCTCCCGGTCTGACTGAGCGGGAGGCCGAAGCGAATCTGGTCGCGAGCCGGATCAAACAAATGATCACTGAAGAAAACAGCGCCCGACCTGCTGAAATTGCCATTCTGCTGCGAACGATGACCCATGTAAAAACGTGGGAGCAAGCGCTGAGGTGGATGGATATTCCCTGTTATGTAGTGAAGGGAAGGGGATTTTTTGACCAGCAAGAAGTGAAGGATATCCTTTCTCTACTGCAGCTTCTGATCCATCCGGAGGATCATCATGCTTGGGCGGTCGTTTTGCGCTCTCCTTTTTGCGGAGTGTCCGATGCGACCATCACGCGGATTGCCCTGATGCAATCATGGGAAGGAACCATTTTTGATTGGAGTCGAATGGCCGGACTGGATGAAGGTGAGAGGCTGAAACTCTTCAATTTTGGCAGTTTCCTCGAACGGATGACAAAAATGGCCGGATCTGTGCGCATTGCCGATCTGCTGGAATTGCTGGTCCGGGAAAGCGGATATCTCACTGTCATGTGGGCAACGGAGAGCGGGCAGCAGGTGGCAGCCAACCTGAAAAAACTGAGCGAACAGGCACGCAGGCTGGAAGGATTTGCTGCTTTTTCCATTCCGTCTTATCTCGATTGGATGCGGAGGCTGGCGGACGAACAGGCGCGCGAAACTGAAGCGGCCATTGAGCCTGAACATGGTGACAGCGTGAAAATCATGACCGTCCATCAGGCAAAAGGGCTGGAGTTCCCGGTTGTTTTCTTGCCTGATTTGCATTCCGCACCGCACGTGCGTTTTCCGGAATGCTGGGTGGATGAAAAGTCCGGCCTGGTCTCCTTGCTGTGGGATGAGAACGGGGTGAAATGTGAACCGGAGCGTTATCAGGAAGCGAAGGAAAAAAACCGGAAGATGGAATGGGAAGAATCGGTGCGCCTTTTGTACGTGGCCATGACCAGGGCGGAGCGGCGCCTTGTTTTGAGCGGCTCGTTGAAAGCATCCAAAGAGGCGGGATCGACGAAATGGAGCGAGTGGATCATCGGCGCGCTCGGTCTGGAGGGGCTTGACTCGGAGCGGGGAGAATGGCGATTTTCCCCGGATTGTTGCCCGCTGCGCCTGGTGGAGATTGATGCGGGAATAAAGGAAGAGCGGGAAAAGAGATCAGCCTTGGACATGATGCTCGCGGGGGAATTTGACCTTTCCCGGTCATCCGTCAGGGAGGAACCGGAACTTTTGCTTCTGAAAAAAGAAAGATGGGACGGAAGGGACGGGCTGGAGATCAGTGTGACTGAGTGGAAAAACCTGTTCAATTGCCCGCGCCGCCACTGGTTCGCGAAGGTCATGGGAGTCCCCGACCTGAGAGAACCGGCTTCGCCGGAGACCGGATCATCCAGAGCGCCGTCTGGTCTGCCGGCAACAAAGCGGGGCAGCATCGTTCACCGGATAATCGAGCTTTTATCCGATCCGAACAGAGGGCGGCTGTCCTGGGAAGAAACGTTCCAAACGGTATGGGAAGAGCACGGGATTCCGGACGCCGACCGGCAGAGGGTGATGGAGGAGATCAAGCCTGATCTGACCTCTTTTCTTCACAGCCGTTTTTACACAGAGAGGAGAAGCGGCTCTTTTTCCATGACAGAGACGGAGTTTACTCTGGAAGAAGGCGGACTTCGCCTGCATGGCGTGATTGACGCTGTCTGGAGACGCCCGGATGGCAGCCTGGAAATCGTCGATTACAAAACGGATCGCACTCCTGCCGGGGAGTTGGAGCAAATTGCGCAGGAGTACTTGCCGCAGCTGAAACTGTATGTTTGGGCATGCAGGCGCAAATGGGGGTTCTCCCCTGAGTGGGCCACGCTCTATTTTCTTTCACCGAACCGGGAGTTCACGTGGCAAGTGACGGAGGAGTGGGAGAGGAGCACGGCTTCCGAGATCCGCCAAAGCATGGACTGGTTGCGCGCGGGAAAAGAAAACATCCTCCCGGCCAAACCGGGCAGACATTGCCGTTATTGTCCCTGCCAATGGTTATGTGATGAAGCGGAAGGGGGAAATAGTCGTCTTCAGCAGGGATGATTCTTAATAATTTTTCATATATTTCATTTGCAGCAAGTGAAACTTTACTCTAATATGTTGATGTAGTTATTTCAAATAATTAAGGAGAGAGGAAATCAAGTGGAAGGGTTTCAAGAAGGATTTATGACCTTTATCATGGGATTTTCTCATGTGTTTATGGTTTCTGTCATCGTTTGGATGATTGGGTTGCTTGTTTTGCTGTTCAAAGAGATGTTCAACACGGCTGATTTCAATATTCGCGATTATTTATATAAAGTCTGGAAGTTGTTGCTCTCCTCGTTTGAGTGGACTGCGTATCTGGGGGTGGTGGTGGCCCCGGTCGTCATGCTGGTGACCAAAGATTATGCCAAGTACGGCATGATGACAATCGCTGCCATCATATTATCGGTCATATACCTCTATATTCGCAAGCAGACGGGAGGCTTTAAAAAGCTCAACTTTCGTCAGTAACCCTGCCCGCCGGTTGGTTGTCAGCCGGCTTTTTCTTTTTTCCGTGCCATTGCTTCCAGAAAGCCTCTCTTTACTTTCCCAAAGGCTTGGGAGATAATAATAGGAAAATTATTTTCAGGGTGACGGAAGTGAGAAAAACATGCCGACTGAACAAATGCCGATCGAGCAACTTCTGAATATATCAGCTGACTATTTGACGCATGAGGAAGTCAACCAGTTGGAGAGGGCATATCGGTTTGCGGAACAGGCCCATCGCGGGCAATACCGCAAATCCGGCGAACCTTATATTCATCATCCGGTGCAAGTCGCGGAAATTCTGGCCAACTTGAAAATGGATGTCACGACATTGATTGCGGCTCTCCTGCACGATGTGGTGGAAGATACCGGTGTGACCCTGGAACAGGTGGAAGCGGAATTTGGCATGGCGGTTCGTCAGTTGGTGGATGGTGTGACCAAACTGAAAAAGCGGATGCGATTCAAATCCAATGAAGAGCACCAGGCGGAAAATCACCGCAAAATGTTTGTGGCGATGGCACAGGATATTCGCGTGATTATCATTAAGTTGGCCGACCGCCTCCATAATATGCGAACCCTTAAATACATGCCGGAACACAAACAAAGACAAAAATCGAAGGAAACATTGGAAATTTTCGCCCCCCTGGCCCACCGCCTGGGCATATCCAAGATCAAGTGGGAGTTGGAAGATATCTCTCTCCGCTACCTCAATCCGCAACAGTATTATCGAATCGTCAACCTGATGAAGAAAAAACGGGCCGAACGGGAGAAATACCTGGATGAGATCATCCACACGCTAAAAGAACGGCTCCGGGATAATGTCAATGTGCTGGATATATCGGGACGGCCCAAGCACATTTACAGCATTTACCGCAAGATGGTATCGCAAAACAAGGAATTTAATGAGATTTATGATCTGATGGCCGTCCGCGTCATCGTGGAATCGATCCGCGATTGTTACGCTGTTCTCGGCATTATTCACACGATCTGGAAGCCGATGCCCGGCAGGTTTAAAGATTATATCGCCATGCCGAAGGCAAATATGTACCAGTCCCTTCACACCACGGTGATCGGACCCAAAGGCGAGCCGATCGAAGTGCAGATCCGGACGATGGAGATGCACCGTACCGCGGAATACGGGATTGCCGCCCATTGGGCTTATAAAGAAGGAACGACGGTTGAAAACAGCAAATTTGAGGAAAAGCTGAAATGGTTCCGCGAGATGATGGAACTGCAACAGGAAACGCGGGATGCCCAGGAGTTTGTGGAAAGCCTCAAAATGGACTGGTTTTCCGATTCGGTGTTTGTATTTACACCGAAGGGAGATGTGATTGAGCTGCCGGTCGGTTCCGTGCCTTTGGATTTTGCTTACCGCATTCATACGGAAATCGGAAATACTTGTATCGGGGCCAAAGTGAACGGAAAGATCGTGCCGCTCGATTATCAGCTAAAAACGGGCGATATTGTGGAAATCCTCACTTCCAAGCACAGTTACGGACCTAGTCAGGATTGGCTGAATATCGTAAAATCTTCCCATGCGCGGAGCAAAATCCGCAACTGGTTTAAAAAACAACGCCGGGAAGAAAGCATCGCCAAAGGCCGGGAGATGGTGGAGGCGCTTCTGCGCAAGCATGATTTCGACGTATCCGAAGTGCTGACGACGGAGCGGATCGAAGAAGTGACGAGCAAATTCAATTTCCATGAAGCGGATGATCTCTTTGCCGCCGTCGGTTATGGCGGAATTTCCACGGCCCAGGTGGTTCATCGTTTGACTGATGGATTGAAAGAGCAAAAACCGGTCGTGCTGCCGGAGGTCAAATCCCTTCCGCGCCATCATCGCAAGGTGGATCACGGTGTCAGGGTAAAAGGTGTTGACAATCTGTTGATTCGTTTGTCGCGATGTTGCAATCCGGTTCCGGGCGATGATATTGACGGGTATGTCACCCAAGGGCGCGGGGTTACCGTCCACCACTCGGATTGCCCCAATCTGAAGTCGGTACCGGAAGAGCGGCGTATCGCAGTGGAATGGGACAGCAACACGTCACATCAATATCCGGTTGATATAGAGGTAACCGGTTTTGACCGGCAAGGGCTGCTCAACGATGTCCTGCAAGTGGTCAATAATGCCAATACCCAGCTTTCCGCGGTCAGCGCCAAAACCAATCGCCGCGGAATCGCTTCCATTCATATTCGGATCGGGATTCAAAATATCAATCACCTGCAATCGGTCGTTGAACGCGTCAAACGGGTACGGGATATTTACAGTGTCAGACGGATCATACAGTAAGGGGAAGGTAAGATGAGAATCGTTCTGCAGCGGGTAAAAGAAGCGAGCGTCACGGTGAATAACGAGTGTACAGGTGCGGTCGGTCACGGGCTTCTTTTGCTCGTCGGTTTTACCCAGGGGGATACCGAAGAGGATTTGCGCTATCTCGCGGATAAAGTAGTAAATCTGCGCATCTTTGAAGATGAGACAGGCAAAATGAATCACTCTCTCCTCGATGTCGGGGGGAGCATTTTGTCTGTTTCCCAATTTACCCTGTACGGCGATTGCCGCAAAGGCCGCCGCCCCAATTTTATGGATGCGGCAAAACCCGACCTGGCTGAACCGCTTTACCGGCGGTTTAACGAAATCCTGCGTGAGTACGGGGTAAAAGTGGAAACGGGAATTTTTGGCGCCATGATGGAAGTGTCACTGGTAAACGACGGTCCTGTCACGCTCTTATTGGAAAGTAAAAAAACGGGATAATCAGTGCAGGCTGACGACAAACTTAAATAGTAGGGGATTGGTGTTTTTCACCAGCGGCTTTTGTGGCGAAAGAACCGGGAGCAAAAAGCATCAGGATCCGATGGGCTTCTGTCTTGGGACTTTGTTTTGGATTCGCCTCTGTAAAAAGATGTGTTTTGTTCGGGCAAAACGGGAATGAAAACTCCGTCAGGGGGGCGGATGAAACCCTGACCACCCATTTGGAACGACGGGAGGTCAGGGGAACACCGCAACCCGGCCCGCAACAAAACTCAAGAAACGGCAACCCTTTGGGTGGTGTCCGGTTTTCCGGAAGGACGGAGGGAGTTGCCAAGAACTGCCCAAAAGAGTATCATTCCTTATTACATAGGAAGTAGAACCATAAGGGGGAACCAACCTTGAAAAATATCGAACAACTGGCGATTAATACTATTCGCATGCTGTCAATCGATCAAGTGGAAAAAGCCAATTCAGGCCACCCCGGATTGCCGATGGGCGCCGCGCCGATGGCCTATGAATTATGGGCAAAACACATGAACCACAATCCGGCGAATCCCAACTGGTTTAATCGTGACCGCTTCGTTTTGTCAGCAGGGCACGGTTCTGCTTTACTATACAGCTTGTTGCATTTGTTTGGCTATCCTTTGTCCATGGATGATCTTAAAAGTTTCCGCCAATGGGGCAGCCTGACACCGGGACATCCGGAAGTAAAACATACACCTGGGGTGGAAGCGACGACAGGGCCGCTCGGACAGGGGATTTCCATGGCGGTCGGCATGGCGATGGCCGAAGCGCATCTCGCCGCGAAATTTAACCGCGAGGGATTGGACGTCATCGACCATTATACTTATGTTCTTTGCAGCGACGGGGATCTGATGGAAGGCGTATCCGCCGAAGCCAGTTCGCTTGCCGGACACCTTCGTCTGGGAAAACTGATTGCTCTGTACGACTCCAATGACATTTCCCTGGACGGCGAATTGGCTCATTCCTTTACGGAAAGTGTACAAAAACGGTATGAATCTTACGGATGGCAATACCTGCGCGTGGAAGACGGCAATGACATCGAAGCGATCGGACGGGCGATTGAAGAGGCAAAACAAGAGCCGAACCGCCCGACCCTGATCGAGATCCGTACTGTGATTGGTTACGGCAGCCCGAACCGTGCCGGCACCTCGGAAGCGCATGGGAAGCCGCTTGGGCAGGAAGAAGTTGCCGGCGTAAGAAAAGCGTACAACTGGCCTTCCGAAGAGCCGTTCCATGTTCCGGCCGAAGTGCGGCAACACTTTGCCGATATTCAGTCCCGTTTGGCTGAAAAAGAGGGAGCATGGCAGGATTTGATGAAGCAGTATGAAGAGCGCTATCCGGATCTGGCCAGAGAATTGCACCGGGCCATTCGCGGTGAATTGCCGGAAGGATGGGAGCAAAGCCTGCCGAAGTTCAACACCGGCGATAAACCGATAGCCACACGGGCGGCGTCCGGAGCGGTTTTGCAGGCTCTGGCAAAAAGCGTTCCGGCGCTGGTTGGCGGATCAGCTGACCTCGCTTCGTCCAATAACACCTTGATGAAAGAGGAAGGCACATTCCACGCTGAAGATTACAGCGGCCGGAATATCTGGTTCGGTGTGCGTGAGCACGGAATGGGGGCAGCCCTCAACGGAATGCTGCTGCACGGTGGTGTGCGCGCATACGGCGGAACGTTCCTCGTGTTCTCCGATTATTTGCGTCCGGCGATTCGTTTGGCCGCTCTTTCCAAACTGCCGGCTGTCTATGTCTTCACCCATGACAGCATTGCCGTGGGCGAAGATGGCCCGACTCACGAACCGATCGAACAGGTTCCGTCGCTGCGCCTGATCCCGGGATTGCGAGTGATTCGTCCGGCGGACGCCAACGAAACGGCTGCTGCTTGGCAATACGCCCTCTCCCAGACGGAACATCCGGTCGTTCTGGCACTGACTCGGCAAAATCTCCCCATTTTGCCCGGTACCGTAGGCAAGGATAAAGAGATCATCGAGAAAGGCGCTTATGTCGTATCCGAAGCGCAAGGCGGACAGCCTCAAGCGATCATCATCGCCACCGGATCAGAAGTCAGCCTGGCGGTGGAGGCTCAGGCCAAACTGCAGGAAAAAGGCATTGCGGTGCGGGTTGTCAGCATGCCTTGCCGCGAGCAGTTTGAGGCGCAACCGAAAGAGTATCGCGATTCGATCCTGCCGCCGTCCGTCAGGGCCCGTGTCGCCGTGGAAGCAGCGCATCCGGCCAGCTGGGATCGCTATGTCGGTGATCAGGGAAGCGTGATCGGCATTGATCATTTCGGCGCATCGGCACCAGGCGGATTGGTTATGGAGAAATTCGGCTTTAACGTGGACAATGTGGTAAAACATGTCGAAGAAGTCTTGAAGGGTTAAAAAGACCTCTGTCACTTCTGACATGATCTCCTTAAAGTGGTTAGAGAAAAAACTGTGAAATTACTTTAAGGGGTGCGGAAGTATCAATTGATTTTGCTGTCATTTGCCCAAGAAACGAATTTAGTTTGCACTTGGTGACAGTGACAGCAACGCTGTTGTATCTGGAAAGATAAGCAAGAAAATAAATCAACCGACTCCTTGTTCGTTAAGGAGTCGGTTGATTTGTATCTAAATATGTCTAAACGTACAATTTTTATAAAAATTTTCTCAGTATTCATTAACCAGAGGAGAAATTTTATGAAAAGGATTTGATCTTTGGGTCTAGCGGAACTGTAAGCAAAGCATTAATCAATCAATTGTCATTATTTGGTAACTATAATATTTATGGCACATATAATAAAAACCTCCCTATCCTTCCAAAAGAGAAGTGTTTTCAACTTGAAATTGGAGATCTAGACAAGCTCGATCAAATATTAGAAGATGTAAAGCCTGATATTACGTTTCTTGCACTAAGAGGCGATTTTGAAAAGCAATTAATCTTTCACTGCAGAGTGGCAGAATACCAAAAAGAGCAGGGAGGGCTGATGTACTTTTGTTTTACAACCGGTTCAATTGACAAACCTCATTATGAAGATGATGAAACTGTTGCAGAAAGTTCATATGGACAATATAAATGGAATTGTGAAAAAGAGCTGAAAGAAATCTTGTCTGATCGAGTGGGGATTTTACGTATTTCTGAAGTATGGGGCAAGAACTCGCCAAGAATGACCAGTCTATTGGAGCAATTGGCTAAAAATCAGGGAATATCAGTATATAGTAATTTGTATATGAATCGTACTACAGACATTGTATTAGCCAAGCAAATCGTCTATCTGATGAATAAGGGGATGACCGGAACCTACCATTTGGGAAGTAACGATATGATGACCCAAGCTGATTTTTATAAACAGCTAATCAAGGCTCTGGGTTATCGGAATTTTAAATTAGAAGAGATCAATCTACCTGCAGATTCTTATTTTGCAGTTTTGGCAAAAAATCTAACTATTAAGGAAATGAATATTACAAATAGAGAAATTATTAATTACCTCGCTTCAGATTAACCAAGAGAAAATGTTGATGTTATGAACAATGATCATGAGAAGCTTCACTAAATCGTTTGTGATCAAGAACGAGCCCGGAATATGCAGATAACAATGTATATCGAACTTCTGGCGGATGACGGCGAATTTCACTTATTTTTCCGAAGCATAACGTAATCGGTACTTTCTCAACTTTTTTGCTGGGACTTGTTAAACAGGTCGTAAGGGAGTTTCAACATACTTAGCTCTTTAAGCTTTTGAATTTCAAGCAGAAGACTTACTCTTCCTTCGAGGGAATTTCATTGGGGGAAGCTGGCATTTAACTGAAAGAACTTAAACAAAATTGCAAAATAAGAGCGGATTCAGCTGAAATTGAATAGGCTGACGCCAGTAAAACGGACATCAGCTTTTACCATAACCGGGTGATTTTTTCGTGTCTACTTTTTGGCTGAGATCAGGGCCGGATGCTGTTTGTCGGCATCCGCTCTCCGTGGCAGAGATTTTTTGAGGTCTGATCCCGGCCGGATTCGGGTATGCTATATAAAAATAATGGCATGAAAGTGGGAACGACTCATGTGGCGAATCCAAAAGGAAGACCGAAACCGGGATCAAATGAACTTGCAGGGAACGGCCGACATTGCGGACAAGTCATACCTTCCCCTTGATTCATGGGAATGGAAGGGCTTTGTCTTCGAGCCCGGCCCGTTTGACAAGAACAAATGGAAAAAGCGGTGAAGCAATTGTTCAACCGAGATATTTGGCGGCGGAGACGGCGACAAGTACCCATCCGGCAATAAATGACACACCGCCGATCGGGGTGATTGCCCCCAGAATTTTCACATTGGACAACACCAAAGCATACAGGCTTCCCGAGAAGAAAACGATTCCCGCAAACAGCAGCCATCCGGCCACAGTGAGCAGAGTCGCATTTCCGTTCGTTTTGGCCAGCATCAGACCGACTGCAATCAGTGCCAGGCCGTGGATGATGTGATAATGTGCGCCTGTGTTCCATATCTGCATCATCTTTTCGCTCACTTTTCCTTCCAGACCGTGTGCGCCAAACGCTCCCAGGGCGATGGCCAGTGCCATGTTGATGCTGCCGAGCATGATCATCAGTTTCATCAGTTGTGCCTCCTTCATTTTAATTCGGACAGGTTTTGTTTAAACTATACCACAGTCAAGCGTCTCTCCTGAGAGAACAGACCTGGACAATCGTGAAATCTTAATGACATGTTAAAAATTCCTTGACAAACGAGGGGCGGGTCTTTAAAATGAGTAAACAAATCCGCTAAATGACTTATATTCTTGCCTGTGAAGGGAAAAGTACCCGATTGACGGACAACTAGAGAGGAGAACTCATGGGCTGAAAGGTTCTCTTTGTTACGAATCGGCGAAAGACACCTGGAGGTTCTAACCGAACACCGCTCAAGCGGTCAGTAGACTTAGACGTCATCCTGGCGATAACGGGAATCGAGTGGGAAATCGGCTTTGTGTCGTTTTCCAACTAGGGTGGCACCACGGGAATCGTTAACCAATCTCTCGTCCCTGACAAACAGAGGTCAGTGGCGGGAGATTTTTTAATTTGTGGAACGAACGAACCGAAAAGGAGGGTTTGCCATGAAATTCAAAGCTTCGGCGAAATACCAAATTCCCCGCGGCACCGATGACCTGATGCCTGGTGAGGTGGAGATTTGGCAATGGGCAGAAGCGAAAGCGCGGGAAATCTGCCGTTTGTATGACTACAAGGAGATTCGCACCCCGATTTTTGAATACACGGAACTGTTTCAGCGCGGTGTGGGCGAAGCGACCGATATTGTGGAAAAAGAAATGTATTCGTTTCAGGACCGGGGCAAACGGGACGTTTCATTGAGACCGGAAGGAACAGCGGGGGTTGTACGTTCATTTGTCGAAAAGAAGATTTTTGCCGAACCGCAGCCAACCAAATGGTATTACATGGGACCGATGTTTCGCTATGAAAATCCGCAGGCGGGAAGGCGGCGCCAGTTTCATCAATTTGGCGTTGAGGTTTTCGGCAGCTCCGACCCTGCCCTCGATGCGGAAGTGATTTCGCTGGGGATTCATTTTTTTGAGTCGCTCGGTTTAAAAGGAGTCCGGGCGGAGATCAACAGCGTTGGTGATCCGGAAGTCCGGGCCGTATACCGGGAAAAGTTGATTGAATACTTTGAGCCGTACAAAGCGGAATTGTCGACGGAAGCACAAGGGCGGCTCTATAAAAATCCGCTGCGCATTCTCGACAGCAAAGATCCGAAAACGAAAGAGATCGCCCAAGGGGCGCCATCGATTCTCGATCACTTGAATGAACCTTCCCGGAAGCATTTTGAGCAGCTGAAACAATACCTGGATATGCTTGGCGTCGAGTACGTCATTAATGACCGCCTCGTGCGCGGACTCGATTATTATACACATACCGCTTTTGAATTTATGGTCGATATTCCCGGCGCGCAGGCTTCCACCATCGGAGGCGGCGGCCGCTACAACGGTTTGGTCGAAGAATTTGGCGGGCCGGAGATGCCGGGCGTCGGCTTTGGCATCGGCCTGGAACGGGTGATGCTGGCGATCGGGGAGCAGAAAGTGGATGTTCCGGTCAAAACGGGACTGGACTGCTATCTGGTTACTCTCGGCGATGAAGCGAAGCTCTACGGGGCGAAACTGCTGAACGAGATGCGCCATGCCGGCCTGACTGCCGATCGTGATTACCTTGACCGCAAGCTGAAAGCGCAATTTAAGGCAGCCGACCGCTTGCAGGCACGCTTTGTGGCGATCCTGGGTGATGAGGAATTGAAGCAGGGACAGATCAACGTCAAGCAGTTGGCTACAGGCGAACAGGAAACGGTCAAACTGGAAGAACTCATACCATACCTGAAAGAGAGAAGTTGAGGAGGGAACAGCATGGATAGCGTCTTTCGTACACATCAGGCCCGGGAATGCACCAAGGAAAAAATCGGCGAGAGAGTCACCCTGAATGGTTGGGTGCAGAAGAGGCGGGATCTTGGAGGCTTGATTTTTCTGGATCTGCGTGATCGCTCCGGCGTTGTGCAAATCGTATTTCAGCCGGAAGTTTCACCGGAAGCTGCGCGTTTGGCAGATCAGTTGCGAAGCGAATATGTGGTCTCCATCACCGGGACGATTGCGGCCCGCGATCCGGAAAATGTGAATCCGAAAATGGAGACCGGCGACATTGAAATCATCGGGGAAGAAGTGCATATTTTTAATCCGGCCAAAACACCGCCGTTCTCGATTCGTGACAACAGCGACGTGGAAGAAGCGGTTCGCCTCAAATACCGCTATATCGACCTGCGACGCCCGAAAATGCAGGAGACCATGCTGATCCGCCACCGTGCGATGCAGTCGGTGCGCCGTTTCCTGGATGAGCGGGGCTTTATCGAACTGGAAACCCCGATGCTGACGCGCAGCACGCCGGAAGGAGCGCGTGATTATCTCGTTCCCAGCCGGGTACACGAAGGTTCGTTTTACGCATTGCCCCAATCACCGCAACTGTTTAAGCAATTATTCATGGTGGCGGGGATGGAGCGCTATTTTCAATTTGCCCGCTGTTTCCGCGACGAGGATCTTCGCGCGGACAGGCAGCCGGAATTTACCCAGATCGACATTGAAACGTCATTTATTCCGCCGGAAACCTTCCTGGCGATGATGGAAGAGATGGTTGCGACATTGTTTAAGGAGACGATCGGAGTCGATGTGCCCGTTCCGTTCCCGCGCATGTCCTACCGGGAAGCGATTGAGCGATTCGGGTCGGATAAACCGGACCTGCGTTTCGGAATGGAACTGGTGGATTTGTCCGATGAGCTGCGCGATTCCTCCTTCAAGGTGTTCAGCGGTACCATCCAAAACGGCGGCCAGGTAAAGGCGGTCAATGTAAAGGGATGTGCCGGCTGGAGCCGCAAGGAAGTGGATCAGTGGGGGAAAACAGCTGAATCGTTGGGCGCAAAGGGATTGGCCTGGCTGTCCTTTAAAGAGGAAGGGGTCAAAGGTTCTGTAGCCAAGTTCCTCACACCGGAAGAGATCGATGCGATTGCTGGCAAAACCAAAGCGGAAACAGGCGACCTGTTATTCTTCGTCGCCGACCGTCCGCAGACAGTGGCAAACGTCTTGGGCGAACTGCGTTTGCGCCTTGGAAAAGCATTGAACCTCATTCCCGAAAATGAATATAAATTCGTCTGGATCACCGAGTTTCCGCTGCTGGAGTATTCGGAGGAAGACGGGCGCTACTATGCGATGCACCACCCGTTTACGATGCCGCTCGAGGAAGATATTCCGCTTCTGGATACAGACCCGGGCAAAGTGCGGGCGCAGGCGTATGACATGGTGCTGAACGGTTACGAAATCGGCGGGGGAAGCCAACGAATCTACCGGCGCGAAGTACAGGAGAAAATGTTTAAGGCGCTGGGCATTACAAATGAGGAAGCAAAAGAAAAATTCGGTTTTCTGCTTGAAGCGTTTGAGTATGGCGCTCCGCCGCACGGAGGAATTGCCTTCGGCTTTGACCGCATCGTGATGCTGCTTGCCGGGCGGAGCAATTTGCGCGAGTGCATCGCTTTCCCGAAAACGGCAAGTGCAACCTGCCTGCTGACAGAGGCCCCGAGCCCCGTCGATGAAAAGCAGCTGGAGGAATTGCACATTAAAATCAGACAACCGCAAAAATAGAATTTCCTGTAAAAAGTGGGGGGATAGCTTGATCTCCTTTTAAATATCTGGTAACATATAATCACAAAATGAGTCCTGCGATGTGCGTGTCCGCCGGGATGTTTTGAGCCAACACCCGAACGAAAGGGAGTCTGCGTCATTTGAGCTAACAGAAGCCGCCTTCAGAGCGGAACTGTGAACTCAGGTGCAGGACACCCACCTGCGAGAGCAGGTTCAAAACGAACGGAGCACGGCATAACGGGGCTCCTTTTTTTTGCATGAGAATGAACGACACCTCGGATTCAATGCAATCCGGGGTTTTTTATTTTGTTCCGGGCTTTTTGTCATATTCACGCCTCCGCCCCCGGCAAACGTATGATAACATGTCAATAGGGACTGATTTTTAAATAGAATAATTTCTCTCCGACAGGGAAAGGTTAAAATGGACATTCATACGAGGAAGGCGAGTTTAATGATCATCGGTGTGGACATTGACGGAACAATCAAAGATACGCAACGAGCGGCTGTTGAGGTGCATAACCGGGTCTTGAAGCGGAATGTGCGCGTTGAGGATGTGAAGGAATTTTATCTGGACAAGGCGTATGGGCTGACGCCAAAAGAAGCGTCCAAATTATGGAGGAAGCTGGAAGAAGAGATTTACACGCTGGGCCTTCCTTTAAAGAACGCGGCGGAAGTGTTGAACCGCCTGGCGCAAAACGGGCACACCATTTATTTCATCACCGCCCGTCCAGGGATGAAAAACATTCGGAAAGTGACGGAAGATTGGCTGAAAAAGCACGGCTTCCCATTCAACGGGAAAAACCTAATCATGGGGGCGCAAGATAAAGCAAAAGAGGCAAAAAAAGTGCAGGTTGACCTCTTCTTTGAAGATGCACCCAATCATCTGCTCAATCTGGTGAAAAACAAGATTCCCACAGTGATTGTCGATGCCGTTTATAACCGCGATTTCCCTTATTCTTTGCCGCGGATTACCGACTGGCGGCAGGTGTATGAACTGGTTGAAAAAGGAGTGTAATTCGGACACCTTAAGGAAAGAGGTGTCCATTATTTTTATTTAAATTATTCAAAAGATTATTTATATAAAGTATAATATAACCAGGTAAATTGTCGACAGTCGACAAAGGAGGTGAGAAGTGATGACAGCGGCGGAGATCCAAAAGGCCAAATCATTAAGTGACCAGGTTTATGAATATTTGCGGGCACAAATATTATGCGGGAACATGAAACCCGGAACGAGAATTGTGGAAAGCGTGTTGGCCCGGCAATTGAAGATCAGCCGCAGCCCGATCCGCGAGGCGGTGCAACTGCTGAAAAAAGACGGGTTGTTGCAGCAGGAGAACGGACGGATTCTGGTATTCCGCCCTTCGGCAGACGACTTTCAAGAGTTGTATGAATTGAGGCTGGCTGTGGAACCGATTGCCGTGGAGCTGGCAACCGGGCGCATCCAGGCGCATGAGTTGGAGCAAATCGCCGGATTGTTAATCTCTGCTGATCAGTGTTTGCAAAGAGGGGAAATTGACAAGGTGATTGAGCTGAATTCCCTGTTTCATGAGCAATTGATCCGCTTTTCCCGGAATGGGCGGTTTCAGCGGATGATGACGGAAATAGCCAGCCTGGTTCGGTATTATCGTACCTTTGTATTTAAGGTATATAAACGGAATATTGAAACAAATCAGGAGCACTGGGCCATTTATCGGGCCGTGAAGGAGGGAGACGCCGCTTTGGCCCGAAAGCGCATGGAAAGCCATATCAAAAACGATCTGCACTTTATTCTCATGAGAAGCGGTGAGAGAGGAGGAGTGAAGGAGTGAATCATCAACCGCTTGACGGCATTCGGGTGATTGAATTGGGTTCTTTTATCGCCGGGCCTTTTGCCACGCGCATTTTGGCCGAATTCGGGGCGGAGGTGGTAAAAGTGGAGCCCCCGGGCGGGGATCAGATCCGCAAATGGGGACTTGCGGCTGAAGGCGAAGAAGATTCTTATTTCAGCAAAGTAATCCTTCGCAACAAAAAATCGGTCGTCGTTGATCTGCATTATGAAGAAGGCAGAGAAATTGTCCGCGAACTTCTTCGCCAGGCAGATGTGGTCGTGGAAAATTTCAAACCCGGAACCCTGGAGAAATGGAATTTGTCGCACCGGGAGATGCGCGAGCTGAACCCCGGTTTGATCATCACCAGCGTCACCGGATACGGACAGACCGGTCCGTACCGCCACCGGCCCGGCTTTGGCAACATTGCCGAATCGTTTGGAGGGCTTCGCTACGTTACCGGTTATCCAGACCGACCGCCGGTCAGGGTCGGACTGTCGCTCGCCGATTCGATCTCCGGCTTGTATGCAGTGATCGGAACGTTGCTGGCTTTGTTTCATCGCGACCGTAATCAGGACGCGACCGGCCAGGTTGTTGATGTGGCATTGTATGAATCCGTTTTCAGTCTGCTGGAGTCCATCCTGCCGGAATATGTCCACCTTGGAGCGGTGCGCGAACGGACGGGAAATCAACTGGCGACCACGGCTCCTTCCAACATTTATCCGACCAAAGATGGGAAATGGGTGGCGATCGGCGCCAACAGCGATTCCTTGTTCAAGCGGTTGATGACCTTGATGGGCAGAGAGGATCTCGCGCAAAAGCCGGAGTTGTCCGACAATCGGGGGAGGGTGGCCGCTGCCGGCCGGATCGATGCGCTGATCGGGGAGTGGACATTAAGGCATACGTGTGATGAAGTGGTTGCCATGCTGGAACAGGCCGCAGTCCCGGCTGGCCCTGTTTATGGAATCGCGGATATTTTTCGTGACCCTCATTATCGGGAGCGGGAGATGTTTCTGCCGGTTCCGGATGCAAGCGGCGCGGAGATTATGATGCCGGGGATCGTGCCAAAAATGAGCGGGACGCCGGGATCTGTTCTCCAGGCAGGGCCTGTCAGTGGTGCCCATACGAAGGAAGTGCTTTCCGCCTGTGGCTTTACGGAGGAACAAATCAACGAGTGGCGGAACAAAGGGGTTATCCATTGTGGCTGATCAGGCTCATGTGCTGTTGCGCGATGTGACGCTAAGGGACGGGTTGCAAAACGAATCGGTGTTTGTGCCTACAAAGATAAAGCGAATCCTGGTTGATCGCATCATTGCCTGCGGGTTTCGCTCATTGGAAGTAACCTCTTTTGTGCGGAAAGACCGTGTGCCCGCTCTCCGTGATGCCGACGAACTGGCACAGAGCCTGCCCGAATATCCGGGGGTTGAATATCGGGCGCTGGTTCCCAACCGGCGGGGGATGCAGCGGTTTTTGGCCGGGAAAACAGAAACGGCCGTCCTTTTTCTTTCTGCCAGTCCCCTTCACAACCAGGCCAATGTTCAGCGGACCACGGAAGAATCGCTGGCTGAAATCATCAGTCTTATTCGTCTGGCCGAAGAGAACGGGCGCCGGGCGGCCGGGGCAATTGCTACCGCTTTTGTCTGTCCCTATGCCGGAGTCGTGCCATATTCCCGGCTGGAGCGGATTGCCGAAGCGCTTGCCGAAAGCGGAGTGAAGGAGATGTCTCTGGCCGATACATCCGGGCAGGCGACGCCCGATTTGGTTTATGAACGGTGCGTCAGCATAAAAAAACAGTTTCCCATGCTGGAGCTGAGCCTTCATTTGCACGATGCTAAGGGTTACGGGCTCAGGAACATGCTTGCCGGGATCGAGGCGGGGGTTTGTACCTTTGATGTCGCGCAAGGGGGATTGGGCGGTTGTCCCTTTGTTCCGGATGCACCGGGAAACCTCTCTTCAAGAAGTGTTCTGGAATGTTTGGCGGAACGGGGAATTGCCACGGATTTGGATTACAAAAATGTGTGCCAACTGGAAGAGTATGTTCTGCGCATCATGAAGCGGAGGAATGAATGATGGCAAATATATCGATCGGCGCCCGCCTGGACAGGCTTCCGATTACCCGTCTCCACAAAAAGGCGACGTTGTTGATCGGCACGGGAATCTTTTTTGACCTGTTTGATATTTTCCTGGCCGGTGTGCTTAGCACCGTTTTGGTTGAACAGTTTCATATTGACGAAAAATGGCTGCCCCTGCTTCTGGCTTCCGGTTTTTTGGGAATGTTTATCGGAGCGATTGTGCTGGGAGGGCTGGCGGACCGCTTCGGGCGGAAAAAAGCCTTTATGTATAATCTGGCGATCTACTCGATTTTTTCGTTGCTGGCTGCGTTCAGTCCCAATGTCGGATTATTGATCTTTTTCCGGTTTGTTGCGGGACTCGGCCTCGGGGCGGAACCGCCGCTTTGCGATGCCTACCTCAGTGAATTGCTGCCGGCATCACAGCGGGGAAGATATGTTGCTTGGGCTTATACGTTAGCCTTTTTGGCTATGCCGGTGGAGGGGATTTTGGCAAAAATTTTGGTTCCGGTTCAACTTTTCGGTTTGGAAGGCTGGCGTCTGTTGTTTATCATCGGATCCGCCGGTTCACTCATCGTTTGGGTGTGGCGGATGCATCTTCCCGAATCGCCGCGCTGGCTGGAAGCGGCGGGCCGCCTTGAAGAAGCGAATCAAATCGCTGTTCAGATGGAAGATGAAGCGAAAGCATTGGGTGAGCTGAAACCGGTACAGTCGACAACGCCCCGGCAAACCCCGGTCGCCTCTTTTTCTGTTTTATGGCAAAAGAGATATCGGCGATACACGCTGATGCTGTGGTTTTTTCATATTTTGCAGACGATCGGGTACTACGGCTTTGGAACGCTGGTTCCGCTGATCTTGAAGGCCAAAGGCTATACGATTCTCCATTCACTTGAATATACTGCCTTAACCTTTTTGGGTTATCCGCTCGGCTCGCTGTTATCACTGCCGCTGGTTGAACGGATCGACCGCAAATGGCTGATCGTCTTGTCTGCCTTTTTGATGGCGGTGTTCGGCATTTCCTTCGGCATGGCAAACCTTCCCTCGCTCATCGTCATCTTCGGATTCCTTTATACTTTGGTCAGCAACGTTTTTTCCAATGCGTTTCATATTTATCAGGCAGAAATATTTCCGACCTCTGTGCGGGCCACTGCTGCCGGGTCGTCCTACAGTTTAAGCCGTTTGATGAGCGGTTTGATGCCGTTTATGTTGCTTCCGGTGCTCAATCATTATGGTTCTGCGGCGATGTTTTCCGTTGTTGCTGTTGCCATGGGACTGATCATGGTTGATATCGGGCTGTTTGGTCCCCGTTCCACCGGACGGTCTCTTGAGGATGTGAACGGGGAAGAGAGGGGTTCGGAAACGGGTTTCAAAAACCGGATGTAGAGCCGGAAAACGAAAAAAGTTCAGGCGACCCGTAAGCCGCCTGAACTGCTATTGAATCGTTCCCGTCTGGCCGGGCAGCGGAGTGGTTGCCGTGGCCGGAGCGTAGGAATGGGTCAGTTGCTGCATGTCTGCTTGCGGGAGTTGTGCCACTTGATAATATCCGTGTTTGTTTTGCCACAGGAACAATTCATAAGCCATTTCGATGCAGTTGGGAATGCTGTCGGCCAGAACGCGGCGCACGACCGGATTGGTTACTTCGCAGGCTGCATGCGCTTTGACCGCAGCTGACGATTTCATGGCACTCAGCATTTGTCCGGAAATGCGTTGGTCATTGATCTCGGCCGGACTTTTCATCGGTGCTTTTGGCTGGCTTTGCCTTAAGCCGTAGGTCACGTTGTTTCCCTGCTGCATTTTGTATTTGCCGGTTGGTTGTGCCGGTTCGCGGCCGGTGGAGAAACATTCGACCAGAGTATTGTACTCATTGGCCATAAATTGATACTGGCGATCAAGGATGTTCCGCAGCTCAGGATCTTTCACATGCTGCGACATCATCACATACTGGTCCATGCAGTTGACCGCGCAAGACAAAACTTCGTGAACATCGTACACTTCATGGGCACCATGATTCATGGCCGGTGAAACTTGGGGATTAATGGTGGTATTTTCAATTTTGCTGTCGTTGGGACGCATCGTGTTCATAAAAATATCCTCCTTTCAAACTGTAACCAGTAGTTAATATGTACAAGCACGATGCCGGCTACTCATCGGAAAAAAAGAAATCCCCTGAAAAGGGGGCATTTGACATCGCTGTGTGACAACCTAGAGGCGGGGGTCCTCCAGCAGCCGCTGCATCTCTTCTTTATGTTTCGTTTCATCGGCAATCATATCTTCCAACTGGGTTTTCAGTTCAATATCATGGACCGCCTCCGCCTGTTCAATCCGCTTGGTGTATCGTTGAATTGTGTCGATTTCAGCTTGAACGGTTGCTTCCAACATTCCTTTTACATCCCGATGGCGGGAGAAAGGTTTTGGTTCCACCATGGGCTCGCCGCCAAGGGTGGCTATTTTTTCTGCCAGGTATTGAGCGTGCCCCATTTCATCCTGTGCTTCTTTGGCAAAGAAGTCGCGCAGGGTCAGGCGGGCCAGCCCGGAAACGACGGCCGCGTTATAAATATATTGGTTAATGGCGGAGAGTTCATAGGCAAGGTCTTCATTTAATCCGTTGATCAGTTCTTGTTTGGCATCCATTGTCCAATCTCCTCCTTTGATTCATATTACTACACTGCCCATTTTGGAAAAAAACATGCTTTATAGGGCGTCGGAGGAATTGGATTATTTTTCGCCTTCCTTCATC
The DNA here is from genome assembly GCF_016055135.1 of Thermoactinomyces sp. CICC 10521. Taxonomy (NCBI): domain Bacteria; kingdom Bacillati; phylum Bacillota; class Bacilli; order Caryophanales; family Thermoactinomycetaceae; genus Thermoactinomyces; species Thermoactinomyces sp. CICC 10521. The sequence goes on along the minus strand of NZ_JAECVZ010000001.1, from coordinate 98,834 downwards.
CAGCGGATCAAGGTCTGCAATTTTTGTTCGTACCCGTAAGCAGACGGATGGTAAAAGGTTTTTCCTGCATGTTCATCAGGCAAATATTGCTGGGGAACATATCCGCGCGGATAATCGTGGGGGTATTTGTATCCTGAACCGCGCCCTTGTGCCTTGGCGCCCGAGAAGTGGGCATCGCGCAGATGGGGTGGAACTTCCCCACTCTTTTCCTTGCGAACGGCGGCATTGGCTTCCCCGATTCCCTTGACGACTGAATTGCTTTTCGGAGCGGTGGCGATATAGATCACTGCTTCTGCCAAGGGGATTTGCGCTTCCGGCAGTCCGATATAATCGACTGCATGCGCGGCCGCTGAGGCGATGAGCAGCGCACGGGGATCGGCCATCCCCACATCTTCAGCGGCATGAATAAAGATGCGCCGGGCGATGAAACGGGGATCTTCGCCGGCTTGCAGCATTTTGGCCAGATAATAAAGAGCTGCATCCGGATCAGAACCGCGCATACTCTTGATAAACGCAGAAATCGTATCATAATGGTTATCGCCGCTTTTATCGTAGCGGATCATTTTTCTCTGGATCGATTCTTCCGCGACTTCCAACGTAATGTGGCGTATCCCTTCATCGTCCGGTGGTGTGGTGAGTACGGCGAGCTCCAGCGCGTTTAAAGCATTGCGGCTGTCCCCGCCCGCTGTTTGAATGAGATGCTCCAGAGCGTCTTCTTCTATTTTTACTTGGTAATCTCCCAACCCCCGTTCAGGGTCTTGCAGGGCGGCCAGCAGGATCGCGCGCAACTCGCCGGGTTCCAGTTGTTTTAACATAAACAGGCGTGAACGGGATAAAAGGGCGGCATTTACCTCAAATGAAGGGTTTTCCGTTGTTGCCCCGATCAAAATAACCGTTCCGTTTTCGACATAGGGAAGCAAAGCGTCTTGTTGTGATTTATTAAAGCGATGAATTTCATCGATAAACAGCACGGTTCGTTGCCCGTGCAGATTGAGCCGCTCCTTTGCTTCTTGTACCACTCGGCGCAGATCCGCCACTCCGGCAGTCACGGCGTTCAATTTTTCAAAATATCCTTTTGTATGGTTGGCGATAATGTGGGCCAGGGTTGTTTTGCCCGTGCCCGGAGGACCGTAGAAGATCAGAGAGGAGAGCTGATCCGCTTCGATCATGCGCCTCAGTAATTTCCCGGGTCCGATGATGTGGGACTGGCCGATCATCTCGGAAAGCGTACGGGGTCGCATTCTGGACGCCAACGGCTCGTTTTGCTTTTTCTCTTGCATTCGTCCAAATTCAAACAAGTCCACCATGGTCCCGCCTTTCTATCTCTGGCAAAAATAAGGACAAGTCCCTATGATAGACAATATCACAGCAGCCGGGCCAATGTCATGATCTCCGCCGCCCAGTTCTCCTTTTTCCGTGAAGGTGGCGGAAGTCGGGAAGTCGTCACCCCTGCTTCTCCCGTTTTTGCCGTTTTTCATCCCTGATCGTGCCGGTAAGGTTCATTTTTGTTTGCAATGATTGTGTAAAAAACTTGCTAAAAGAGAATACTCCTATGATACACTTGCTAGTAGGGTACTTTCCCCATCATCCTTGGCCATGCCGTCTGATGATGGCGTCCGGATGGATGAAGGGATTGATTTATCTTATAATGAAACTAATTCTCCCCTGACCGGAAGCAGGGCGCAGTACATATCGGGAATGCGAATGATCAATGAGAGGTGGGATAACTTGAAGATTTCGACCAAGGGCCGTTACGGTCTTACCATCATGATGGAACTGGCGACGCAATACGGGAAGGGGCCTGTTCCGCTCAAAAGCGTGGCCGAGCGTCATGAACTGTCGGAACACTATCTGGAGCAGCTGGTCGCGCCGCTGAGAAATGCCGGATTGGTGCGCAGCATTCGCGGAGCTTACGGAGGGTATAAGCTGGCGAAGCCGCCCGAAGAGATCTCGGCCGGTGATATCATCCGCGTATTGGAAGGTCCGATCAGTCCGGTGGAATTCACCGAGGAAGAAGACCCGGCACGCCGGGATTTGTGGAAACGGATTCGCGATGCGATTGCGAAGGAACTGGATTCCACGACGCTGGCTTCCCTTATCAACTTTTCGCATGACGGAAACAATGATAACTACATGTTCTATATTTAGCAAAATTAGCAGGTGACGTGAAAATGGCGATTTATTTGGATCATGCAGCGACCACCCCGATTCATCCCGAAGTGAAAAAGGCGATGCTTCCCTTTCTGGATGAAGCGTTTGGCAATCCGTCAAGTATTCATCAATATGGAAGGGCCGTGCGAAATGCCATTGATCATGCGCGGTGGCAAGTGGCAGAAGGACTGAATGCCGAAGCGAGCCAGATCATTTTCACCAGCGGCGGGACGGAAGCGGATAATACCGCTCTGATCGGGGTGGCCCTGGCGTGCAGGGAACAGGGAAAAAAGCATCTCATCACATCGGAGATCGAGCACCATGCTGTGCTGGATACGTGCCGTTATTTGGAGCACATGGGCTTTGAGGTTACCTATTTGCCTGTGGACCGGACAGGCATGGTTGATGTGGAAGATTTGAAATCGAGCATCAGACCTGATACTGCACTGATCTCAATTATGTACGGAAATAACGAAGTCGGCACGCTTCAGCCGATAGAAACGATTGGGGCGATTGCCCGTGAACACAGGGTATTTTTCCATACGGATGCAGTGCAGGCGTTTGGGATCGAGAAAATTGATGTCAAGAAGCTGCCGGTCGATTTGCTCAGCATCTCCAGCCACAAGATCAACGGGCCAAAGGGAGCAGGGGCGCTGTATGTGTCCAAGCAGGTGAAGTTGATGCCCCGCTTTTTCGGCGGTGCCCAAGAACGGAGAAAACGCGCCGGAACGGAAAACGTGCCGGGGATTGTGGGGTTCGGAAAAGCTGCCGAGCTGGCGGCACGAAATCGGGATGTTCATTACCGCGAGATGCTGCAACTGCGCGAGGCGTTTCTGGAGGAATTGAAAGAGCAACAGGTGACTTTTGTCATAAACGGGCATCACGAGCGCTTTTTACCTCATATTTTAAATCTCAGCTTCCCGGGAACCGACACGGAAACGCTGCTGATGAATTTCGACTTGGCGGGAGTTGCCTGCGCGAGCGGCTCGGCCTGTACTTCCGGCACACTGGAAGTATCTCATGTGCTAAGAGCAATGCATCTGAGTGAAGAAGTGACCCGATCCGCGATCCGCTTCAGTTTCGGGCGGGGGAATACAGAAGCAGAAGTACGGCAAGCTGCCCGGATCACAGCGGAGATCACGGGAAGGCTGATTCATCGGTAATTGACCAACAGACAGTTAAACAGGGGAGAGAGGACTGTGAGCATCAATCCGCTTAACCAGATGGAAGACTGGGAAAAAGAGATGGATAACATCGATTGGAAATCGATACTGAAGGATATAGATCGTGCCCTGATGGATAATTTGGCAGCCGAACTCGGCTTTCCTTCCTTTGAAAAATTGGAGCACGCTTCCGAACGGGTTGTGGACGATTATTACATTGCTCACCTCTCCGACGGACGGTGGGTATGGTGGAATCCCGTAACCTATGCCAAAGAAGACCCGCTCTATTTTGCTGATAAGCGGGAAATCATGGCGTTTATTGCCAAATTTTTAAATCTGCCCAAAGACCGGCTCGGACAGCTGAAAGCGGGATTGGATCAAGTGATTCAAACCAGGCGTTGCAGCTGTTGCGAACATGAATTTAACCCGGCGGACCCCGAGCGCTACAAGTGGGATGAAAGACGGGAGCAGAACCAATTTTGTTCCCCGGAATGCGCGATGGAGAGTCTGATGGGGGAAATGAAAGATGATTTTCTCTGAGAGATGACCCTCGGTTCGGGGTCATTTTCCTTATCATCGGTAAAAGGTGTAGGATCATGAAGCCATCTCAAATGGAATTGTTTCAAACGAGTTATGTAAAAGGCTCCTTTATCCAGGAGATCTTTTACAATGAGGAAAACGGATACGGAGTTTTTCTCATGCGGGCCACGGAGGCATCGGAAGAACTTCCGCAAGAGGAAATCACCGTGGTGGGGAATATGCTCCGTCCCCATGAGGATGAGATCTATACCTGCTACGGTGAATGGAGAGAGCATCCCAAATTCGGGCGTCAGTACTATGCCCGGCAGGTGAAAAAGGAGTTTCCGCGGACAAAAGAAGCGATCGTCAGATATCTTTCAAGTGAGATCTTCACCGGAGTCGGAAAAAAAACGGCTGAAAAAATCGTGGAGCATCTCGGGGAAAAGGCGCTGGATCAAATTGCCGCCAATCCTGAAGTGCTAACGGAAATCAGGGGGATCTCCCCTGCCAAGGCGCGGACGATTGCCGAGCACCTGCAGGAAAACCAGGCTCTGGAAGAAGCGCTGGTCTATCTATACCAGTTTGGCATCGGACCTGCTTTGGCGCTCAAGATCGTGCAGACGTATAAACATCGCACTATCGAACTGTTAAAAGAGAATCCGTATCGCTTGATTGATGATATCGAAGGAATCGGTTTCCGCCGGGCCGATGAGATTGCGCGGGAGCAGGGATTGCCGGAAGATGCGCCGGAACGTTTTCAGGCGGCTGTGTTATATGCCGTGAAAGAGGCATCCGTCTCCAAAGGGCATGTTTATGTGACGTGGGATCAGCTCAATCAGGAAGTCAATCTTCTCCTGGGAGGGGCAGGGGTTGAACTTTTTTCCGAAAGCGCCCGGGAAAAATATGTCGAAATGCTGATTGATGATGAACGGATTATTTTGGAGGATGACCGTTATTATCTGCCGTCGCTCTACTACGCCGAATATGGTTTGGCCATGCGGATCAAACAATTGCTGGAGCAGGAATCGGAAACGGATTATCCCGTATCCGAACTGTACCGAGCGATCGGCGAGATCGAGGAAGAGCTGGGAGTGACCTATGCGGAAAAGCAGCGGGATGCGCTTCTCACCGCCCTTTCTTCACCGTTTATGATTTTGACCGGTGGTCCCGGTACCGGAAAAACGACGGTCATCCAGGGGATATGCCGGTTATTTGCAAAACTGCGTGAAATCTCGCTCGACCCTGATCATTATGAAGCCGCGGAGCAGCCGTATCCGATCCGCTTGGTGGCTCCGACCGGTCGGGCGGCCAAGCGGATGTCGGAAACAACCGGTCTTCCGGCGATGACGATCCACCGCCTGCTGGGGTGGAAAGGGGACTTTTTTGAACACGGTGCCGAATCCCCGATTGAAGGCGACCTGCTGATTGTCGATGAAGTTTCGATGCTGGATACCTGGCTGGCCAATCAATTGTTTCGCGCGGTTCCCCAAGGGATGCAGGTGATCATGGTGGGAGATCAGGATCAGCTGCCTTCGGTCGGGCCGGGGCAAGTGCTTCACCATCTGCTTCAGGTGGACAAAATCCCCCGTGTCGAGTTAACGGAGATTTTCCGGCAGGCGGAGGGCTCTTCCATCATCAGGCTGGCCCATGCGATGAAACGCGGGGAAGTTCCGGGAGATTTGCTCATCCCCCAGCCGGATCGGCGTTTTTTTCCCTGCAAAAAAGAGCAGGCCTTGCCGATCATCGTCAAAACGGTAACCAATGCCATGAAAAAAGGGTACACGATTTTCGATATTCAGGTACTGGCGCCGATCTACAAAGGGCCGGTCGGGATCGACCGCATCAATCGGGAAATTCAAGCGGTGGTCAATCCAAAGGATGAAAACAAAAAGGAACTGACCTGGGGCGATTCTGTCTTTCGGCTGGGGGATAAAGTGCTCCAGCTGGTCAATCACCCCGAGCATCCCGTCTACAATGGCGACATGGGAAAGGTGATCGCGATCGAGGAGAATGCATCCCCGGATCAGCCGGTTTTATGGGTGGCCTACGAACGGTTGGAGGTCCCGTATAAAAAATCGCAGCTGGGACAAATTGCACTTGCTTATGCCTGTTCCGTGCATAAGGCGCAAGGCTCTGAGTTTCCCATCGTTGTGTTTCCAGTTTTGCACACGTACCGGCGGATGTTGGAACGAAACCTTCTCTATACCGGGATTACACGCAGCAAATCGTATCTGATCATGTGCGGGGAAAAGGAAGCATTTGCCGACGGATTGAAGCGACAGAGCGGAGAAAAGCGCAACAGCCGGTTGAAAGACCTGATTGAGGAAGAGTGGTAGCCACGGTAACCCGGCCCCGGCAAGACCGGCACTTTCATGGAAAAATGGCAACAACTCCCCTACATGCACGGCGAAGCCTTTCCCAATACTAATGACAGCGGGGGAGGCTGATTTCCTTGCGCAAATCCCAGGAAGTGATCGGGCTTTCCGTCATCCATTTAAAAACAGGGGAAAAATTGGGTACGGTTACGGATCTTTTGTTTGATCGGGATCAGCGTTGGCGGGGGGTTGTTTTGCAAGAAGGTGGTTTTTTCAAGAGGAGAAAATATATTCGATCTGACAACATCGTATCAATCGGCAAGGATGCGGTAATGGTGGACAGCGACCAGGTGATTCTTCCCTTTGACCGGAACGCGGAAGAGTGGATCAGCATTTATAACGGCGAAAACAAATTGAAGGGCCGTCCTCTGCTTACCGCCGGCGGTTATGAAATGGGGATGGTAGAAAATGTCTACTTCATGGAAGAAGTGGGAACGCTGATAGGGTACGAACTATCCGGCGGGCTTATCAGCGACCTGGCAGAAGGGCGAAAAGTGGTGAAAACCACGCATCCGCTCACGTGGGGAAAAGATGTGCTGATCGCCCCGCATGACCGGATTGAAGTTAAGGATGCAAGGATTTAAAGGAAGGGAAGAATCATGCTGCGTTGTCCCAACTGCAATTCGCACGACCTGGGAAAAGTGGGAACAAACCAACTTTATTGTTGGCAATGCTTTATTGAAATGACCACCGAAAATGACAAAATCGCTTCTGTCTACCAGGTGGAGGAAGATGGAAGCTTAACCTCGCTCAACGACCTGTTTTTGGAGGAAAGCAGTCACGTTCAATTTTTCGATTAACCGTGCCAAAGGAGGGGAAACATGGCTCGCCAGACAATCATGACCCTTTTGTTTGGTGGACTGTTAGCGATCGGAGCAAGCATGTTTTTGAGAAGAAACAGACGGGTTTCCAAGCCTTTTGTTCAGACCGTTGTCCGCGGCATCCAAAAAAGTCCGTTTCTGCGCCGGTTTGTCGTCGAGGAAACCCTTCGACGCATGTTCCGTCGCCTCCGGATGGCAAGGTAACACAGGAAAACCCCTGGCTGAAAATGTCAGGGGTTTCCATTCATGCGGCGAGCTTCATAAAATGGTTCCGGTTTTCGTATCTTATGGATAAGCCCATCGTTTAAGCGGAGGTGCCGCCAGTGGAACGCTGGAGTGTGCAAAGAGCCTTGACCATTTCGCTGTTCATTCTGGTTCTGCTGGGAATCGTCTTCCTGTTGATGCAAATCAGCCCGTGGATCCGCCTTTTATTTGCTTTTCTCAAGGCGGTTTTGGGCCCATTTCTCATTGCGGTCATTATTTCCTATCTGCTCAATCCGATAGTCAATCTGTTAAGCCACCGCTTATTGCCGCGTTCGCTGGCGGTTCTCCTCATTTATACGCTGTTTATCGCTTCGATTGTGATTCTGGTCATCAATCTGGCGCCCGTGCTCGAGGTTCAGCTGGGCGAATTGGCTGAGCACTTGCCGAAGTGGAACGCCAGGCTGCAAAGCATGATTCAGGAGTATAATGACCACAGCAAGGAGATGTTGCCCCTCAGTCTGCAAACGGCCGTGGAGCGTTCGCTGGGACGGCTGGAGATGAAAATGACCGATTATGTAGGCGGACTGATGAGCGGTATCGGGAGTACGATCAATCAGCTGTTTTTGTTTTTGATCATTCCCTTTCTCGCTTTTTATATGTTGAAAGACATCCATTCCATCGAACGAACCTTGCTCCTCATCATCCCGAAAAAGAGCCGGCGCGAGACGATTCGCGTTCTGAGGGATATGGATCTGGCGCTGGGCAACTACATACGCGGCCAGTTTCTGGTTTGTCTGGTCGTCGGGCTGCTGTCCCTGATCGGTTACGTCATTGTCGGCCTTCCTTATGCCCTGCTGTTCGCCGCGCTGGTGGCCGTCTTTAACGTCATTCCCTATCTCGGCCCCATCTTCGGCCTGATCCCGGCCCTCTTTGTCGCCTTTATTTCCGGATCGATGAAGATGGTGATCGGGGTGGTCATTGTCAATCTGGTCATCCAGATCCTCGAAGGGAATTTTATTTCCCCGCAAATCGTGGGGAAAAGTTTGCAGCTGCATCCGCTGGCGATCATCTTCGCCCTGCTCGTCGGAGGAGAACTGGGCGGAGTACTGGGCCTGATCCTGGCGGTTCCTCTCTTTGCCATGGGAAAAGTGGTCTTTGAGTATGTGATTGATCATTTTGTCCGGCGGGGGGTTTGAAATTTTGTGCAAAGCGGGTATAATAGATCGTGAATTGCAAAGCGCTAAAGATGATGACGGAACCGAGCGATCTTGTCCCCGCCAGAGAGGAAAACCCGGTGGCTGGAAGGTTTTCCCGGAACAGACAGGTTTGCAGCCAGTTCCCGAGTGCAGCTAATCCCTGCCGGTGAGTGAGCATCACTTGCCGTTATCTTATTTTGCTAGAGTGACCGTGATTACATACCTGAGCCAGGTGCTCGGGAAAAAATAAAGCGGTAAAAAGGGTGGTACCGCGGGAAGCCTTCTCGTCCCTTATTTGAGGACGGGAGGGCTTTTTTGGTTGCTCATAAAAGCATTCATCTTCTTTAGCACAACCTTGGAATGAACGTTCTGGCAAATTCGGGAGGGTGAATGGTGCTTTTGTTGACGGTCGGGAGCGCGCATGACCCTTCCGGAAACACTTTATTCATGAACCAGAAATCTGAGAAAAGGAGGACTCCGCATGAAAGCAAGTGAAATTCGTCGCAAGTTTTTGGACTTCTTTGCGCAAAAAGGTCACAAAATCGAACCCAGCGCTTCACTCGTTCCGGTCGATGATCCCACCCTGCTCTGGATCAACAGTGGCGTGGCAACGCTGAAAAAATACTTTGATGGACGGGTGAAACCCGAAAACCCGCGGCTTGTCAATTCGCAAAAGGCGATTCGCACCAATGACATCGAAAATGTCGGTTATACGGCGCGCCACCATACCTTTTTCGAGATGCTGGGCAATTTTTCTGTCGGGGATTATTTCAAGGAAGAAGCGATTACCTGGGCGTGGGAGTTTTTGACCAGCCCTCAATGGATGGGATTGAATCCGGATCGTCTGTCGGTCACCATCCATCCGGAAGATGATGAAGCTTACCGGTTATGGCATGAAAAAATCGGCATTCCAGAAGAGCGGATCATCAAATTGGAAGACAACTTCTGGGATATCGGGGAGGGTCCGAGCGGACCGAATACGGAGATCTTTTATGACCGGGGAGAAGAATGGTGCGATCCGAATGATCCGGAATGCTACCCGGGCGGGGAAAATGAACGTTTCCTTGAGATCTGGAACCTCGTTTTTTCCCAATACAACCATAATCCGGACGGTTCTTACACCCCGCTTCCGCAGAAGAACATTGATACCGGGATGGGTCTGGAGCGGATGGCTTCCGTCATGCAGAACGTTCCTACCAACTATGATACGGACCTGTTCCGGCCAATCATTCAGGCTACATGCGAGAAAGCAGGGGTAAGGTACGGAGCGGATCGCGAAACGGATATCGCCCTTAAAGTAATCGCGGACCATATCCGCACGATCGTTTTTGCGGTGGCCGATGGGGTGCTGCCTTCCAATGAGGGCCGGGGCTATGTATTGCGCCGCTTGTTGCGCCGGGCTGTCCGTTACGGCAGAAAACTGGGAATGACGCGCCCGTTCCTTTATGAATTGACGGGCGTCGTTGCCGATGTGATGCGTGACTTTTATCCGGAACCTGCCGGGAAACGGGAGTTTATCGAACGGGTGATCAAAGGGGAAGAGGAGCGCTTTCTGGAAACATTGACAGAAGGACTGCATATTTTAGAAGGGGTCGTGGAGAAAGCCCGGTCCGAAGGGCGTACAGCCATCACGGGAACGGAAGCGTTCAAATTATACGACACCTATGGTTTTCCGCTCGACTTAACCGAAGATTTCGCCCGGGAGCACGGCCTGAGTGTCGACCGGGAAGGTTTTGAAAAGGAAATGGAACGGCAGAGGGAGCGGGCACGGTCCGCCCGTCAGGATGTGAACAGCATGAAGGTTCAAGGAGGACCGTTGGACGAACTGAAGGTGGAAAGCGAGTTTGTCGGTTACGGGGTATGGGAAACCGGGACGGAAATTGTGGCCATCATCCGCGAGAACGAACTGGTGGATCAATTGAGCCAGGGGCAAACAGGGCTTCTCCTTCTTGCCAAAACCCCGTTTTACGCTGAGAGCGGAGGGCAAGTGGCTGACCGCGGAACCATTGTGACCGGTCATGGCCGCCTTCGTGTGACAGACGTGCAAAAAGGGCCGCGCGGTGAACACGTTCATACAGTCGTGGTGGAAGAGGGCAGCGTCTCTGTCGGCGAATCCGCCCAGGCGCAGATCGATGGAAGCCTTCGTCAGGACATCGTGAAAAACCACACCGCCACTCACTTGTTGCACAAAGCTTTGAAAGAAGTTCTCGGAACCCATGTCAACCAGGCTGGTTCTCTCGTTGCACCGGATCGCCTCCGCTTCGACTTTACCCATGTCGGGGCGATGACGGCGGAAGAAATTCAGGATGTCGAACGGCGTGTAAACGAGCAGATCTGGGCAAATACTATAGTGGAAACCATGATCAAACCGCTTGATGAAGCCAAAGCGATGGGGGCAATGGCTCTGTTTGGCGAAAAATACGGTGAAGTGGTACGCGTTGTGAAAGTAGGGGACTACAGCCTGGAATTGTGCGGCGGAACCCATGTTCACAGCACAGGGGAGATCGGGCAGTTCAAGATTGTCAGCGAAAGCGGAATCGGATCGGGCACACGCCGAATTGAAGCAGTAACCGGCCGGCATGCCTATGCCTACGTGGAAGCAAAATTAAATCTGTTGCAGGAAGCTGCCGAATGTTTAAAAGCAAACCCGCAGGATTTGGTCGCCCGCATTGAACAATTGCAGGAGCGGATGAAAGAGATGGCGCGCGAAAATGAGTCGCTCAAAGCGAAAGTGAATCGTGCGGCTGCTTCCCAATTGGAAAGTCAGGTTCAGGAAGTGGCGGGCATTCCGGTTTTGGCCGCCCAAGTGGAAGCAGGGGATATGGAAGGGCTTCGCTCCATGGTTGACGACTTGCGCCGGCAACTGGCAGAAGGGGTGATTGTGCTCGGTTCCGCATCGGGCGGAAAAGTGCAGATCGTCGCTTCCATCTCGCCGAAGTTTGTCAAGGAAGGCCTTCATGCCGGCAAGCTGGTCAAAGAGGTGGCGACCTTATGCGGAGGCGGCGGAGGTGGCCGTCCGGATATGGCTCAGGCTGGCGGAAAACAACCCGAACGTTTGCCTGATGCACTGAAACGGGTATATGAATGGATAAAGGAGCAAAAGTAATTTTAAAATGAAAGGATAATGTCCGAGCAAAGGCGAAGAAGTAAAAAGCTGGTCATCCAAACGAAAGAGGTGTGAGATTATCCATGGATGAAACGATGAAATTCAATTTTCGGGGAGATCAAAATGTCGATCCGAAAGACGTCCTGTTTCATGTATATGAAGCCTTAAAGGAGAAGGGTTATAACCCGATCAATCAAATCGTGGGTTATCTCATTTCCGGAGACCCGGCTTACATTCCTCGCCATAAGAATGCTCGCACAATGATCCGCAAGCTTGAACGCGACGAACTGGTTGAAGAACTGGTGAAATTTTACCTCGAAGCAAAAAAATGAAAGGAAACGACCATGGGTTTGGATGAGTTTTCCTTGGATATAGATGGTTCATCCAGAGTGCTCGGACTTGATATCGGTGATCGCAGGATCGGTGTAGCCGTCAGCGATTCCCTCGGGTGGACGGCTCAAGGAGTGAAAGTGATCGACCGAAAGCATGCAGATTGGCTCTCCGAGATGGACAAATTAATGGAAAGCCTTCATGTGAAAGAGATTGTGGTCGGTTTGCCGCGTAACATGAACGGAACCATCGGCCCGCGCGGGGAGCTGTGCATAAAAGTGGCGGAAGAGCTCAAGGAGCGCTACTCTCTTCCCGTGCATCTCTGGGATGAACGCTTATCTACAGCCGGCGCGGAACGAACGCTGATCACGGCGGATGTTTCGCGCCGCAAACGAAAAAAAGTAATCGACCAAATGGCCGCAACTTGGATTTTGCAAGGGTTTTTGGACGCGAAGAGGAGGCAGACACATGACGGATCACACCCATGAACCGGAATACTTGATCATTCCCAATGAAGACGGGGAAGAAGAGAAATTTGAAATCATGTTTACGTTTGAGCATGACGAAACAGGAAAAAAATATATGTTCGTCACACCCGCCGAGGAAGACGAAGAAGATGACGGAGACGATTACCAGGAAGTGCTCGCTTTCCGCTATGAAGATGAGGACGGCGATTTCCGGATTGAAATGATCGATGAGGACAATGAAGAAGAATGGGATATGGTGGAAGAAATGTTTAACACACTCTTTAGCGGGTTAGAATTAGAAGAGGAAGAAGACCATCGCGAATAAGAGGGATTGACGATGAATCAATCAGGACCCAGAGAAGTCTATATCTTACGGAATCGCCTGCACCCGGGCGAACCGCTTCAGTACCCATCGGACAATGGCAATCCCGTCCCTTATCGCGTTCTCAGTGAAATGGAAGTGAACGGTGAACATTACGCTGTTTTGCAAAAACACGATGATCATCCGGATGATGCATATCTCTTTCGGGTCAAGCAGGGGCAGATTGTGGAAATTGATGATGAAACCGAGTGGGAAAATATTGCCGAAGCTGTAGACGAAATGTTATATTTTCATGACTTTCAATAAAAACGGGGAGATCTCCCCGTTTTCTTTTTTAAAATCTATGCTAACATTAAATAAAGGTTTTTCGGGAAAGAAGGTATAAAGGGGAAAAAGGAGTCTTTAAATAATGAAATGGTTCTGGCGCATCTTCTTTACGCTGGTGTTGCTTGCCGGTTGGGGAGTATTGGGATATCAGTTTGTGTTTTTTACGTTGGGTTCACCCAAACGGACAGCACCGGTTGAAGTTGAATTACCCAAAAATACCTCACTTGTACAAATCGGCGAAATTTTGCAGAAAAAACATCTAATAAGAAGATCCTATTTTTTTCGTTACTATGCAGCTTATAAACATAAAACCAATTTGCAAGCAGGAGTATACCAGATCGAACCGACCGAATCCCTGGATGACATGCTTGCCAAATTTCAAAAGGGCGAACAGAATACAGTGAAGGTGACGATTCCAGAAGGATGGAATGTCATGCAGATCGCCAATGCCTTGGAGCAAAAAGGCTTTGATAAAGAGAAGTTCCTGTATTATCTAAACAATAAAAAGCCCAAGTATGAATTTGAAAAAGAGATCCCGAATAACCCCGCCCGAAAATACAAATTGGAAGGGTATTTATATCCCGCTACATATAATTTTTATAAAGAAGAGTCACCCGAGGAGATTATCAATGAAATGCTGGGTGAGTTTGCCAAACATATGGAAGAACTTCATGCGCGGGACATTTTGGAGTCCAATCCGCCAATGAAGGGAATGACAGTTGATCAGTGGGTGACGGTTGCTTCGATGGTGGAGAAAGAAGGAAAAGTAAAGACGGAGCTCCCGATCATTGCCGGCGTGATTTACAACCGTTTGAACAATAATGATCCCAAGGATGATCATCTGGGAATCGATGCCACCTTTTTGTATGTTGAGATGTTGACGGGCCAAAAGATGCCCATGCATAAACTGCGGAAAATCCCCAATCCCTACAACACCTATTTAAACAAGGGATTGCCTCCGGGACCGATCAGCAACCCGGGTGTTCAATCATTGCAGGCGGCCCTGAGTCCGAAAAAACATCCGTACATCTATTATGTTGCCCGCAGTGACGGGACAGGCCTCCACTATTTTGAGACGACCGTGGCTGAGCATAATCGGGATATAGCCAGAAGCAACGCCAATGAACGTAAATTAAAAGAGAAATCTTCAACAGCTCAATAAAAGCTCCCCCCCTCCAGACCGGAGGGGTTTTTTTGCCGGTCTATCTTGTGCCGGAAAGCGGTGTCCCCTTAACCCCCTCTTTTTGCTTCGTGTGTTAATCCCCAGAGTGTGCCAAAGTCATGACAGTTTTTATCCATCCAAAAGTATACCTCGTTCTTTTCCTGTCCATGCTGGAGAAAGAGAAGAGCGGGGTGGAATCTATGAGAAAAATACGAAGGAGCTGGATCGTCAGCCTTTTGTTCATCATCGCTTTTATGGGGATTATCTTCAGGCTGTATATGATTCAAATCGCATCCACCAGATCGTTTTCCTTGTTTGATGAGCAAGTGGACCTGATTGCAATGGCGCAATCGCGACAGAATAAGGAAGTCGTCATCGACAGCGGACGCGGGGAGATCCTGGACCGCAACGGAAAGTCACTCGTGGGGGAAAAGAATTGGCATTTGCTCGTTTTTCCCCAGTCTGAAGAACAAATTGCCTATCAGCAAAAAAAAGTGAGAGCTATTACCGATCTTATCCACTATCCGATGAAAGAGTTCATATCGCTGGTGACCCGGTTGCGGACACCGATGATTCTGACGCGGGAAGACGGCAGGGAGCTGATCCTGACACCGGATCAGAAAGAAAAGATCGATGCCCTTCACCTGCCGGCCGTGCGAACGGTCATGTCCGATCAGCGAATGACCTTGAATCAGCTTGGGCAACAGGTGATCGGTCAAGTGGTTCGCAGTCCGTTGCTGATGAAAAAATGGTTTGAACCGGAAGTGGAAAGCGGAAAATGGAACAGCCAGTCTCTCTTGGGGATTTCCGGATTGGAAGCGGCTTTTGAGCCTTTTTTGCATGGAGAAAATGAAGATCTTCTCGTCTATACCACCACTCAAACCGGCAGGCCGCTGACCGGAGTACAGATGCTTCAAAAGAAAATCGGCGGAATTAATGAAGATCCTCCGAAAACCATTGTGACCACGATTGACAAGGAACTGCAGCGGCAAGTGGAAGAATTGATGAAAGAGAAGCGGATGGAAGACGGTGCAGTGGTGGTGCAGCAGATTGCCGACGGGGATATTTTGGCCATGGCGAGCAGCCCGAAAGGGACGACGATAGAGGATGAGAAAAATCCCTGGGAAAACCGGGCCGTGATGGAAGCGACACCGGGATCGATCTTCAAGACGGTGGTCGCGGTCGCCGCGCTTGATACAGGATTGGTTAAACCCGACACCGTTTTTTACTGCAATGGAAAACTGGACCGGTATCACTTGCACGATGACAATCCCAAAGGGCACGGACGGGAAACCTTTGCCGACGCCTATGCCAATTCCTGCAATGTCGTATTGGGAACAGTTGCACAGACACTCGGTGCTCAAAAACTCTCCTCCTATGCCAAGCGGTTGGGGCTTGCGCAAGAGGTGATCTGGAACGGCCGCGTTTTTGATGAAGCGCATTTTTCCCAGTTTCCGGAAGAGCAGACCGGGCTGATTTTCGCCAAAAACACGCAGGCAAATGATCCGGGTGTTCTGGCACAAACCGGAATCGGGCAGCATGATGTCAAGATGACACCGCTTCAGGCGGTCAATATGATCACTTCTCTGTTTCACAGGGGAAAAACGCTGGAACCCAGACTGGTGAAGGAAATTTGCGATCAGAACGGGCGGGTCCTCTACCGCTTTCGCAACCAGTTCATCCCGGGTGCAAAGCCGATCAAAGCGGATGCGCTGAATGCCGTCAAAAAAATGATGCGAAAGGTGGTGACGGACGGGACGGGCAAATCTGTCTCCCGTGCCCCATGGCCATTGGCGGGCAAGACGGGAACGGCCCAGGTCGGTGTAAAGAAAGACAAGTATAATAAATGGATGATCGGATTCGGTCCCGCCGACCATCCGCGATATGCGGTGGCTGTCGTCCTTCGTTCGGTTCCGGACGACGGAGATCCGCGAGCCATGCAAATCTTTCAACAGGTAATGGAGTTGCTGGCTCAGATGGAAAAAGCGGAAAAAAAGATCGATGAAAAAGATGATGGCCAGAAATAAGTGAAGCAGACGTGATTAGTGGTAAGCAGGGAATCCGCTTGAATCAGAACGTCACTTTTCCATGGAATGAAGAGCGGGACAATTGGAGATTGCATGGAATAAATACATTTTTAAAGAAAATAAAACTGATTTTGATGTGAGAAGAGCATTTGAATATAAAATCAACCAGTGCGAGTTTTTGTTGTTTTGTTATTTCGATCCGATTATGATATAGGTAGTGATAGGATAAGGTTAAAGGAGTAGAAATAATGAAAATCACAGTTAATTTGACAAAAGCCGAACTGGACCTGATTGAAGAGGCTCTTTTGCAATATCAAAATCTTTTGCTCAAGTCGAAAGATCAAGATGAAATGGTCAATGATGAACTGAAACTGGCCCGCCGTGTCCTGGAGGAATTCGGGATGGAGGGACTGGAAGAGGAGACTCAGCCGCAACAGCAACAGCAACAACAAAAGGCTTTGCCGATGCCTCCGTCCAACCAGTATCCCACACCCCATAACCAATACAGCCCGCCGAACCAGTATCACGGTCCCAATACATTTGTGGCGCCGAATCAATACCCTTTTTCCCGTTAAGGGTGGAAATAACAAAAAGCTTCCCGCAAGAGGGGGGCTTTTTGTTATGCACTTGTTCCGGGCATGCGTTTCAACGTGGGTATGTACGAACAGGCTGAAGGCCGGTGGGAGAGGAAGGGGATTGGTCACCCCCTTCAACCCGAATTCACCGATTTGCGCCTATGAAACGATCCATCCTTTCCTTGGCCGGTTCCGGCAGATTTTTGATCTGATTGGTCAACTGCTCTTTGCAATATTCATAGATTTGATAATCCAAAGCGTTTTGTTCCTTGATGTGCCGGATTGCCTGATCGGACAACGGGATTTTTTTCGGCTTGTTTTTGGTGATGTTTTCTTTGCTGTAAGGCTTATGTTTCCATCCCATCAGCCGGTTCAGCATAAAAACGGATTCAGGATACATTTCCGTAATGCCGACGAAGAGATAATGCTTGCGGATGTTTTCCATCGCCAGTTTGATGTCGGGATCATTTTTGCCCGAGATGAAACGGGTTTGGTGATTATGCAACGGAAGGCTAATCCGCGGATCGCGGCTGAAGATATACTCTTCCAGACTCATTTTATTTACTTTATTGTGAAGCCTGTTGCTGGGACTGGAGCGAATAAAGTAATAGGATGAAATGATTCGTTTCAGCGGATCGCGCAACATCGTGATATATTGAAATGGCCGGTCAAAATGACGGTGTACTCCGAAGCGGCAATGACCATAGACGCAGCGGATATGGGAGATTTTGGACTGTGGCACGAGGTTGAGGACACGTGCCTGATGATGAGCCGGATATTTATAGATATGATGCGGAGCAAAATGCTGGTCGATAATTTTGCGCAAGGTCAGCCCGCCGGTTTTCGGAATGTGAGAGAAAATGAGGATCGGTTGAGACATCTGGTTCCCGCCCCTTTCCCTGATATAATGACTATCAACGAACCTATTCGTAATATATGGTAAACAGAAAAGTTTGCCTCTGCTAGATGTCTTGATTCATGCGCCTGATCAAAAATGGATACTCGTTTTTTTGCCATGGTGTTCATTGAGTTTTTTTGGGTGGAATCATAAAATAATAAAAAAAGAACCCCTTCTTAAAAATCAGGATTTGTCGATGTGGGTTACTGGCATAGGGAGCTTTTGGGGATGAAAGATAAAGAATTGAGGAAAAAGTTGCAGGAAATGCGGGTAGGAGAGGTGTTGCGGTTTTCCGCAGACCCTCCTGATGAATCATTGGAAGTGGAACGCATTATGATCGGAATGGAGGAAGGATGGGCCGTTTATCATCGTAACGAACGAATGATCATGCACGATCAGGAAGAAACGGTTCAATACTTGAGTAAATACTGGAATATCAATATCAAAAAAGTAATGGATTCGAGATATTCAGAGCTGGGGGAGATCATTGACCTCGGTGAATATTGAAAGATGCACAGCCCGGAAAGGCCGGAGGAAACCCTCCGGTGTCCCCATGCACTTTCACGGAGAAAACGGCCGGATGAAAAAGACCCGGCCGTTTTTTCTGTGTTTACTGTTCCGGATGAACCGATTGCGACCGCTGAACCCCTTTTTTCGCCAAATAGATGAGGGTCAGCAGAAACAACCAGCAGAATCCGGTATAAATGGCGAAGCTCCATGCCTGATTCAGCAGCATGGTGAGCAAAAACAACACCAAAAGCACGGCACCGGCCCATGCAAGAACCGAAGCTTTTCCGGTCTTTTTTCTCCGGAGGCGGGCGTAACTGAGAAAGATGATGATCCAGGTGAAAATACCGCCGAAAATCGAAATGCCGAAGAGTGTATTATAGGCTTGCGGATCAAACAGATTGAGGAGAACGGCGACACCCAATCCAAAGGAAGAGACGATCAGAGCCATGAGCGGAATTCCGCGGCGGTTGACCTTTCCGAAAACAGCAGGGGCATAGCCGCTCTTGGACAGTGAAAACATCATCCGTGTACAAGCATACAAATTGGCATTCATCGTGGAAAGCGCAGCGGTGAGGATGATGAAATTCATCACTCCTGCAGCATAGGGAATATGGAGCGATTGCAGCACTTTGACAAACGGACTTTCCTGAATCTGTTCGCCTCCGATTTGATTCCACGGCACGATGCAAACCATGACCAGTGTGGATAGAAGGTAAAAAATAACGAGTCGGGCCACCATCCATTTCATGGCCCTGGTCAGTGCCTGCTTTGGTTTTTTTGCTTCTCCCGCCGTGATGGCGATGATCTCGGTTCCCATAAAGCTGAACATCGCCATGGCGCTGCCCATCCATACCCCTTTCCATCCATGGGGAAGAAATCCGCCATAAGCGAGCAGATAGTGGGTGCTTTGCGTGCCGTTTCCGAAAATGAGGGCGATGCCCAACAGGATAAAACCGATGACGGCCACCACTTTCAGCGTGGAGAACCAGTATTCAAACCAGCCGAAACTCTGAACAGAAATGGCGTTAATCCCGATAATCAGCAGGGAGAATGCAATGATCCAAATCCAGGATGGCAGGCCGGGAAACCAATATTTCATATAAAGCCCGATCGCCGTCGCTTCACCGCCGATCACGATCGCGTTTGCCGCCCAATACGTGAATCGAACCGCGAAACCAAACCAAGAACCCAAATATGTTTCTGCATGGAGGCCGAAAGAGCCCGCGGTCGGATGGATCACCGAGAGCCGGGACAAGCAAAAGACCATGGCCAGAACGATCAACGAGCTGAGAAGATAACTGAATAAAACACCCGGGCCGGCATAATGGATGGTCAGACTGGAACCCATGAATAAACCGGTTCCAATCGCACTCCCCAATCCAATCATGATCATCTGCCGTTCAGACAATGACCGCTGTAATACATCCTCGCGTTTCTCAAACTGATCTCTGCTCAAACTCAACTCAACCACCCTCAACATAAATGAAATTATTTTATAGTAAGCAAGAAACAACTCGCTCTGCTCTATTTTACGGGATGTGTCCGCAAATTGCATAACAATTTCTGGTTTGGTGATAACAGGCCGGAAGCGAATTACAAATTTGAATGACCAGCCATAAAATAGTATAATGATTCGTAAATTACATAAATTAATGTGTATACAGTATTGTTTTCGTTATTTACCGATTCAACATCTTTCAGCGGGATAAGATTTAGTACAAACATATTTGATGCTTTGCGACGATTTCAAAACGATGGGAGGAGGGGGCTTTTTGCTTAAGCTCATTGGCATCCTGGTTGTGGTCATCGGTTTCCTGTTCCGATTCAATACGTTGCTCGTTGTCATGGGAGCGGGAATTATTACCGGATTGGTATCTGGAATGTCATTTAATGATATTATAGAGAAATTTGGCGAAATTTTTGTGCAAAACCGGTATATGTCGATGGCGATTATCTTAACGCTTCCGGTTATAGGCGTTCTCGAACGTTACGGTCTGAAAGAACGGGTGGAGATGATGATCGCCAAAGCAAAAAATACAACGGCCAGCCGCATTCTGCTCGTTTATTTATTTATAAGGGAGTTATCGGCGGCAATCGGTCTTAACATCGGAGGGCATGCACAAACCGTTCGCCCGTTGGTCGCTCCGATGGCGGAAGTGGCAGCGCAGGTGCGATATGGAAAGCTGCCGGATAAAGTGATGCAAGAGATTCGCGCCTATGCAGCTGCGATGGAAAATACGGCCTGGTTTTTCGGAGAGGATATTTTTATTGCCACCGGGGCGATTTTATTGATGAGCGGGTTTTTTCATTCGGTTGGCATGAATGTGGGAATCTGGGATATGGCTTTATGGGGATTGCCCACCGCGACAGCTGCATTTTTGATCAGTTGGTTTCGCCTGTACCGGCTGGAAAAAAGACTGGGCCGCTTTGGCAAAACAGCACAAGCGAAGAGCAGGGAGAAGGGCGGTGCCAATAAATGAAATCACTGGTTCCTATGAATGACCTGTATGCGCTGATCGGCCTGATCGTCGCAATGATCGCGATTCAAGTGGCTTTAAACAAAAAGCATCCGACCCGATGGACATCGGCCCTTTTTTGGGGGATTTTTGCCTTTACTTTCATCGCCGGCGATTTCGTTCCTCCTTTGATCATCGGTTATCTCGTCATCGTGATGGTGATTTTGGCTGCTCTCGGAAGAGTGAAAGCCCCGTCCCACTCGGAAGGGTCCGGCAAGGATGAACGGATTCATCTGGCCCAACGCCTGAAGTGGAAAATTTTTATACCAGCGCTTGCCATTCCGGTTGTGACGGTGATTGGCACACTCACGTTGGACAGGTTGAAATGGGGTTCGGCCGTGCTGGTGAAGAAAGAGGATGTCACACTGGTATCCCTGGGGCTGGCCACGATTATCGCTTTTGCGATTGCCCTTTATGTGACGAAAGCGAAGATGAATGTTCCGTTTCAAGAGGGGAGCAAATTGCTCCAGGCGGTTGGCTGGGCCGTGTTGCTGCCGCAAATGCTCGCCGCTCTGGGAGGCATTTTTGACAAAGCGGGTGTGGGTAATGCCGTGTCCCATCTGGTAAAAGGGTATCTGCCCGCAGATAACGGGTTTGTCGCCGTCGTTGCTTATTGTGTCGGGATGACTCTTTTTACAATGGTTATGGGAAATGCTTTCGCCGCCTTTGCCGTGATCACCGGAGGAATCGGTTTACCCCTGATCGTGCATGCACATGGGGGCAATCCGGCGATCATGGCTGCACTGGGCATGTTTTCCGGTTACTGTGGAACACTGATGACGCCGATGGCTGCGAACTTCAATATCGTTCCTGCGATGTTGTTAAACCTGGATGATCAGAATGCGGTAGTGAAAAAGCAAATACCGACCGGTATCGCTCTGTTCCTGGTCAATATGTTTCTGATGTATTTTCTCGTTTATCGCTTTTAAAGGGAGGCATTGCGGATGGAGACGGTTTTATTGACGGGATTTTCCCCCTTTGGAGGGGAAACGGTCAACCCTTCATATGAAGCGGCCAAACGACTACAGGGAAAATGGGTGCACGGGTATCAGGTGGTGGCTGAAGAATTGCCAACCGCTTTTGGCCGTTCGCTCGAGCGGCTCTGGCAACTGATCGACTATCATCAGCCGAGGATTGTCATTTGTGCGGGACAAGCCGGCGGGCGCGATTCCGTCAGCATTGAACGCGTTGCACTGAACATCATTGATGCGCGGATTCCCGATAACGAGGGACAGCAACCGATTGATACACCGGTCGTTGAAGGGGGCCCGGCAGCGTACTGGTCCAGCCTGCCGGTCAAGGCCATCGTAAAAAGGATCAGGGAAGAAGGGATCCCCGCACATGTTTCCCATACGGCCGGAACGTTTGTGTGCAATCATGTGTTTTACGGATTGATGCACCGGCTTCAACAGGAAAAAGGAGTGCGCGGCGGCTTTATTCACATCCCTTTTTCGCCGGAACAGGCTGTCCATCATCCGGGACAACCGAGTATGCATCTGGATCTGATTGTAAGAGCTTTGGAAGTGGCGATTGAAACCACCATCCGGACAGAGGAGGACATTCGCGAAGCGGGTGGAACCATCAGTTGATTTTTTCCCGGATCATTTGCTTGCGGGAACCGCAATTTTTTGGTGGTTGGGAGGATGGAGAGAATGATTGGGGTTCGGAGGCGATTTTGTGTTAAGATAGTCCAGACAATCGTTCGTTAAAGGAGTTTTATCGGATGAAAGAATATTCTCTGACCCAATCACAGCAGCTGCCAGCGAGAAAAACCCTTTTAGTTTTGGGAATCATCTTTGTCGCGCTGAACTTGCGCCCGGCGATTACTTCCGTCGGTCCCTTGATCGGGTGGATACGCGAAGATTTGGGCATTTCCAACGGGATGGCGGGATTTATCACAACGCTCCCTCTGATTGCCTTTGCCCTTCTTTCATTGCTTGCCCCCCGCTTTTCCCAATGGTGGGGAAATGAATTATCGGTGTTTTTCGGTTTGCTCATTTTGACCGGCGG
Organism: Thermoactinomyces sp. CICC 10521; assembly: GCF_016055135.1. NCBI lineage: Bacteria > Bacillati > Bacillota > Bacilli > Caryophanales > Thermoactinomycetaceae > Thermoactinomyces > Thermoactinomyces sp. CICC 10521. The sequence goes on along the minus strand of NZ_JAECVZ010000001.1, from coordinate 76,155 downwards.
GATTGTGATCCGTTCAACGGGAACGGTCTTCGCCGTTTTTTTGGGGACAGCTTTGGTGGGGATTGGCGTTGCCATCGCCAATGTGCTGTTGCCCGGCATTGTGAAGCAGCGATTTCCCGGACAAGTCGGGTTGATGACCAGTGTTTATTCGACTTCCATGTGCGCGTTTGCGGCGCTGGCATCCGGGGTGAGCATTCCCCTGGCAAAGGGGTTTCATCTGGGATGGAAATATTCCCTGATGTTTTGGGCCGTTTTGTCTGTCCCTGCCGTTCTCATTTGGATTCCCCAGTTGCGTGGCCATGGCAAACCGGCCGCGACCTTGCAACCCGGGATCCCGGAGAGGTCTGCCGGTTCCTTGTGGCGTTCGCCCCTGGCTTGGAAAGTGACATTTTTCATGGGGTTGCAGTCTTTTTTATTTTACTGTACCGTCGCCTGGCTTCCCGAAATTTTGCAAAGCCATGGCATGAGTGAAGAAATGGCGGGATGGATGCTCTCCGTTTTGCAATTTGTCAGCCTTCCGGCGACATTTCTCACTCCGGTGCTTGCGGACCGGATGCCGCAGCAAAAAGGCATTGCCGTGCTGATCGGCTTGATCCAGTTAGGTGGAATAGCGGGCCTGTTTGCTGACGGAACGGCCGCTCTGATCAGCAGTATTGTGCTGACCGGAATTGCCCAGGGGGCGAGTATCAGCTTGGCTCTCTCCCTGTTGGGGCTTAGAACCACCGATGCCGTCCAGGCGGCCAAGCTTTCCGGAATGGCTCAGTCGGTCGGATACTCCCTGGCCGCCGTCGGGCCCACCCTGCTCGGTTTCTGGTATGATTTGACTCATTCCTGGGAGCCTTCGTTGATACTTCTGGCGCTGGCCACAATTCTTATGATTTTGGCGGGGATTGGTGCCGGCCGCAATGAATATGTACTTTCTGAAAAAAATGGGCCGATAGCTGAGTAATTGGCGTCCCGTGAGGGGGATGCCTTTTTTTGTGCTCATCACCAGACGTAATCAGTCAAAAGCTATACTTGTGACGATCACGTTGAACAGCCCGGCGTGGGGAAGCGAAATGTTTGAGAAAGCCGGCCCGCCAGGCTTCAACCTCGGCATGTTCCCCTCTTGATTTTTGCCGTGAATGTGGAGAGTTATGTTCGAAATTGCTTTATCATGGTACTTATAGTACCATATAAGTATTAATGGTACTATAAATTTTGGATGAATGAAGGAAGGCGCGATGAATAAACAGGAGAAAGCGAAGCAGAAGATTTTGGACTATGCCGCGAAAAAGATCTGGACCGAAGGGTATTCCAACGTCTCCATCGCGGATTTTGCCTCCGAACTCAAAATGAGCAAATCGACTTTCTACAAATATTTTTCCAGCAAAGAAGATTTGCTGAATGAAGTGATTGAAAGTTTTTTCGGTGGGATCGTGCGGGAGATTGATGGGATTACCTCAGACCCGGCCCTGGATTTGACCGGGCAAATCAAAAAATTGTTGTTTGTGATCAGCGGACGGATCTCGCGAATTGAGGTTGCCGCCCTCCATGACATGAAACGGGCGGTTCCCGATGCCTATGCCCGGTTTGAGGCACAGCGCAAACACGTGATTTTGAACAAGCTCATTCCCCTGTTTGAGGAAGGAGTGAAGCAGGGGATCTTTCGAGACGATCTTGACCAGACCTTGGTGGTGACGATTGTCATGAATGCGATTCAAACCGTTGCCAATCCGGAATTTTTGGCCCACACCCCCTATACGCTGAAGGATGTATTCAGACACATCTCTACGCTCATGATTGAGGGGAACCTGACAGATGCGGGCAGACAGCGCTTTTTTGCAAGCGCCGGGCTTTAAGAATCGGCTGGAGAGTGTTACTCCTCACTGACCATTAAAAACGTGGGGAGGCACGATCTGACCTGATATACACTTCACATAAAGAGGGTGAGTTCGATAGAGCGATATGTATTGAGCTTCCACGACATCGATCATGCCAGTCTTCCATATGTCGGGGGGAAGGGAGCAAATCTCGGGGAGTTGACTAAAGCCGGTTTTCCGGTTCCCGCCGGATTTTGTGTCACCACTTCTGCTTATCGGCGGTTTATTCATGAAAGCAGTGAAATGGATGGGTATTTTCGGCAGCTGGAGCAGTTGGATGCCGGACAGCTGGAACCAATTCGGGAAATCGGGCAAAAAATCCGTGAGCATTTGCATACCTTGCCCATTCCTGATGAGATCCGCAATGCCCTGATCGAAGCTTGGCAGGAAGCGGGGAACGACGCCGCCTATGCCGTCCGCTCCAGTGCGACGGCGGAAGATTTGCCGACGGCATCGTTCGCCGGGCAACAGGAAACGTATTTGAATGTGAAAGGGGAACAGCAACTCCTTCAGGCCGTAAAGCAGTGTTGGTCTTCTCTGTTCACGGATCGGGCAATCATCTACCGGATCAAAAACGGTTTTGATCATCGGAACGTATTGTTGTCAGTTGTCGTGCAGCAAATGGTATTCCCTGATGTTTCCGGGATCTTATTTACGGCTGACCCGATTACCGGCCACCGCCGCACCGTTTCGATCGATGCCAGCTTCGGTCTGGGAGAAGCGCTGGTTTCCGGGATTGTCTCTGCCGATCTCTATCAGGTGTGCTCCGGAAAAATCGTCAGGAAAAAGATTGCCGACAAGCAAAAAGCGATTTTCCCGTTGCCGGAAGGGGGAACCAAAACCTGCGACTTGCCCCACGAGCAGCGGAACGAACAAGCTCTCGCTGACCGGGATATTTTGGCGTTGGCGGAGCTGGGAAAGAAAATCGAGGCCCATTACGGAAGCCCGCAGGATATCGAATGGTGTCTGGCTGACGGGAGATTTTTTATCCTGCAAAGTCGCCCGATCACCTCTTTGTTTCCGGTTCCGCAGGTTGAAGAGGATGGAAAGTTGCACGTTTTCTTCTCCTTCGGTCATCAGCAGATGATGACGGAAGCGATGCGGCCGTTGGCGGTTTCGACCATGCGGACGGTTTTTCCTTTCGGAAAGCGGGATCCGCACACGGGGGAAAGCACAGCCGCTTTGGAAGCAGGCGGGCGGATCTATATCGACCTGACTCCGGTTTTATATTCCAAAGTTGCCCGGAAAATCATCCCGAAGCTGATGGTCAATATGGATGAACGGATGAGTTATGCGTTGTCCGAGGTCATCCAGCGGGAACGTTTTTTGCAGGAAGCGGTTCCCAACAAGGAAGTGGGCAGAACCGTCCGGCGTATTATTCCGCCTTTGCTCGCCAAGGTGATCCGGATTATTTTCTTCAGCGATCCCTCCAAGGCAGTGGATAAATGTAACGAGATGATGGAGCGGCTGGTGGAAGAGAGCAAACAGGAACTCGCCTCGCTCACCGGGGCGGAGCGGATCAAAAAAATCCGTGAAAATTTGGGAACGCTGTTGCTCAGGATGATTTCCCATTTCGCCCCTTACCTTTTCACCGGAATCGTGACACTGAAATGGATCGAGCATTTTTCCGTTCGCTGGCTCGGTGATGCCCGGGAAGTTCCGCTGTTGAACCGGTCGCTGCCGGGCAATGTGACGAGCGAGATGGGACTTGCGCTCGGGGATTTGGCGGATGCCGCGAGGCCGTACCCCGAAGTGATCGCAGCGTTGAAAAAAGCCACGGACGCGACGCTTTATGATGAGCTGGGGAAAGCGGAGGGTGGAGAGGATTTTTGCGCCGCCTTTGCGCATTTTTTGGATAAATACGGGACGCGCTGTCCGGGTGAGATTGACATTACCAGACCGCGCTGGCATGAAGCGCCAACCACGTTGGTACCGGCCATATTGAGCCATCTGCAAACGGTGGAACCCGGAGAACATCGAACCCGCTTCAAGCAGGGGATCATCGAGGCGGAACAAGCGGAAGAAACACTGCTCAGACGGCTTCGCGAGAAGAAGGGCGGCTGGCTGAAAGCGAAGTGGATGTCCTTTCTGATCCGCAGATATCGCAATGTGATGGGAATACGTGAGCATCACAAGTTTACCATGATCCGTCATTTCGCGTTGTTTAAGCGGGCGATAATGGAAGAAGCCCGCCAGCTGGCGGAAAATGGGGTGTTGGAGCAGGAGACGGACGTGTTTTACCTCACTCTCCATGAATTGACTTTGCTCCTGGAACAAGGAGATTCCGGCGAGGTGCAAACCAGGATCAGCCAGCGCAAAAAAGAGTATGAATGGCAGCGAAAACTGACCCCTCCCCGGTTGATGACAAGCGAAGGGGAAGTGATTACGGGAATAAGGAACGATATTGAGGTTCCGGAAGATTCCCTGGTCGGGACACCGGTCTCCTCCGGGGTGGCGGAAGGGTATGCCCGTGTCGTTTTAAAGCCGGAATCAGCGGAGTTAAAGCCGGGTGAAATCTTGATCGCCCCATTTACCGATCCGGGGTGGACCCCGCTTTTCCATTCGGCCAAAGCTTTGGTCATGGAAGTGGGAGGTTTGATGACCCATGGTGCCGTGGTCGCCCGCGAATACGGCATTCCCGCTGTTGTCGGAGTCGAAGGGGCAACGGAGAAAATCAAGGACGGGCAATACATCAGGGTGGACGGAACATCGGGGTATGTGCAAATCCTGGAGGATCATCCGCAGTCACTGACGGATTGACAGAAGATGCCGTGGACGATCGGCTGATGCGGCTGGCAATCTGAATTAGGGGCAAAAAGAGGAAGCAGGGTCTCGATTCCTGTTCAGGCTTTGCCGGCAACCTTCGGCCGGGTGTGTCCACGGCCGGACAAAATGAATTGAAGGGGCGGGGGACAGATGCAAATTCGCGAAATCAGACGCCGGGATGCCGGTTCTTTTTTGGCGTTCCTCCGGCAACTTGACCTGGAAACCGAATTTATGCTGCTGGAACCGGGTGAACGAACAGAAAAAGTGGCAGAACAGGAAAAGTGGATTCAGGAAATCCTGAGTCATCCCAATCAAACGGTTTTCATTGCCGAAGAAGGAGAAAAAATCTTCGGTTTTATTGAAGTTTTCGGCGGAGGATTTCGGCGGAACCGAGCCACGGCCCATCTGGTGCTGGGATTGTTGCGGGAAGCCAGAGGTCAAGGTTGGGGAAGCAAACTGCTGCATGCCGCAGAAAACTGGGCCCGGCAGCATCGGATCCACCGCTTGGAATTGACGGTGATGACCTACAACGTTGCCGCCGTCTCGTTATATGAAAAAATGGGTTTTCAGCGGGAAGGGACGAGAAAACATTCTCTGATTTTGGAAGACCGTTTTGTCGACGAATATTATATGGGCAAAATACTGGATTAGCTTTTAAACAGAGCCGCATTATGAGAGATGAAGAGGGAATCCGGCCGTATATGCGCATCAGCAATCCGTGCGGCCATAGATCGGCCGAAATCCCGACCGAGCGAAATAACTCTTCCTGCCAGCCGGACGATATCCGTCTTTAATATTGATAAGTATATTCTTATAATTTAGAATGTATTATGATAACGTTGTGTTTTTTGTTCTCCCGCAGAGATGGCGCAACCGGAAAGGTTTGGAGATCGGGAGGTTGAAAAATGAAACTGTTATACCATGTCGAAGAAAAATCCGGCTATCAAAGCGTGATCGATGAGTCTTGTGATGTCCTTGAATATAACCGTTTCGATTTCCTGCGTTTGGGCCGGGGAGAAACCTGGCGCGGGGAAACGGGAGATTATGAAACGGTGCTGGTCATCCTCGGCGGAAAAGCCACGTTTACCGTGGAAGGGCTAACATGGGATAGGGTCGGTCAACGGGAAAATGTGTTTTCCGGAAAGGCGACGGCTCTCTATGTACCGATCCGTACGGCGTTTTCAGTGACGGAAGCCGGAGGCGGAACGCTTCAGATCGGGGTTTGCAAAGTGAAGGCGGAGCAAAAATTTAAACCGTTTCTGGTCGAACCGGAAGAGATCGTCGTCCATCACCGTGGCAAAGAGACTTGGAAACGGGAGGTACACGACATTATCGCCGACAATGGAGAAGGGCGCGTCCAGCGGATCGTGCTCGGCGAAACCTACGGTGAACCCGGCGGGTGGTCCAGCTATCCGCCGCACAAACATGACGAAAACAACGAGACGGAAGTGAAAATGGAAGAAATCTATTATTTTCAGATGGAGCCGCAGCAAGGTTTTGGTGTACAGCTCGTCTACACCGAGGACGGTGAGGTAAACGAATCCTTTATCATTCGTCACGGAGATGCGGTCGCCCTGCATAAGGGATACCATCCGGTGGCCGCGGCGGGCGGTTACAAAATCTACTACCTCTGGTTCCTTGGCGGTGGTGATGGACGCCGCCTCAAACCTTTTGACCAGCCGGCACATAAATGGCTGCTGCAGGATTGAAAGCGGATCCGACCGGCTATTTTCAAGTGCGAGATGGCAGAGAACGTGCTCGCCTGTAAGTTGAAGGGAAAGATCGAGACTTGGCTCTTTGCAGTCAAGTCTTTTTTATGCCTGGATGATCACAACCCGATGACGGAAACAAATTGAACCAAATCACTGACCGGGACACGTAACCACAACGGACTCTTTTTCATAAATATGAAGCAGATTTGAGCAAAGGCAAAAGATGCCGGTTCAGTGATGTTCCGGCGCAAGCATTCAAAGCATAAGCGGAGGTTGCTGATCATGGATGATTTTAAAAAACAAATTCAAAAATTAAGCGTCGACAGTTTTAAGCCCGGGGAGTTGGAGACTTGGGAATACCCGGAATATCCCTATTATTATGATGCGGAAGTATCACAAAGGTGCTGGAGATGCGGAGGATGTTTCCGCTGTGGCGGTTGCGGCAGGTGCTTCGGCTGTGGCGGTTGCGTTGGATGTTTTGCGTGTGTATTTCCTATTTTTTAGACTTGAAAACAGCATTGTCCCCCAATTGGTTGACTCTGCCAGCCGGCTGCCCGGCTCGCAGGGTTTTTTTCAGATCAACAGGAAAGAGGACAAATTACTGCAGATAAGATATCAATGAACGGGAAATGATGCGGGGCAAAACAGACCCGCGGTGAGGAGGAGTGGAATGACCGGTTTGAAGCCTTCCATGCGTTTGAAAGTGAAGGGGGACACGTTTTTTTTCCCGGATGCCAAAGGAGGGGTGTACTTTCGGAATAACTCATGCTCATTCCGGATTGAAGGCGAAACGGTCGATCAGTGGATGGAAAAGCTGCTGCCGATGTTTAACGGCGAGCACACCTTGAAGGATTTAACAGACGGATTGCCGGAGGCGTACCGCAACCGGGTGTATGAAATAGCGGAAGTATTGTGCCAAAACGGCTTTGTGCGGGATGTGAGCGAAGATCGTCCGCACCAATTAACCGATGAAGTGCGGCAAAAATTTGCTTCGCAGATTGAATTTCTGGATACGTTGGCCGACTCCGGCGCTTCCCGTTTTGAGTCCTATCGCCGGGCCAAAGTGTTGGCAGTCGGCTGCGGCCCGATGTTGGCCTCATTAACGCAGGCCTTGCTGGAATCCGGATTGCCCCGGTTGCGTCTGCTGGTAACCGGCTCACATCCAACCAATCGCGAGCGCTTGTTTGAATTGGCGTCGCATGCCCGCAAAACCGACCCTGAGGTGGAACTGGAGGAAATTTGCCGGGACAAGGAGGGGCCGGATTTCTGGCGGGAAGCGGTGGATCCGTTTGATTATGTTTTATACGTGTCGCCAGGAAGAGGGCTTGATAAACTGCGGCTGCTTCATGCCATTTGCCGGGAGGAGAAAAAAGTGTTTCTCCCGGCCGTCGGTTTTGCCCGGTTCGGGATGGCGGGGCCGGTGGTGGAACCGGGCGCGGAGGGATGTTGGGAATCGGCGTGGCGGCGTCTGCACCGGAACGCGATTGGCAAAGAAACTGGGCAAAATGCATTCCCGTCGACCGCCGGGGCGCTGTTGGCCAATGTGATCGTGTTCGCCTTGTTCAAAACTGTTACCGGCGTGGCTCAGGCGGAAGAGAAAAATAAATTATTTTTGCTGAATCCGGATACATTGGAAGGAAGCTGGCACTCGTTTTTCCCCCATCCATTGGTGGCCGGACACAGGGAACCAACATGGGTTCAGGAGCCTGTTCAGCAGCTGGAAGAGAGTGCGGGCAGCGGGGCAGGAACGGATTTGTTTTCTTATTTCAATCACCTGACATCGGTGGAATCGGGAATTTTCCACGTTTGGGGAGAAGGAGACCTGAAACAGCTTCCGTTGTCCCAGTGCCGCATCCAGGCGGTGAATCCGCTGTCGGACGGGCCGGCAGAACTCTTGCCGGAAATCATCTGTTCCGGGCTGACGCATGAAGAAGCGCGAAGGGAAGCCGGTTTGGCCGGAGTCGAGGCATATGTATCTCAAATGACCGGTTTGCTCGTAAAGGATGGCATCATCCAGCCGCAGGAATTTGTCGGTGTCGGCGCAGGAACAACCGTTGCCGAAGCGTTCTGTCGCGGATTGCAAAAGTGCCTGGCTGATGAACTGGTGAAGCAACTGATGGAACGGCGGCCTGTTGTTGTTCCGGTGCAGTTGCCGGAGGTCAGCGATGAACGCTCCCAGTTTTTTTTGCAAGCATTGACAACCTTGCACGGGGAAGCGGTGATCGGTTTGGGCGAAAGCGTATGCGGGTTTCCGGTGGTTTGGATCGGTACGGGAGGCAGATGGATTGGCAGTGCCGGCTTGAATGAGACCATGGCCTTGCGAACGGCATTGCAACAGGCCGTGCAAAGAGAACAAAATCAAACGGAGTGCGGGGGAATCAAAACAGCAGAAGTTTCATCTGTCCTATTACGGGATCAGGAACCGCATCACCTGCGGTTGCCTTCCTGCGGGGAATCCTCATCACAATTGTGGCAATCTGCCTCTCAGATTCTGACACAGAACGGCTGGGAGGTTTTCGTCTTGGATTTGGCACTGGAACCCTTTTTACAGAAAGCACTGGCAGGAGTGTTTGGCGTGTTGCTAAGGAGGGGGGAGACAAGATGAGCGCGGTGGTGTTGGTAGTCGGAGATGGACTTTTGGCGGACATGGTGTGTGAAGAGATCTCACTCCGATACCGGATCGTTCGGAAAAGCAATTTAACAACAGGCGTGCCGGAAACAGCAGAGATGGCTTTGATGCTGCACGATTCCTGGGATCCCTCCGTTTATGCCGTGGCCGAGGAGGTGTTTTCATCTGCCGGGATTTCCTGGTTGCGCGGCTTCGCTTTCTTTGGCGAAGGTGTGGTCGGGCCGCTGGTTCGCCCGGGTGTGCCGGGATGTACCCGCTGCGCTGATGCAAGGCGGATGATGGCGAGAACGGATCGCACTGAGATATTGGAACTTCAGCAACGCCTTGCAGACATCGGGGGACTTAAACGTGACGCATGGGCATCGCGCTCCGCCCTGTTGCAGATGGTTCACGTTCTGACGGAGGAAACACACAGAGTTTTGCAAGGAAAAGAGTCCCATTTACAAGAACATCTCTATTTGCTCAATCTGAGAACGCTCCAAAGCTCTCGTCACTTTTTCCATCCCGACCCGCTGTGCCCGGTTTGCAGTCGATTGCCCGATGATTCCCCGGCTGCGGCGCGCCTTTCCCTGAAACCGAATCCGAAAATCAGCGCGGACAGTTACCGCTGCCGTTCGCTTGATGATCTGAAGGAATGTCTGGCCAGGGACTATCTGGATCACCGTACCGGTCTCTTTAATGGAAAAATGATCGATTCTGTCACGCCGTTCGCAGTTGTGGGGGTAAACATGCCCTTGCTCCGGGGAGATGAGACATCGGCAGGCCGGACCCATTCCTATGCGGAGAGCGAAATGACGGCGATTTTGGAGAGCCTGGAGCGGTATTGCGGCATCACCCCCCGTGGCAAACGGATGACAGTTCATGACAGTTACCGCAATCTGGAAAGTCAGGCGCTCAATCCGCTGAAGGTGGGGGTGCACGCGCCGGAACAATATGAGGAGCTGATTTTTCCCTTTAAACCGTTTGATCCTGACCGTTCGATGGATTGGGTATGGGGCTATTCATTTACCGAGGAACGTCCGATTCTCGTGCCAAAACTGCTTGCCTATTACAGCCTGGGCTTTGAGGATGGCTTTGTTTATGAAACGTCCAACGGGTGCGCTGTGGGCGGAAGTTTGGAAGAGGCGATCTTTTACGGCATTTTGGAAGTGGTCGAACGCGATTCATTCCTGATTACCTGGTACGCGCAATTGCCGCTCCCGCGTCTTGATCCGTATTCTGCGGAGGATCGGGAATTGCGATTAATGGTCGATCGCATCAGAGCGGTGGCCGGGTATGATGTCCATCTGTTTAACGCGACGATGGAACACGGGATTCCCGGTGTGTGGGCATTGGCCAAAAACCGGAAACCAAAGGGCATGAATCTCCTCTGTGCGGCCGGCGCCCATCCGGATCCGGTCCGGGCAGCAAAAAGCGCGATTCACGAGCTGGCAGGCATGATGCTCAATCTGGATGAGAAGCTGGAAGCGAACCGTGACAAGTGCATGCGAATGTATCGCGATCCTTACCTGGTGCAACAGATGGAGGATCATTCCCTGCTTTACGGGCTGCCCGAAGCGGAAGAGCGCCTGCGGTTTTTGCTGGATGAAAATCGGCCGCTGCGAACATTTGCTGAGGAATTCCAACGGGAGGAGTGGTATCCGGATTTGACTGATGATCTGAAGAGGATAATAAAAAAGCTTCGCCGCGTGAATCTTGATGTGATTGTGGTCGACCAAACGACACCGGAATTAAGGCGCAATGGCCTGTTTTGCGTGAAAGTGCTGATTCCGGGAATGTTGCCGATCACGTTCGGGCATCATCTGGTGCGCTTGACCGGGTTGGATAGGGTATTGCAGGTTCCGGCCGAACTGGGGTATGCCAAACGGCGGCTGACCCCTGATCAGCTCAATCCGCATCCGCATCCGTTTCCATAAACCGCATTCGGGAGAGATAAGGATGAATCTGGATGAGTTTCTGCAGTCGCTGCATTTTGATGTCGACAAAGTCAGGCCGCCGGACTGTAAGGTGGACTGGGAGGATGCACCGCTTCCCTATAAACTTTATCAGGATTTGCCTGCGATCCCCCTGTCATCGGAAGTTCCGCTGTCGCTCATCGGAGGAGAAGCGCCCGTGCAGCCCCGTCTTCGCGAAATGGGACATTTTCTCTGGTATGGATACGGGCTCACCCAATGTTCCCAGCCTGCTTATGCACTCGATTCCACGGGAAAAGGCCGGGGACCGATGCACCGCAGCCGCCGGTTTGTTCCCTCAGGAGGGGCGTTGTATCCAAACGAATTGTATCTCTATTTGAAGATGGAAGAGGTGCCGGACGGAATCTACCATTATGATGTGGCACATCACCGGCTTGTCTTGTTGCGCGAGGGGAATTTTGATTCCTATTTGCTCCGGGCGCTCGGCAACCGCTGCGATTGGTCGTCATGTTTTGCCACGGTTTTTGTTTCAGCCGTCTTTTGGAAAAATTTTTTTAAATACAATTACTTTTCCTATCGGCTGCAAGGGTTGGATGCCGGCGCACTGATCGGTCAGTTGCTGGAATTGGCAAAACGGTTCGGCTTCGTCTCCGGCGTCTGCTTCCAATTTCTCGATCGGGCTGTGAACCATCTGCTCGGGTTAAGTGAACAAGAGGAAAGTGTATATGCCGTGATTCCGCTGTCACTGCAGCCGGTGGACGCTTGGTTTGCCGGGGGATCGGACGGAGACGGGCAGGTCAGGGACAGGGAATTGTGCCGGGAATTGCCGGAAATACGGCACCGGCATTTCATTCGCTCGCGGAAGGTAAAACCGTATCCGATGCTGGTGAAGATGAATCAGGCGGCGATGTTGGAAACCATGCCGTCGTTTCAACGGCCGGCCGGCGGGAAGCGCGTCAGCGGTGAGGGGCCGTCACTCACTTTGCCTGAGGCGGACCGATTGTCATATGATCTGGCAGCGGCCTGCCGAAAGCGGTACTCACCTGGCATGGATTTCTTTTTGGGCAAAGTGTGCCAACATCAACTGGCTGCTCTGCTTAAAGAGGCAACCGTTTCCTTCGCCTATCGCAATGATTTGGATGCATCACAGGAAAAAGCCAGGCCTCGTATCTCGCTTGCAGGCTGTTTTTATGGCGTTGAAGGCATCCCGGATGGTGCCTATCGCTATGACAGCGAGGCTCATGCTTTGCAATTGCTGCAGCCCGGAGATCATCGGTTCAGTTTGCAACAGGGAATGACCTTGCACAATGTCAATCTGTTCCAGGTTCCCCTCTGCCTGCATGTGACCGGAGACCGGAATCATTTGAAGGAGGCACTTGGATACAGGGGATATCGCATCCAACAGATGGAAGCGGGCATGCTGATGCAGCGATTATTGTTGGCGGCGTCGGCGCTCGGGATGGGAGGACATCCGCTTCTCGGATTTGATGTGAACCTTAGTGACGGGCTTTACGGGATGAAATCGCGAGGAGAAACATGCCTGTTGCAGATTCCGGTCGGTCCTGTCCGTCCTCATCCGCAACTGCAAGGAAATCTTCATGCTTAGAGAAGAATAGGAGAATTGCACAGGAATATATGCCTGCGGCAGGTTATGCCAGGACATAGCTTTATCGCAGAGATTGCAAAGATGGCTTGCACTCGTCGCGTCATGTTTTCCGTTTAATCCTTTGTGTGCGGTTCTCCGGCGTTGATGACGGCCAAAGTTTTGTGCCAATCCACATTCCCGGGCCTCCCGGTTCTCCCTTCACTTTTTTGCGCTTTCTTTCCTTGTCGCTAACCAAGAGGAACACCGGTTCAGCTGTGGCTGTGATTGTCGATTGTTTGCCAAACCATGATACAAATGATCAGCCATGCTCCTCCGGCGACAAAACCGGCGATGACATCACTGGGAAAATGAACCCGCAGATAAACCCGGCTCAAGCCAATCAAAAAAATGAGCATTCCTGTAAAGGCCGGCAAAGGCCAAGAACATTTCCCTTGCTTTTGCCGGCTTCGCCAGATGCAATAGCCCAGCATGCCGTAAAACGAAGCGGCTGCCATCGCGTGCCCGCTGGGAAAACTGTATCCGCCGGCTTCGACCAGATGCGGGAGCGTAGGGCGGGAACGGTGAAATATCTCTTTCAGGAAGAGGTTTAATAATTCGCTCCCGGACAGGCTGATCGCCAACATCACGGCTTGCCAGTGCTTTTTGGAGCGGAAGAGCAGCCAGGCCACTGTTCCCAATAACAAAGGAACCTCTACAAAGGCCGAGCCCAGAGTGGTAATCCAGACTGCTGCTGTTGTTACTCCCGGTTCGGTAAAGCGGTAGATCCACTCACCGATGATGGTGTCAAACAGCTTTAATTTACCGTGTATGAGATCTTCAGATAATGCGGCAAAAGTTCCCAAGAGCGACATGAACATCAGCATTTCCCAGAGGAACTGCTTTTTCTTTTTGCTGAGCGAAGAGAGGAAACTGATGAGGATTTTATCCGATTTGGCCATCGCTGATCAACCTTCTTGCATTTTATATGTTCTTACTGTAGACAAAGGACACCGGCGAAAGATAAAAAGTTCATACTTGACCCGTTTTCATGAAGAAATTCCTCTTTTTTGCAATAATCCCGGGACAGAAACCATGCCTGTCATCAATCGGAAGAATTTTTTTGTTTTCACGTGAACTTATTTTGTTCATTTGGTGTCTTTGCAGATGTACAAACGGAAAGAAAAAAGAAGGAGAGGTTGGCTTTGGATTACAGACTGTTTCAATATATCAATGGATTGGCGGGGCATAACGCAGTGCAGGACCATGTTTTTGAGGCGCTCAGCTCTTATGGTCCCTACGTTTGTGTGCTCGTCGTCATGATCATGGCACTTCGTCCCGCTACGCGCCTGGCCGCCGTATTTGGTTTTGTGTCACCCTGTGTGGCGATGGCGGTGAATTTTTTAATCGGAGTTCTATATAATCGGCCGCGTCCGTTTGTCACTCACCATGTCCATTTGTTATTGCCTCACGATCCCAACGCCTCTTTTCCCAGCGACCATACGGCCGGAGCGGTGGCGATTGCGATGGCGCTTTGGTTCTTTAGCAGAAAAGCTGGGGTGCCTATGTTTCTGTTGGCTTTGCTGATCGGGTTCTCCCGCATTTATGTAGGACATCATTATCCGACGGATGTTCTGGGAGGTCTGGCAGTCGGCGTTGTGAGTGCGATTATCGTCCATCAGGCGGGAACCAAACTGGTCAAACGTTATCTTCCTTCAATGGTAAAAGAAAAAGAAGAAGCAGCCTGATCAAAAACGGGATGTCAACGGCCTGGTTCTGGATTTGAACCAGGCTTTTTCCGTGAAGTGCATTGCAGTCCGGTCATGGTGCGCGCTTTTCTCCTGATTCCCCAAGATTTTCAAGGAGACTTGAGTGTACCGGGAACTTTTATCTCCCGGTTGTGCCGGTCTGTGTACCTGGGTGGTATTCATGCAGTACGGATTTGCAGGGGATAATTCTCGTAGATCCTTTTTTTTGCCAGGTGAGTTGCCAGTGTGAACTTTTTTGCTTGACGTACTGTCTTTACGTTAAAAGAAAAGGATGACCGGAACGGGAATGGAGGCAAGAGTGGAGGGAGTGTGGTGGATCAAAGTTTAACCCAACTTATCAAACAGGTGAAACAGGGAGATAAACAGGCATTTGCCCGGCTGGTGGACCGATATAAGCGTCAGGTTTTTTATCAGGCCTATGCTATGCTTAAGGATAGGGAAGATGCGGAAGACATTGCACAAGAAGCTTTTATTAAGGCCTTTTTTTCCATGAATCAACTGGAAAGCGCCTATGCGTTTACAGCTTGGTTAAGCCGGATCGTTTATAATCTGTGTCAAGACCGGATCAAACAAAGAGAAAAACAGAGGCGGGTGATCAGGGAATGGATTCATGAACAGAGAGACCGGATCAGTCATTCGGGAAACCAGATTGAGCAGAAACAAGTGCAGCTCGATTTAAAACGCGCCCTCCAAAGGTTGACTCTGGAGCACCGTACGATTCTGGTGTTGAGGGAGATTCAGGGCTTGTCCTATCGGGAGATCAGCGAAATCATCGGTGTTCCGGAAGGGACCGTCAAGTCTCGCATACATAACGCGCGCCTTTCTTTACGCGCGGAATTGGAAAAAGAGGGGGGTTTAAAGTGAATCATGTGAAAGAGATGCTCTCTGCTTATATGGATCATGAACTGCCAGCAAGCGAAAAAGAAGAAGTGGAGAAACATCTGCAAACATGCTCCGATTGCCGGGATGCTCTAGATCGGTTAATGGAGATGAAAATGCTTTTGGCGCAGTCTCTGGAAGAGATCGAGATTCCGGAAGCTTTTACCAATAAAATCATGTTGACCATTGATCAGCGGGAGCAGGTCATGATCAGCAGGGAAGATACAAGAAGAAGACCGTCCCTGTTTTCCAATCGGGCGTTGCAACGGGGTGTGATTGCCAGCATCTTGCTTTTGTTTATCGCCGACGGCGTGCTGATGTCAGCATTTGCGTTTCTGTTGTCCTTTCAATTCCTCAGCTTTTTCGTGGGCTTGTCGCATGCGGTGTTGACGTTGATTACGGCTCTCCCCTATATTGGAACCATTGTTTCCGTCACTTCCTTGCTGGTCATCCCGCTTTTCGGATGGTGTCTGTGGCAACTGTTAAGCTCGAAAAAGGTGGAACTATGGTCATGAAACAAAAAGTGCTTCTGTTGTTGTCCCTCTGTCTATGTATTCTGGTGTGGGCTCTGCCGGCCAGCGCGAACGCACTCCATCCGGTTTTTCAACCGGGAAATACACTTTTCTCCGATGATAATATCACGATCGGACCGCAGGAGTCGATTGAACACGTGGTCGACCTTGGCGGAAATGTGACCATTGCCGGAAGAGTGCATGAGGTAGTCGTCATCGGCGGCAACCTCCATCTTCAAAAAAGTGCCCGGGTACGGGATTTCATCTTGGTAATCGGCGGTTCTGTCACACAAGAGCCGGGAACGATTACCACTGACAGTTTATTTCACATCGGGACGAACAACCAGATTGTGAACAGTTTGCTGATCACCGGCACCACCCTGTTTGGCTTATGGTTTTTCCAATTGTCACTGAGCTTGGTCCTCATCCTTCTCTCCATCGGTGCCGCGGTATTTTGGCAAAAGAGGATGGAAGCGTTTATTCAGCCCATCCGGCTGGATTTTAAGAGGCTGATGCTGATCGGATTTGCTGCCGGTCTCCTGCTTGTTGCCGTGGGAAGCGTCCTTATCCTCAGTATCATCGGACTGCCGCTCGCGCTGGCTTTGTTCCTTTTGGTCATCGTTTTTACGGTGATCGGTTTGACTGCCGTTTCCATGATGATCGGGGGGCAGTTTCCGTCTGCACATGAACGGCAACCATGGTTAAATGCAGCGATCGGGTCGGTATTGATCGTGGCTCTGCTCAATTTTCCCCTGATCGGTTTTTTCATTTTCCTGGGGCTTTATTGGCTGGCTTTGGGACTTCTGACTACCTGGCTGTGGGAAAAAAAGAAGATGTTGTTCAAATAGAAGCGTTAAAAAAGCATCCGGGATCGCAACATTTATCCGGATGCTTTTTTATTTCCGATGACATATCTCCATACGCCTCAGAAAGTGATCCGATCGAATTTTGCTTCGCGGGCCGGACGGATGGACTTCGGCTACCAAAAGGGGGAGATGATATGGATCTTGAATATCCTTAATATGGATTTAAAGAGAATATTTAAATGTCAGGTTTGTTTTAATAAAAAGGGTGGGAATGTTTAAGAGGCTGAAGCAAGAAAAGCGGGTCTTGCCAAGTTCTCAGGTCGGAGGGAGTCAGGATGCATCAAGTCCATTTGCTTGAGATCGAATTTGAAAATGACGGACTGAAGCAAGTTTATACACCGGTTCTGATTCAGGATGAGCATGAAATGATTCTGATTGATTGCGGGTATCCAAATTCCGGGGATCATCTTGAAAAGGCGGCGGAACAAGCCGGTGTTTCGTTATCGGGCCTGACCAGGGTCATTGTGACACATCATGATCTTGATCATGCGGGGGCATTGTCCGGTCTGAAGAAAAAGTATCCGCACATTGAAATTATTGCGCATGAACTGGAACGGCCTTACATCGAAGGAAAGAAAAAGTCTCTGCGACTCGAACAAGCAGAAGCCATGCTTGCCGTTATCAAAAATGAAGAGAAGGCTGATGCTGAACGATTCATTTCCTTTTTGCAAACTTATGAGCCGGCAACAGTTGACCGTACGGTCGTGGCTGGTGAGCGATTGCCCTGGTGCGGCGGCATTGAGATTGTCCATACGCCGGGTCACATGCCGGGGCATATCTCGCTGTATTTGCTGTTCAGCAAAACGATGATCGCCGGAGACGCCGTTGTGGTGGAACACGGAAGGCTGAACATTGCAAATCCGCAGTACACGTTGGATATGGAAGAAGCGCTGCGTTCTGTCCGGCGATTGCTTGACTACGACATTGATCATCTGATCTGTTATCACGGAGGCACATTCCATGGCGATATTAAAAATGCGTTGAAACAACTGATTCAGGATGATGCTTTGTAGCATTGGATTCATCCGGCAAACCGATGCAGAACCAGCCAATCTTTGCAGACCGATGGTCCGGGAGCGAAGCTTGTTTACGATAAGTACAAATTGTTGAAAGACTTAATGTAATGTATTTCCACCGTTTCCAAATTGATGATCTCGGACTTATTGATTATAATCACGGAGAGAGAAGATTGGCTGAATGTCGTTATTTTGATTGGAGTGGTTTTGTGTTTAATATTATCGTAGCTTATGATCAGAACAGGGGAATTGGCAAAGACAACAAATTGCCTTGGAACATTCCGGATGATCTGAAGCACTTTCAACAAATGACTCTCGGGAAGACGGTTATAATGGGAAGAAAAACGTACGAGTCAATTGGCCAACCTCTGGAAGGAAGAGCAAATATCGTACTTACCTCAAGCTGGGGTAATGTGGAACATGATCCATTGAAGCAACAAAACATTACGATATTCAAAGATCCGGAACCCATTCTCAACATGAATAACCAGGAAGATATGTTTATCATCGGCGGACAAAAGATCTTTGAACTCTTTCTTCCGCACGTAAAACGGATCTATGCCACGGAGATACATGACACTTTTGACTGTGATACGTTTTTCCCGGAATTCAAACACCTTGATTTTAAAGAAATTGAAAGAAAGCCAGGATCAGTGGATGAGGAAAATCAGATTCCTCATGATTTTGTTGTTTATGAAAGGAGTCCGGAATAACCGGACTCCTTTCATAATTATTCTTTGCGTGCCCGGAAGACCTCTGACCTCTGGCTTCAGCCATGGGGATGAGAGTGCGTCAGACGTGGGAGTGAATACGCAACGATCTTTTGTTCTCTTTTTTTGTACCTGTTTAATTGGAAATCATTGTTGTAAATCGGCAATGGATGAAGAATGTTTAAACTGTTCAAAGTGATCGAAACGCCATGTACGACTGACCAATCCCTTCCTTTTGGATAACCCCTTGCAAAATCGTTCGAAACTCCGGCATGACCCAACGGTGAAAAAATATTTCTTATCTGAACTTTTCTTCCCACTGGGAAGTCTTTTTTTATTGGTTCCGAAAACTGATTAATCGGATCACGTGATGGATTAGTTTCCTATTTGAGAAATAATAAAGAAAGGTGAAAAAGAATGCAGCAAATGATAAAAAAACATTGGATACAAAACAAGAAGGAACGCAAATGGGTATATGCCGCACTGGGGTTCGCTGCGGCCATTGTCTTTATCGGGCTGTGGAGAATAGCTCATATTTCCCTGTATGCCTTGCATACCCTTCAATTTAAATCTTCATTTAAGAATATCGGTTCGTTGGCGAGAATTGTGCTTTTTATTGTTTTAGCTTATTATGTTTGTCTTTTCATCCTGCAAAAACGATTGGCAGAACGTTGGGGTTTTCTTAAAAAATGGGTGATATCCATGTCTCGCGTGGCTCGAAGTTTGCATACGCCTGTTGCGATCATTGCAATGGGGCTGATCATTCTTCATGTGGTGGGAGCTTTTCTTTATGGTTTTCGGTTCGATTTCAACAATCTCAGCGGGTTGCTTGCATTGTTCGCTTTGCTGCCTGTGCCCGTTTCCGGCTTGTTTCGGTATCGAAGATTGGATCGAAAATGGCATTTGCGGTTAGGATTGGCTTTCGCTGTTTTGTTTTTGATTCATGCATTTTTGTAAAAGTCAATGTCCGCCTGTCACATGGGAACCGTCTTGGCTGGTTATTCTTCTTTCGGTTGTTCCGATCTGAAGAAACCGGCTTTTTTATGTCGGTTAACAGGAGTGGCCAGAAAGGGCACGGCTGCTTCTTAGATAAAACCTCTGTTGACCCGGATGGTTTGACCCGTGATCCATGAATCTCTCAATTTCCTCCCCTGACTTTCCAACCCTGTCATCTCCATGGATAAGCTTTTCTTCCTTTCCCCTTTTTCGGCAAAAATAATTTTTCTCTTTTCGATCCATGCTTTCTATTCTTATTTTGCGAACAATCATCCACCATTTATGGCTTCGATTGAAGAGGCCTTCCTGCCTTGTAATCCCCGGCGGGTCAGGAGACTAAGGTCCGTCACGCCGATACATAATAGGGATATATCCCATGTTACCTCATCATGTCCGTGATCATACATGGACCATGATGAAATGGGCCGAAATGGACACTTGATTTTTGAACAGGCAGAATCATACAGTTGCAGATATTGCATGTATGTTGCACTTCCCTGATAATACACTTGTAACTTTGAAAGACAGGTGGTATGGAAATGCATACATTGGGATGGATTGGATTGGGTCATATGGGAGCACCGATGGCCATGAATCTTTTGCAAGCAGGATGCAAGGTGAATGTTTATAATCGTTCCCGGGAAAAAACAACGCCTTTGACAGAATCGGGAGCAACCCGGCTGAATTCACCGAAAGAAATCGTGGAGCAATCGGATATTATTTTCATGATGCTGTCAGACTCAAATGCGGTTCGGGCTGTATTAACCCAGGAAAATGGAGTTTTGGCAGCCATGAGGCCAGGTAAAGTGGTCGTGGACATGAGTACAATTTCCCCGGAAGATACCATGTCCTTTGCGAGCATGGTATCAGAAAGGGGCGGCGTGTACCTGGATGCACCCGTGTCCGGTTCAGTGGGAGTTGCAAAAGCAGGCCAATTAGTAATAATTGCGGGAGGGGATCAGCAGGCGATCGAAATTTGCCAGCCTTATTTTAATATTTTAGGTAAGAAAACCATATATTTTGGTTCTAGCGGAAAAGGCAGTTCGGCAAAATTGGCGATTAATTTGTTACTGGGCGTGATCGGACAAGGTATCGGGGAAACCTTAGTATTTGCAGAGAAATCAGGATTGGATAAAGAGAAAGTATTGGATATGATCTCCCAGTCCGCATTGAATACTGCGCTATTCCAAGGCAAGAAAGATATGTACCGCAATGAGGAATTCCCTTCTGCATTTATGGTGGAACTCATGTCCAAAGATTTAGGACTGATCAAAGCTGAAGCAGATCGGATGAACATAACATTGCCGCTTGCTGAAGCAACAAATATTACTTATCGTTCTGCAAAAGAAAATGGAAAAGCAAAATTAGATATGGCAGCCGTTTATTTGGAGTTAAAAGAAAAAAATACAAGATAGAATCAAATAAATGCTCCCTCCGATTTGAGAGGGAGCGGCTCCGAGATCAGAAACCGAAAAGATGAGGTTTGACATATCACGTGTCCAGACGGGTTCGTCATTTGACGGAAGTTAACTCAAGTTGTCTTCCGAATACATTTGCGTTGAGGCATCTGCATTAATTGCAAACTGCTTTCCCCTTCTTCTCGTTTAAACTTCCCGATTTCGCTTCCCGTATCCGAAAGAGTTTCCGGTACCACTTGACCATTTCTGCGTTCTTTCACCAACTTTGCGTACTTCAGTTACCACATCTCATCAAAAATGATTCAAAATACCCGATCTTTCCCCAAAGCGGGTAAAAATCGGGCTTTGGCTTTACCTCATCGATTTATTCAGAAACTGCCAGAGCTTTCTCCCCAACCGTAACTGCGCGGGCCCCCATACGGATATCTGTATGGATACCGATTATATCTTCGCTGACGACGCCAAGGTGAATAAGGGTATCCGGGAGTCATTGGATAGAATGGATACCCCGGAGACCAAGGATAACCGGGAGTTGGATACCCGGGGGGCATGGGGTACTGCGATATCCAGTAAGCGTAATCCATCAAACCACTCCTTTGTATGTTTGCATGATCATTGTATGATCGTCTACCGGCAAAGGAACCAAGTGATTTTCCCAAATTACGGCCCAATCCAAATCCGGCTCCGGTTTGGTTAAGCATAAAATTTACCAGAGTAAATGAGAGAGATGAAAGGCATAATTAATCAAAACTTTCAAAGTGAGGTCATTTCCAATGAAGAAACTGGATAAGAAAACAAATCATGACTATACGACGGAATTTACTTTTGAATTGTATGACCGGGAGCGGAATGGTCAACCAGTGACAAATTCGATCTTGGAATCGTATGGACAGGTCGGAATTTCAAATGAGCGTGATCAGATAAAAAAAGGCCGCAAGTAAGAACCTGCAGCCTTTGCATCGCTTTTCATTTGTCCAAAATGCCTGAGAACAAAAGGGGGTGGGTTATTGCAAATAAGGTTTGGGATTGACAGTATGCCCGTTTTTCCAAACCTCAAAATGCAAGTGATAACCGGTCGCTCCAATAAATCGTCCGTTGTTGCCCACCTCGGCGATTTTTTGGCCGCGGCTTACATGCTGACCGGCATGAACGGTTACGGTGCTTAAAAACATATGGGCGTACCGTGTTTGCAACCCATTTGGATGTTGTATATCAATATACACCCCGTAACCGTCCGGGTCGGAAGTACTTACCCTCAAAACTGTACCACTTTCCGCAGCGTAAATGGGGGTTCCTTTCGGACGCGGAAAATCGTCTCCTTTATGATAGTGATTCCCGCGGAACTGCATATAATTCCAGTACACCATACCCGGTGTAGTCGGCCAGCCCAATTGGCCGCTGCCTGAGTTAAAGTAACCGGCATATTGTTTCAAAACGGCATTTTCTTGCTTTTCATATTCTTCCAATTCGCTTTTGTGTTTGTCCAGCTCAGCTTCATATTGCTTGACTGCTTCATTTGCCTTTTCCATTTCCGCAGCCAGGCTTTTTTGTTTCTCGTTCAATTCAGCTTGCTGTTTCTCCAGATTTTTTTGCACAGTCATATATTCGTTAAACACCTGGTAATCACTTTCGACAATCAAACGCAATACCTCGTATCGTTTGAGGAAGTCACTGAACGAATCGGCTGCAAAGAGCTGGGCCATATAACTGTTGCTCCCTTGCAAATAGATCCGTTTCAGCTTATTTCCCAAGGATTGCCGTGATTGTTCCAACACTTTTTTGTTTGCTTCGATGTTTTTGTTCAATTTGGCGATCTGATCATTCAAAGCGCCTGCTCTTGCTTCAATTTCATGAATCCCCTTTTGCTTCTCGTCGATCAGTTTTTGGACTTTGGCGATTTCCGCTTTGGATTCACTCTGCTTTGATTTAATATCTTTCAGTTTTTGTTTGCCTTCCTCCGCTTTGGAGGTCGCGTATGCAGTCGGGATGGTTTTTTCCAAAGGTCCGGGAGTCAGACTGATCGTCAGGCAGACCGTCAGCACGGATATGATCAGTTTTCTCTTCATCAACCATCTCCTCTTTCCTGTTGGTATGTAATTGATCTGATTCACCCATTTCTATTACCCTATCATTTTATCAATAAAGATGAAATAGATCGGGTTTTACTCGAAAAATTACCATTTTGTTTGCATTTTATTTATTTCATAAAGGAAAAAACAGGAATTTGTTTGGTAATCAAGTTTATCAGGTAGAAACTTATGCAAAAATTGGATATACAATTCCCGTCCGGTGGTGAAGTGACGCATTGAATCCCGCAGGAATATTGACAGCTTGTTTCCATATGAAATCAAGGGTTGAGCCGGGGATCGTGAAAACTTCAGAAAAACATGTTGCAGTTGAAAAGCGGATGGTGAATGAGGGGAAACCGGTGATTTTTATGGAGTGAAAAGCGAACAGGCTATGGGATGAAAAGGATTTTGTCATCATGGTGTTAACAAAATCCGATCTCTTCATTGTTTTTTTAATTGATATAATAGTGGAAGAAGATTGGTTGCTATTTTGTAAACCTTAAATTTCATCGGTCAACCGAAATGTTTGTCATTGGCGAACACCCTGAGCTTCAAAAAAGACCCAAGAGATGTTCGGAAATGCCGAAGACCACAAAAATAAAGGGGAAACCGGATTTTTGATGAGAAAGAGATCCGGTTGAACAGTCAGAAACTTGGTCCAATAGAGGAGATGCTCGGAAAATAAAGGATAAACCCAATAAAAATTAAGGGGTACAGCGAACGCCTTCTCAATCCATACACCTCAGGCAGGAGGATTGAAACGCAAGCTGGATGGGCGCATTGTAAGTTGGGTCAATGTCTCAATCCATACACCTCCGGCAGGAGGATGAAACTTTCTGGCGAACTTCGGCACTTCTGATAGAAGAAGATTAATAAAAACACCAATGAAAGCCTATCTCCATTCATGAAAGGAGAAGTCCGATTTTACAGGAGGATTCCATGTACCGTTTACGCTTGATGGCAGACTCGCCATATCACCGGAATACAGTCGGAGTGTTGTCAAAGCGATTCCATGCGTTTGTACTGAGGTCAATCCAAAGCCAGTCTCCCGTTTTGTCTCAACTTCTTCATGACAGAAAGAAACGGCAGGTATTTTCGACCCATCTGTTGTTGAAGAAAGGGGAGATGTGGATTAACACGCCGAATCGGGAACTGATTTCTTGTATCCAACAGCATTTGTTGCTTCATCCGGAAATTGACTTGATTGATTGGAAAGGAATCGTTCAGGAGTTTCATTGCCAAACATACTCCCGTTCTTTCATAGAGGAGAAGTTTTCACCCAATTTCACCCTGCATTTTTTGACTCCGACCACCTTTTATCAAAGAGGGAACTATTATCCCCTTCCTGAACTGAAACGCTTATTGTCCAGCGCAGCCAAAGCGTATGAGATTTTCAGCGGGGAACCGGTTGACTGGGGGGATCTTGAACCGCTGGTTCATCTGATCCGGATCGAGCAGGTGGAGGTGGCCACCGAGCGGGTTCATTTCGGAGAATTTAACGTCATCGGATTCAAGGGGAAAATAGCCATGAATATTAAGGCTTTGCCAAAGGAAAAGCAGCAAATGGTTTGGAAATTGATTTCCTATGGGGCACTGATGGGGTTTGGCTACAAGACTGCGTGGGGATTGGGACAAACCATGCTGGATCCCTTGGAGAAGCGACACATTTCCGAACACAGGGGGGCTTCGAAAAAATCCCCGGAGTTGTTCGGAAATCCCAAAACCCGCATGGGATAAGAAAAATCACCTTCAGAGAATGATTGCTAGGGGTCTGGATAGCCGAATTTCCTGTTATGACAAGGAGATGTTCGGAAAGCCCTAGAGAGAGCCAAAGACGTTGAAGGTTTCAGCGAACGCCGTCTCAATCCATACACCTCGGGCAGGAGGATTGAAACTCTTTTCTCTCCAAAGGCAATTTCCTCAATAGCATGATCCGTCTCAATCCATACACCTCTGGTAGGAGGATTGGAATATCATCAACAGAAAAACCGAAACGCATTCCTCTGAAAGAACTTCAAGCTGCTGCAAAGACCGGGCGAATTCAGGAAGAAGATATCGTTGAACGCAAGCAGGAACTGGAATGTTAATCCGAGGGCACAAATTTCCATAAAACAACAGGGGAAAACCATAAGTTTGTAAAAGCCGGGGAAATTTTGTTCTGAACCGGGCTTTTTTTGTTCTGTTCAGCTTTCTCCATGATCACGGTTTATCCTAACTTTCGGAGATATGTACAAGCCAATTAGCATAATCTTTTATCTGTGTCTGTCATGTTTACTGATTCAATCAGTGATGCGTTTAACATGTACCTAAGCCGGATTACGTTTTCTTCAAAATGAAGAAAAAGGTTTGTGAAAGGTGGCGATTCGAATATGAGATGTTTTGGTGAACCCGAGCCGTTTGATGTGGTTGCGCTTAAAGATCCGTATGAGTTCGACCTGGATATCGATCCACCGCGTTCGTAGGGGAGTTGTTACGTGAACTGTATTCAGAAGAAGAGATGATCCAGGATTTAAGTGTGATCAATAAAGAATTAAAAGCGCAGGAGACCGAAGTCGAAAAATTACAGGAATGGTAGCACATTTCCATGTGAAACGGTTTCCTCGGGGCTGTATTACTGGTCAGGACATCCCGGATCAGCAATCAGCCCATCCGTTGTTTTCGGTGTTCGCTGCTTCTACCCCCAAATTTTTCACATTTTCAGGAAAAAATAAATCAGGATATTGACACTACCATCTACCTAGTAATACTATATAGATGTACTAAGTGTTACAAAGTAGAGGGGATGCTCGCTTTGGAAGATTTGACCGAGATGCTAAAGGGTATTTTGGAGGGTTGTGTACTCGAAATCATCAGCCGGAAAGAAACTTATGGCTACGAGATCGTGAAAAAGTTGAATTCCCTAGGTTTTGAAGATGTTGTTGAAGGAACGGTATACACGATTTTACTGAGGCTAGAAAAGAACAAATTAGTCAACATTCAGAAGAAGCCTTCTAAAATCGGACCGCCACGAAAGTTCTACACACTCAATGAGGCGGGTCGAAATCAACTCCAAACCTTTTGGCGTAAATGGGATTTTATCGCATCAAAAATAAATGAATTAAAGGAGAATAAAGATGGAAATTAATATTTTTTCGATTTTACAAAGATGGAAACAAGAAAAAGCGGAATATAGACGTTACAAAAAACGGATTAATTCTCTGCCAAGGGATTATCAGATCGTGATGAATGAGATTGAGAATTTCTTATGGACTTCTGCAGCCGATCATGACTCTGCCATGTTCATGTTTAAAGTGCTACAAGATGTACTGGAATTTTTTGAATCAAAAGCACAAGAGGGTATGGATGTACTTGATGTAGTGGGGCAGGATGTCGGTGGTTTTTGCGATGATCTGTTGCATGAGCTTCAAGGGCAAACTTGGAACGGAAAAAGAAAAGAACAATTGAACGAGAACATTCGTAAAAAGCTCGGTAGAGGGGAATAGGCTTTTTGGGGTCAAAGATTAAGTTGAAGATTTTACGTTGCAGATCGTTTCCTGCATTCGGTTTTCAAAGAACTACTACTATTCGAACAAAGGTCTTCCAGGCTTGCGAGAGGGGTAAAAATCCTCTTCCCTCGCCTGACGCTCGCTCTCATCCCCATAGCTGAAGCAGAGCTTTCGCAAAGACAGAACAAAGGAGAGATTCATGATGGGACAAAAAAGCAGAGGATTCTCCAAAGCAGGGTTGCGTAGAATGCGTGACGTGCTGGAACGGCATGTCGAGTCCGGGAAGATTCCTGGACTTGTCGCCCTGGTCAGCCGGTGCGGTGAGACTCACGTCGAAGCGATCGGGACAATGCGCCATGACGGTGGCGCGCCGATGCGCCGGGACACGATCTTCCGGATGGCCTCGACATCCAAGCCGGTTACGATGGCAGCGGCGATGGTCCTGCTCGACGAGTGCAAGCTGCGGCTGGATGATCCAGTAGAGCAGTGGCTGCCTGAACTCGCCAACCGGCAGGTGCTGAAGCGAGTCGATGGCCCGCTCGACGAAACCGTGCCTGCGCGAAGGCCGATAACCGTACGGGATCTGTTGACCTCTACGTTCGGGCTTGGAATGGATTTGACGTCGCTAGACTTTCCAATCATGGCTGCAGTTTTTGAGCATGGTATATTCCCTCAAAGAATGACAGATTATCCTGAGCCGGACGAGTGGATGCGCCGCCTTGGAATGCTTCCGCTAATGTACCAGCCTGGAGAGCGCTGGCAGTACCACATCAGTCACGATGTACTCGGCGTACTTGTCGCCAGGGTAACAGGGCAGCCATTCGCTACGTTCCTGCACGAACGGATCTTCGATCCATTGGGGATGAAGGACACTGGTTTCTATGTGCCCTCCAACAAGATTGACAGGTTGCCAACCGCCTACAGCCCTGATCCGCAGACCGGAGAGTTTATCGTATGGGACGAAGCTGCAGGCGGACAATACAGCCAGCCTCTGGCGTTCCAGTCAGGCGGCAGTGGGTTGGTCTCCACCGTCGACGATTATCATTCGTACTTCCAGATGCTGCTGAATCACGGAATGCACGGGACCAAACGGATCCTGTCCCGGCCTGCCGTCCAGCTGATGACCACCAACCGCCTCACACCCGAGCAACAAGCTGCCCGAGACGCACTGGCCAAAAACAACGTACATGTATCGTTCGGCCAAGGGCAGCATGGCGGCTGGGGATTCGGGATGGCGGTGCGCACCTATCGTGGTGACTACGCGTCCATCGGTCAGTTTGGCTGGGACGGTGGTACCGGCACCTCGGCGTACGCTGACCCGGACAAACAGCTCATCGGAATCCTGCTCACCCAGGTCGGGATGTCCACCCCGGATTCAGCGCGGCTGATCCACGACTTCTGGACTATGGTTTACCAAGCAATCGAAGACTGACCGAGCCCGTTCCCCTCTTTTCATATTCTTACAATTCGCTTTTAAAGCGGAAATGGCCAAAGTCAGAACGGGGGGCTTTGGCTTCGGCCTTAAGTTGCATGGCGGTGTTATTATGAATTTGAGGTTTACACCTGATTGTGTTCCTTCAAGTGCGCAAACCAATCGTTTCCGAATATGGATGTTGCAATTTCACTTAATATTTTGCTGATGCTCTCATGAATGACATGATCGGCCAAATAATCCAAAGGAGTGGAAGTTTTGTTGATGATCATGATTTTTGAACCTGTTTCATGTGCTAACTCCACCAATCCGGCAAAAGGATAAACTTGAAGAGAAGTGCCCATTACCAGTACCGTATCTGCTTGTTCTACTTCTTGAACGGCTGAATCCCAAGCATCCGAGTCCAGTGGTTCGCCGAACAGAACGATTGGCGGACGAATCGGCGCTTTACAATTCTCATCTGTACAATAATAAGTGCATTGGCGATAAGCAGTGGCGGGATACTCTTTTCCACAGCGGGAGCAGACCAGATAGCGCATATGACCATGTACTTCGATAACCCTCTGCGTTCCTGACAGTTGATGGAAACCATCGATATTTTGCGTAAGAAGCGCTTTTAAAATTCCTTCCTTCTCCAGTTTAGTGAGCACATAATGACCAATATTGGGTTTATGTTTCAATAGGTCTTCAATGCGCATTTGGTAGAATTCAAAAAAGTCATCTGTTCCGATCGCTTGCGGACTGGCGATTTCGTAAGGATCTCTTCCGCACCATAGCCCGCCTTGTGAACGAAAATCGGGAAGGCCGCTTTCTGTCGACATACCCGCACCAGTAAGGGCAACCAGATGGTTGGAGTTTTGGATCAACTCAATAAATTCTTTCATAAAGTTCACTCCTCTTTTACAGCATCGTGATTACCTGTCATGATTTTACCCCAAATCCAAAGGTCCCTTTAAATCGTCGCCATCTTTATAAAAAGGCCTTGCTTCTTTTTCTTGATCCCGTAAGCATTCATCGTTTCTCTTTCCCATTGACCAGATTGATGAATCGTCCTTTGGTATGAAACCATACTGTCCAACGGGTCACTGATCGGTTGGGATATGAAAAACGAAGCGTGGTTGGTTGTCTGTCAGTCTTTGCCTGTGTGCAGGGCAATCGGGTTGGGTTCGCCTCCATCAAGGAACTTATGTTCGCATTCCTGGCCGTTTCGTAAAATGGGGGACTGTGTGTCTCTTTTTTTATGCGCTTTTTTCATTCCCCTTTTGATCATGACGCGGAAGAAGTCTGACTCAGTTTTTTATGAGGGGTGCACTGTGCGCCATCCACCATCGCAGTAAAAGATGAATGAAAAAAGAGGCGGTTTCCTAAAGACCGCCTCAAATTTCCTTTAGTATTTAATTCCGTTGGGACTTCATATTGAAGCAACTTACATGGTGCTGGTGTCAATCACGAAGCGATATTTCACATTTGAAGCCAATACGCGTTCGTAGGCTTCATCAATTTGGTCGGCTGAAATGACTTCAATCTTAGGAACTACATTGTGTTTTGCGCAGAACTCGAGCATTTCCTGCGTCTCCCGGATTCCTCCAATCAGTGAACCTGCAAATGAACGGCGTTGACCGATGAGAGACATTACGTTTAGTGACAACGGTTCCGCGGGAGCACCAACGTTAACCAGCGTGCCATCCAGAGTGAGCAGTGACAAGTACGCATTCAGATCGATTTTTGCACTTACCGTGTTAAGAATTAAATCAAATGTTCCGGCCAGTTTCTCGAATGTTTCCGGATCGCTTGTAGCGTAATAATGATCTGCGCCTAATTTCAGGCCATCTTCTTTTTTCTTCAATGTTTGCGACAGAACGGTAACCTCGGCCCCCATGGCATGTGCAATTTGAACTGCCATATGACCAAGACCGCCCATACCGACAATGGCCACTTTTTTACCTGGTCCGGCACCCCAGCGTTTTAGCGGCGAATAGGTTGTAATACCGGCGCAAAGTAATGGTGCTGCAACGTCAAGCTCAATGTTGTCAGGAATTTTTACTACGAAGTCTTCCTTTACGACAATGTGGGTGGAATATCCGCCTTGAGTAGGCTCGCCGTATTTATCCACACCGGCATAAGTAGGAACCATGCCATTGAGACAGTATTGTTCTTCTCCCTTACGGCAGTTCTCACACTCTCCGCAGGAGTCCACCATACATCCGACCCCTACCCGGTCACCTACTTTGTACTTGGTGACCTCAGCTCCTACATCCGTGACAATGCCCGCAATCTCGTGTCCGGGAACGAGTGGATAGTTTACAGGTCCCCATTCGCCGCGGGCAGTGTGGATGTCGGAATGACAAATGCCAGCATATTTAATTTCAATCAGGACATCATGCGAATCAAGATCGCGCCTTTTAATTTCAGCTGCTTGAAACGGTTTGTCCGGACCATAAACAGCTCGAGCTTTGGCAGTGATCATTTGCAAACCTCCAATAATTTAAATATTCTTGTAAAAAGAAGCGATGTTTACTTCAAATTCTAAGTAAAGAATGCTTCCAACTATTCAACTGGAATCAATTACATCTTGTCGTACAAATCACTATCATGTAAAACTACAGATGATGTTTATTCATTATATGTCAATAATTTATAATAAAAATGTAAACAAAACAAGGCGTATTACTCGTTAATTCGATCCAATTTGTTGTTTAAACAACAATTCGATAAAAATTATCAATCACCCTGGGAAAGTGTTGGTGCAATTTCATGGTAAAAGTGGACAGAAGAATTATCAGAACCAGAGAAGCGATTAAAAAAGCATTTCTTGAGTTGATGTCAGAAAAAAATTTCGATCGCATCACCATTCAGGATATTGCCGACAGGGCCAATATCAACCGTGCAACCGTTTATCTTCATTACTTGGATAAATTTGACCTGTTGGATAAGATCATTGAAGAGCATATCAAGAATATGAGTAACATTTGTGAGTCGGAAGCGGAATTGGATTGGATTGAATCGACAGTACACTGCATGGAATATCTTGAAAGGAATTATTTATTTTTCTCGACGATGCTGGCGAGTGAAGGAGCTCCCTATTTTCGCAGCCGGTTCCTTCAGTTTAATATCGAGGAATTCAAAAAAGACGTTGATATAACCAAAGGCAAAAATCTCGGTCAAAATGCAGATGTAGTGGCCCAATTTGTTGCAAATGCTTACGTGGGTGTCGTGGAATGGTGGCTGAAAAACGGAATGCCTCATCCACCACGGGAAATGGCAGAGAAAGTAGGGGAACTTTTAGCAAGGATTTTGTAAGTTTCAGGGGCCATATGGATACGAAAAGTCGGAAAGTGGAATACGCCATCAAGTAAGGATTTGAAGTTACGTTTGTCGGTGAAGATTCGACTCGGGCGGATTTACCGTTCCTGTTAGATGTGCTTGGAAGGGCCGTCCGCTTGGGCGTGAAGCGGATTAGCATTTCCGATACAGTGGGAGTGGCCACGCCGGAATCGGTGGCGCTTCTCACCCGTATCGTCAACAGGCTTTTCCCGGTGTAGTCGTTTCGATGCACTGCCATGATGATTTTGGACTGGCCACGGCCAATGCGCTTGCCGGTGCTCCAAATGAACAAAACACCCCCATAAACACGCCCCGCTGATTTCAAAGTATAAGGTCACTTTGAGAAAGAATAGGGGAAGGGTTTTGATCCGAAATGAAGTTAATTGTTTTGATGTTCCTGTTCATATAAAAGAATGGAAACAACGCCTGAACACCCAGGTTGGATGCGCAAGCGCTTTTTGTTCGGTTCAATTGCTCAGCTTTTTGTATTTCCAAAAAATATAGGCTCTTCTGGAGATGACGGTCCCCAAAGAGAGGGCCAGCAGTCCAGAAGTAATGAGATTTGCATGGGACCAGATGCCGGTAAGTTCCTGGCGAAGCAGGAGTTTGATGCCAATTAGGATAAGCCAGACAATCACCCCAATTAGGGAGCCCTTGGCGATGATTTCTTTGGAATGGGGGTCGACCCGGATTTCAGTTAGTGCCCCTCGCAAAATGCCAAGCAGGATACCAATCACAAATCCGAGCATAATGACGAGTATATGGAACATGTCAGCAACAAAATCCTTATGCATCACGTTATAGCTTAAATAAAGCATGATCAGCGGCAGTATCCACATATTGACCACTTTGATCCGGCGCTCTTGCAACTGGCGTTTCACCAAACAGATCATGACCAGTATAATTACGACAATCAACAAGGTATTATTGATACCGATCCCTCATTTGTGTACTTTGTTTGATTGGATATGGAGACTTGTTTTCTGTTTAGCAATTCAAACATGACGGGAACAACAAGCAAAGTCAGGGGGGGGAACTGAACAGCCCGCCGGTGATAACGATGAGCCCGCCTTCAGCAAAGTCAAGGGCTAAGGGCAACAGGGCAAACATCGTGCATAAGGCAGTCATCCAAATGGGACGGAAGCGGACAGTTCCAGCATCGATCAGGGCTTCTCTAATCGATTTTCCTTGTTGCCACTGCGTTTTTGCCCGGTCGATCAAGATGATGGCATTGGTTACCACAATGCCGATCAACATCAAGGCACCAATCAGGGAAGGGATGGATAACAGCTCACCGGAGAGAAATAAACCGAGAATACTTCCGATCAAGGCCATAGGCAACGAGAATAGTATGGCAAACGGCGAACGGCCTTCAACAAAGGTTACGACCATCACAAAATAAACAATTCCCATCGCGATCAAGAGCGCCATTGCAAATTGCGGAAAGATTTGTGATTGTTGTTCAGCTGCTCCATTAAAGTTGACTTTCGCATGTGCTGGCAAATGGAGCCGATTGAGGACTTTTTTGGCGGCAGTGGTGACGTTGCCAAGTTGATTGTCAGCCACTTTGTCTGTGATGACCGCATAATTGGTGCCAATTAAATGATAGAGTACATTAGGTTTGTTTATCTTTTTCAAAGTAGCGACTTGGGAGAGGGGGATAAGTTGGCCGTTGCTGAACGGGATATAAATCTTGAGTAAATAGACGGAATTGTTTATATCATACGATTCATGGAGGAGGATTGAAACTTCGACGATGGTTCGGGTAGGGGATGGTGGAATAGTCTTAATCAATACACCTCCGGTAGGAAGATGGATTAATAAATACACCAAAGACAGCCTATCCCCATTCATGAAAGGAAACGGGTCATGTCCAAAGTTCACCAAGTGCACAGCAAATATCGTGACCGCTTGCTTGGGATTATCGCTGAGTTGCTCCACGATCCCGGTCCCCACCGGATCAAGGATACTGCTGAACGTTATGGTGTTTCTCAAGAGAAGAGACGAAGGGATCGCAATGATCTGATTGAAAAACTCAACAAGGTTAACCAGAAAGAATACATCCTCCGTGGCCGGGGGTATTACGCAGGCAATTTTGTGCGGGCAGTTGCCAATCTATCCCCTGAAGCTTGCGCCAAGTGCAGCCTTTGTTGAAGGAAGATGGGGAGAAGGCGTATCGCGAACTTCTGGAACACACCTATTCTGTTTTAAATCCGGAAGATGTTCGCAGGTTGAAGGAATGGTCCGATTTCTATTTTGTGAGCGAGTACGGATATCCTCAGATCCGAGGTCATTTTTATCATTCGCTGCAGGAAGTGTTTGAAGCACAAGGAAAATATTCGCTATTTTGTCCCGTATGCGGTCTATTATGCCAATGCGAACCGTTCATTCATCTTCGCGTGTGGGCATGAAAGAAGAGGTTTGGATTTACAAAAAAAACCACGCTCAACAATATATCAATCAGATGTTGGAAGCAGAGCACGGAAAAAGTAAGGATGACTATGTGATTCGGATTTATGACAAGGAAGTTTTTAAGCGAATTCGGGAAAACAATGGCATCCTGAACAGAAGATTATCCCGTTTGAGGGAGAAGGGGCTGTAGGTGAGATTCCATTTTCAAAAGTGTCCAGCTGGTTGGAGATGAAGAAATGGGTTTTGGGGTGGGGAAGTGTGGTTGAACTGATCCAGCCGGTCGAGAAACGAAGGGAGCTTTGTGAAGAAATAAAAACATGAACTTGATGACATACCTCAAGCTCTTTTCGTAAGAAATGGGCTTGGGGTTGTATATTTCAGGGAGATAAACAAATTAAGGAAAATAAATTTATCGATCAGCCAGATTACAAAGTTCTCTATGTTGACCGTTTCGAGTTGAAATTCTCTGGATGCGTTGGTTCTGAACGTAGGAAGCCTTTCTTCGGAATGTTTTTATTCCCATTTCGACAAAAAAGGCGATTGACCTTCTTTTGTCAACAGCTTCAGGAGCTTCCCTTTTATGGAAAGCTCCTTTTTCTGCTACATTCCCATTATATGGTATCCTGCATCTACATGAAGCACTTCACCCGTTATTCCTCTAGACAAAGAGCTTAACAAAAATAATGTGGCGTCCCCTACTTCGCTTTGATCAACGTTTCGTCTAAGTGGGGCCTTTTCCGCAATAGTACCCAAAATATCGTTGAATCCTGAAACGCCTTTTGCGGAAAGAGTACGAATCGGGCCAGAGGAAACAGCATTAACCCGAATGTTATATTTGCCAAGATCCTCTGCTAAGTACCTTACACTTGCCTCCAATGCCGCCTTTGCAACACCCATCACATTATAGTTTTTCACGACACGTTCGGCACCGAGATATGACTGCGTAACAATGCTTCCGCCATCCGTCATTATTTTTTTCGCTTCCCTGGCAACCGCAACAAGCGAATATGCGCTGGCGTTTTGAGCTAAAAGATATCCTTCGCGTGAAGTGTCCACATATTCGCCACGTAGTTCATCCTTTTCTGCAAATGCAATGGAATGAACAAGACCATGGATAATCCCTACTTTTTGTTTAATCTCAAGAAAGGCGTTTTCAATACTTGCATCATCGGAGACGTCGCACGAAACTGTGAGAAGAGGAGTGATTTCAGCCTCGGACAATAATGCAGAAAGCTTCTGGAAAGAACGTTCTTTCCTATATGTAAATATTAAATTTGCACCTGCTTCATGTAGTGATTTTGTAATTCCCCACGCCAGGCTTCTCTCGTTCGCCACACCCATAACTACTACGTTCTTTCCCGACATCAAGTTATTCATATGTTTCCTCCTTGGAAAAGCTCGACCTCCTTGTACATTATAATCTTTTTATGGCAAAATTGTTCAGTCCTTAACGTGTTCTCAAATCATCTGCAGAGCTTGCAATACATCCGCTTTCAGATCATCGATATGCTCGATGCCGACCGAATAGCGCACGAAATTGGGCGGAATCCCAGCAGTCCTCATTTGCTCCTCGTTCATCACTCCACCCCACATCGCCGCAGTGTGTACCACCAGTGAATCGACCCCGCCCAGGCTGACTGCGTTAAGCGACAGTTTCAGTGCAGAAACGAAACGCGCAGTCGCCTCATAACCTCCTTTGATTGCAAAGGCGATCATTCCGCCGAAACCGCTCATCTGGCGTTTCGCTAACTCGTGTTGGGGATGGCTGGGAAGACCGGGGTAATATACCCGTTCAATCTGCGGCTGCTCCTCCAGAAACTTTGCCAAAGCGAGGGCATTGGCGTTAATGCGTTCGATCCGCATCGGAAGCGTACGCAAACCACGCAATAACAACCACGCGTCCATCGGCGAAAGAACCGAGCCAATGGAGATATGGGTATGCCAAATACGTTCGGCCAACTCCTCGCTGGTGCAGATCACACCTGCTGTCAAATCATGGTGTCCCCCTAAATATTTGGTTGCGCTGTGAACGACCACATCGGCACCCAGCTCATGAGGACGCTGATTGATCGGCGACGCAAACGTATTGTCGGCTACGATGATGATACCACGCGGGCGGGCCAACTCCGCCACAGCAGCCAGATCAGTCACCACCAGAGTCGGATTGGCCGGCGACTCCACCATGATAAGCTTTGTATTAGGCCGAATTGCTGCGGCAAAGGCTGAGACGTCTGCTTGCTCAACTAGTGTCACTTCGACACCAAATCGCGGTAGCATCTCGTCCATGATCTTCGCTGTACTCATATAATGCCGCGTCTGTGCAATCACATGGTCGCCTGCGCTGACCAGCGATAGAAGGGTCGTAGCGATCGCCCCCATCCCGGAGCCGGTTACCAGTGCGGTTTCTGTGCCTTCAAGCTCAGCCATCACCTTCTTTACGCGCTCATGCACCGGATTGCCATAACGGGTGTAATACTGTGGATGGCGAGGAGTTCCCGCCATGTCCGCGAACTCGATGGAATCTTGTGCACGGAACGTGGCTGAGTAATAAATCGCCGGAGCCACCGTCCCATCTTTGGTCACCTCATCATCGGCGTGTATCACCAAAGTTTCGTTTTGGAGTTTGCCGAGGATCGGATCTTGATGATCATTCCGTTTGTTCATACTCTCTCTTCCCCTCTAGGTACCCGTTTTCTTCAAAGGACGCTCAGCCGTATATTCTGTTTCATCAAATACGCTAGTTTTTACAACGAACTTATTACAGATATCTCCAATGCCACATTGTTGATTAAGCTTATTAAAATCTCCCTCACTCAATTCGAGTGCAATCTACATTCCTATTAAGCATCATAATTTTATCTGAATTATAACATTTATTTAGATGTTTTTGTATTTGTTTGATAAAGTAATACAAAATTCTGCTTTTTATAGAGTATTGTTAGGACAATCACTAACTACCCGCAAATATCCACAAGAGCGTAAAAAAGAGCTGGAGAATACTCCGGCCGAGCTTGATGACAAATCTCAAGCTCTTTCCGTAAGAAATGGGCTTGGGGTTATATATTTCAGGGAGATAAACAGATTAAGGAAAATAAATTTATCGATCAGCCAGATCACAAAGCTTTTTCCTCTCTTCGAGAGGAGCAAGGCCAATTTTTTGATGTTTTGTGTAACGGCAATTAGGGGGCATTGCTCCTTAACTTTGGCAAGCCCCCTGTAGCGTGCGTAACGAAGACCATGAAGTTCCTTTGCGTCAGGAAGCTGAGCTCAATGGTTTCGCCACGTCGTTTGTATAGTTGTTTTCCTCTTTCACTTAAACGGTTTTTTCGAACCCACTCCTTGGAGTTTTCCCACACATGGCGAGTAACGACCTTTTGATGGGATTTGGAGCGAGTACAACGGGAGAGGAACGGACAGTTCTGGCACACATTTGGGTTTGACTTGTATTCGCGGTATCCTGCGCGATTTGTGGTGTTTTTTTATTGTCCGATTTTCGGTCAAGGAAAAACTGGCAACCGCGGAACCGCAGGCTGAATTGGGCGTTTACGCAGGATGGGGGTTTTCCGGTTGTACCTGATGAAGAGCGCAAAGCAACCCGCCGGATATTGACCTGAATTTACCGTCGGTCATGATGACGCCGTGCTGTCCTTTACCATTCGATATCGATTTGCATTTAGATGCCATAAGACAAAAACCATTCAACATATAAATGAAAAGGAATAAAGACAAAAGAATCACCCCGGAGCCCAGCCTCACATAAGATGGTATGTCTGCGTTGATGAACGGGTGGAGGTGGAGCCGATTGCTGTTAACTGCGGTGGCGATGATGATCAAAGAGGTAATCGCCTTTATTTCTTATATCAAGAACAACGCTTTCCCACAACCCCTGACGGAGGAGGAAGAAGCCGAGCATTTGCGGCGCATGGCGGATGGTGACCCGGATTCGAGAAATAAATTGATCGAGCACAACCTTCGGCTTGTAGCCCACATAGTGAAGAAATTTGAAAACACCGGGGAGGATAATGAGGATCTGATTTCCATCGGAACCATCGGTTTGATCAAAGCGATTGAATCGTACCAGCAGGGGAAAGGAACGAAGCTGGCAACCTATGCGGCAAGGTGTATTGAGAATGAAATCCTCATGCACCTGCGTTCGTTGAAAAAAGCGCGAAAAGATGTTTCCCTGCACGATCCGATTGGCACAGATAAAGAAGGCAACGAGTTAACCCTCACTGTTTATCTGTGTAGTATTATACCTAAATTTTCGGATAAAGTCTAAGGGAAAACTCATCGCCCGTTTGCCATTTTTCTTTTTTATATTCGCAATGGTCCAGGATACTTTTAAGGAGAGTGTTTTTTATTTTTGGATCATCTGATTCACGGTAAAGGTCGAGGACATTCTCGATCTTGGGTATAATTTGGTTTTGAGCTTTAATCCGTTCTTTTTCGGTTTCAAGCTCTTCTCTCACCTTTTCTATAGCTGCCCGTGTCTCATTCATTCTGTTAGCTATATTGTTGGAACGCTCAATATAGGTTTCCTCGTCATAAAGCCCTCTTTCCAGAAAATCGTGGAGACGGCCTTTTTGAGTTTCCAGGTTTTTGAGTTCCTGTTCCAAGTTCTTTATTGTAACCTGGTAAAGCTCGATTTTTTGATTGTTTTCTGAAGGGGCCTTGCTTTTTTCCCATTGCAATTTATAATCGCTTAACCAATCTTCGAGGCTGTCGATCAGGCGCGATTCTACAAATTCAAAACGAGTGCTCTTGTTGTCACAGAATTTGTTATAGCACATGAGGTGAGGTTTTTGCCCAGTATAAGGCCTGTAGACCATTGATGCACCACATTTACCACATCTGATCAACCCGGCGAGGGGATTGGTTATCCCATTCTCCAGCTGGTAGGGTGGATGATACTTTCTCTTAAGTATTTCCTGAGCTTTTTGAAATGTATCCATCGAGACCAACGATTCATGTTTTCCTTCCACGTCGATCCATTCAGACTGTGGCCTTGTTTTAGTTTCCTTGGTTTTCAGTGGATTGGATGGTTTTTTGTACTCCTTTTTTTTCCACTGGATCCGGCCGGCGTAGACGGCGTTTTTAAGGATTGCCAAAACACTGGCGCTGGTCCATTTTTTGCCTGTGTAGGATCGATATCCAAGTTCGTTCAACTTGTTTGCGATTTTGTTTGAACCCATTTTTTCATGTGGATCATCACTGGTATACCATTGAAAGATCATTTTCACTACGGGTGCCTGGTCTGGATCAGGGATCAAGTATCGGCCCGTTTGGTCTTCCTTGATTTGATATCCATAAGGTGGCCTGGTCCCTATGTAATTTCCATCCTGAACAGATCGGATTCGGCCGCCTTGGAGCCGGCGCGTGATTACTTTTAACTCTTTTCGAGCCATAAATGCCTCGAATTCGGAGTACTCCTCATCAAATTCATCCTGGAGATCATAAACTTTCCGAGGAGTAATGATTTTCGTGCCAGATTTCTGGAACGTTTCCAGGATGATCCCTTGCTCCCT
Organism: Thermoactinomyces sp. CICC 10521; assembly: GCF_016055135.1. Taxonomy (NCBI): domain Bacteria; kingdom Bacillati; phylum Bacillota; class Bacilli; order Caryophanales; family Thermoactinomycetaceae; genus Thermoactinomyces; species Thermoactinomyces sp. CICC 10521. Next base: position 37,278 of record NZ_JAECVZ010000001.1, on the reverse strand, counting down.
CATGTTCCCGCGCCCGAGCCGGTCCATGTCCATGACGAGAACGGCATCATAGTGACCGCTTTCTACTTCCCTGAGAAGTTCCATCATCTCGGGGCGGTGGATCAAGCTTTCACCGGAGGCGATCTCTTGCCGTATCCTAATGATATTCAGCCCTTTTTGCTTGGCGAGCTGGAGCAGAGCTTTTTTATGCTTGGCAAGTGTTTCACCTTCTCCACGGGCTTCGGCTTCAATGTCTGCCCTGGATTTCCTGAGATACATACATACTCGGTCCATCGCATTCACCTGCTATAAATTTATGCCTGTCCTCATTTGATCCCTGCATATGCTTTATCGAGGTGATCATTATGCAGGTGGGGTGTAAACCAGATAAACAATATAAGATCGGGAGGACAAGAATAGAAATAATCGGTCCCAAAATTACCGAGGAGGAACGACTATTAAGAAAAGAGGAAATTCAACATGTGGTTTGGATGTTGTGGGACTCATTATCTGATAAAGATAGAACCAGAATCATACAAAAGTATAACACAGATAAACAGTTGTAAGGTAGTCAGGTCGCAGTACATTCTGCGGCTATTTTATTTTTGCACATAAAAAAAGCCGGCCACATGGACCGGCTTCAATCATGTATGAACAGGTTCCCCCTCTGCTTGGTTTGTAATGGTTGTAGTGCCATCGATTGACGTATGAACAGGCTCACCGGCAAGAATTGAAGAACGAACATGTTCCCAATTACCCGCAAGATAAACGAAACCTACAAGAACAAGTAATAAAGCAATCAGTTTTTTCATTTCTTAACTAACCTCCTGCTCCATTTCTAAATAATGTTTTTCAAGTAACACGTTCATCATTTTTTCTTTTTGACCACAGACATCATAGCAATGAGCAAGTTTTTGAAGGATTTCAATTTGTTTCCCATTAATTGAGTGGTCTTTGGATAATTGCAGAGCTTTTTCTAAGGGCTCAATCGCTTCTTGTGTTTCGTTGTTTTTGATAAAGAAGCTTCCTAAAGTGGACAGCACTTCTATAGCACTCTCTTGGTTGTCAATATGTTTTATAAGCTGTAGGGCACGATCGATCATCTGTTTGGATTCGTCCAATCGATCTTGAAACATATAAAGCTGCCCAAGTTTAAGGAAGCTGACAATGAGCAGGTCGTGGCGATGATCTAAACCCAAGTCAAGAGTGGTTAAATAACAAGATTCCGTTTGCCCGTATTCTTTTAAGTCGTACAGAGCATCGCCTAAAGTAATCCAGAGATAATAAGACAAACTTGCAAGGCCGCTTCCAGTATCTCCTATGAGTTCGAGCCCCTTTTTGGCGTATTCAACCGCTTCCTCTGCACGACCGGTCTGTAAATATATTTTTGCTTTATATTCATGTAGCTGGATCTTTATGCTGCTGTTATTGATCTGGTCTAGATCCCGATAAAGATCATCAACGGCCCTTTTTAAATCTGAGAAATCATTCGTTCTTTCCAAAAAGAGAATTTGATTGAACTTAGCATAATGAATGTAACGAAGTCTATCGCCTGAATGATCGAAGGTCTCAATCGCTTGACGAACGAGTGTAAGTGCTTCTTTGATTTCATTACGCTTAAATGCACTTATTGCTAATTCGGTGTAGGCGGCTGTCTTAAGATTCAAGTGGTTGTCTTCCACTTGATCCGATACACGGATACATTCAAGAAAATGCTTCTCGGACTTTTCTTGGAAGCTTTTTTTCACTTTTGCTTTCCTTACATACGCTTTTCCTTTTAAGTATTCAACCAGCGGGAAATAGATGTGATTTTTCGTTATACCAAGATTCTTCAGTTTTTTCAGAGCGCGATCAGGCGAATTTGAATCAATGATATTTTCAATGGTCAATAATTTGAGTTTAATATCCTCCAATTCCTTTTCTTTAAGCCTTAAGTAATCACTAATTGAATTAAAATCCAATCCTAGTTTGTTGAGCAAATATTCGACCTTTTCGCGCCTAACCCCAGCGTCTCCATTTTCGATTTTTGAGATGGTTCCGGATGAAATGTTTTCATCCGCCAACTCTTTGATAACCAATCCATCTTCAATGCGCTTACTTCTTACAACGCGGCCAACAAGAATTGGATTATAAGGTTTCATATTCTTCACCTACTCTAATTATAAATATGGATCACCAAAGAAGGGGTGATTTAATTCAATAGCATTTTGTTGAACCGTTTAGCAAAAAAAGAGCCTTCTTACATCATAATTCCCCTTTTGTTCATTTACTAGCCTATTTTTAAAAGGGTATTTTGAATTTTTAATTTCATTAAAGATTAAAGAAAATAGATCCGGTGATGAAGATTGATTGGTAGTATTTTCTTTGCTTTAATATTGATAGAAAGCGATCAATACGGTAGTTGCACATCTAAAATCAGTACCTTACGTTGTAATATTTTTCAAGAATCTGACTAGGTAAGATGTGTTATAATGAATAAACTCGAACTAATGTTCCTATATCGCTTTGAAGTGGCCATAAATTTATTTCGTCTTCCGAATAATGAATTGGGAGTAATATATATTCCGCATATCCGATAGGAGGCAACTGGATGGGGAAGACAAATAGTAGCCTTAGAAGACTGGTGGAGTATAGTGGAGTAAGTGAACAAAAAAAACACCACTTGCTTGGAATGAGTGGTGTTGCAAATGAAAATGAAATTAGCAAGAAATTAAATAAACAATTCGGAGATTTCGGTAAAGTGATCTATAAATTAAATCAAAAAGGCTTTATTAACGATTTTAATGTTTTCAAGTTACTTCAAACAGTGAAGGGGAATACATAGCCTATATGCTTTCTTTAAATGAAGGTGTTTACTTGTTAATAACCCTTAAACGATTTACATCTTCTTTAAGCAGGTGAATGTCTTTGTCATGTTCACCTGCTTTGCCAGCAAGATAGTCAGCTGATCGGTTAATTCTCTCCACTTCCATACTTAATTCCTTTAGTTGCCCCTCAACACTACTTAATCTAAGTTCCATTGATTCTAATTTAGCGTTAGTTACTTCCTGGCTTGCGCGGATTGCATTTACATTTTGTTTTACTTCCTCTAGTGCCATAACTTTTTTAGTTAAATCCTCTAGTTTTTCTAGGATTAAATCTAATCTGTCGCTCATTTTTAAACACCTCCATTCAATTATTGTTCGTTTTTCAGTATTAATACATCGCGTGACAAATAAGCTGTAGCTTTACTGGTTTGTGTTAGTTCCTTTTTCTGAGCTGCCAAGTCATCTTTTAGTTCATTCACGGCTTGAATGATCGTTTGCTGTCCTTCTTCAAGTTTTTCGATTCTTTCGGTTAGTCTTTTCTCCATGCTGTCTACTTTTGCACCGACGTGTTGGATCGCATTGAGTACATCTGCGAGCGTAACATCCTTGCTTTGCGACATCGTCAATTTTCCTCCTCACTTATCTTCTTTTGTAAGCCCTTTTCCTTTTTATCCGCATTCTCTGCTACAACAGGAAGTAAATCTTTTAATAACTTTATAATTGCATCTTTCTTATCGCCTTCAACAATATATTTTTCATCGTTTTCCACGTAATAAAGCTCATCTAATTCCTTCATGATCTCAATCAACTTTTTTAAATCACCAGATTCTATTGCATTAAGCATATCCTGGGTTCGATCAATATCTTTAGATTCTTTTTTGGAAGTTTGATGGTCAGTGCGACCGGCTAAGTAATCTAAACTGATTTCATAAAAATCGGCTATTTTTTGAAGAGTATCGATATCTGGTTCACGTCTATTTACTTCATATTGGCTGTATGTCACACGATTAATTCCCAATTTTTCAGCTAAGTCCTTCTGTGACAGCTTAGCTTTATTTCTTAGCGCTTTTAATCTTGTCCCGAGATCCATACAAGGGTCCTCCTATTACACTTATGTATAAATTATATGATGCAAATTGCATCCAGTAAAGTTAGAACGAAAACAAATCTGTACATGAAATCAAAAATTTGATGCAAAAAGAATCAAAAGGGTGTTGACTTGATGCCTAAAGCATCATATAATGAAATCGATGGATGCGATAAGCATCATAAAAATTGGTTGGGGGTGACAGCATGAAACGAAACTGGTTAATTAAACTTCGTCTTAAAAAAGGTTTGAGTCGGCGAGATGTAGCAGATCAAGCTGGAATTAGCCGGGTTACTTACGGTCAATATGAAAACGGGATTCGCAATCCTAGTGTTGCTGCAGCTCAAAAGCTCGGAAGCGTTCTTGGTTTTGATTGGACAATTTTTTTTACCATTAATAGATGCGATTCGCATCAAAATGATGAGCATTTACAATCGACCGGCACCGAAGGAAGGAGCTGATCCGGATGGCCATACCTGCTAAGAAATTACCTGAAGAAATTCAGGTTCTCCAAAAAGATGGTTCCGGCGCATGTTACAAGATCGGCAACACCCAAATCGAAGTTTTCGCTCCCCAGATCGGAGAAGAGGAACGGGCTCGCCGCTTTGATCAGATTCAATCTGTAGCCTGGTATGCTTGGGACCAAATATGTAGATCAAAATGATGGCTGATAGTATTAGCAAGTTATGTAAGAAGATTCGTAATACTACCTCTTTATCTGTTCTACCAAATATCCGCAAGTTATACAAGAGATTCATAGAATCGAATTTTTGGATATGGAGGGCATTCCCATCATGATTGGCAAGGAAGTCATTTACCGCGGACGGCGGTGGCTCGTGATCGGTGAAACCATTCAGCATTATTACTTGGTAGATGAAACCTTCGGATTCCAGACTGCACGTAAAAGCAAGGTGAAGGAGGTCAGCGGAGCATGAAGACTTATCCAATTCATCTAACAGCCCGAGAAATTGCCGATCTTGCAGCGGCAATCGAAACTCGCAAACAACGCATCCAGGGAATCCTGCAAAAATCGGAGTCCCAAGAGATTATCAAAATGTATAAACGCGAGATGAAAAAGTACCAGACGCTGAGGAAAAAGCTGTCTGCCGTGTTGTCGGTCTATCCGGGTGAATTCTCCGGCCGATTGACATCGGGGGGAGGTGATAAAGTGAATATCCGGTGGCGCAGTTTCAATGACCGTGGGGTTTTGAAATACCGGATCTACAAATGCGGGAAATTTTGCGGATATTTGACGTTGCCAGGATTGTTGCAGTGGATCAATGAAAACGAAAAGCCCGCTTCTGGGCAGAGAAGCGAGCTTTCCAACTCAAAAATAACTTGGATCTTCTCTAAGTGTAACACACACTTGGAGCGGTGAGGAGGGGCTAAAATGAAGCCTTATCTGAAAAGATTGGCCGAACTTTACCACAAAACCCAATCCGGCCAAGATTTTACCGAATCGGAAACAAGAGATTGGTGCGATTCCTTGAACGCCAATCTGACTTGCAAAAAAAAGCATTACGCATACGAGTATACGCTGGCTTATCTTTGGGAGCGCTACAAAGCGGTCGGACGGTTGTGTCCGGTTGAACGGATGCTATGGCGAAAAGCGATGCAACAAAATCTTTCACTCTGTTGTGAATTGAGCTGGCTTGAACACCTTTCTTTTATCGTCTATCAAACCGGCGACACAGATTACCAGCACGAAATCTGCGCGAAGATCGACTGGTTGAACGGAGACGGAGTGGTTCACTGATCTTTCAGCCTGGCTGGGAGGCTGAATCCCGGCCCCATTTTTCCCGAAAGGATGACGCTCATGTTTTATGTGAAAAAAGCCGAGGTCTACCTGGTTAATCTCGAACTTCCTTTTCAAGTCAACGGAAACGAGGCACAAAATCTTTACTCACTCTCTCTGGATCGGGACCAGGAAGAAACTTTTCCTAACTTCTTCATTTCAAATGCCGATATCGGCAAGTCTTTATTCCCGGCGATAAGGTTCATTCGATCTACTTTTATGAAGACAAAGAAGCGAAGGACCTTTACCGACAAATCTGCGAGAAATGGAATGAAGTGACGCAGATGACCGGCATTAAAGACGATAAAGGCAAAGAATGGTTTGTCATCAATGGCGTTACCTATATCGGGGATGAGAACACACAAGAAAAAGTCTCCAATGATCCGGAGGTTGCTCGTTTGATGTTGGAAATTGAGCAGCTGGAATTTCTGTTCAATGAGTTTCGAAAAAGTCGTGAAGTGGGTGAAGTAGATGGCCAAGTATAAAGCCAAACTCACCTGGCGTGAAACGGATCCCCAGGAACGCCGGGAAGTCCAAGTCGGTGACGAAGTGGAGATTCAAAAGGGACTTAAGTTTACCGTTCTCGATATATTCCCTTGGGAAGGCCGTCAAGCCTACTGGACGGATAAGATCGGCGTCGTTTATGCGGATGAGCTGATCAGGCAATGATCTTCAAAAGGAGCGGATGAAAATGTTTCAACCGGCCAAAAAGGTAAAGAAATCCCTGAAGATTGCAGTGTACGGTGAACCGGGAACCGGAAAAACGTGGTTTGGCCTGATGGCCCCTGGACGTAAGGCAGTCATTGATACAGAGAACGGAACGGATTTCTATGGTGAGCGCTTCGAATTTGATGTTTTGAAAACGCGGTTGTATAGCGAAGTCCGCCAAGCGCTTGACTACATTGAACAAAACCCCGGCCAATATGATGTTTTGATTGTCGATCCAATCACCAACATCTATCAGGTACTGAAAGATGCAGCGCAAATGAACGCAGAGAACCGGGCCAGAAGGAACAAGAAAAATCCCGATGACGCAGCGCTCACATTCAGAGACTGGGGCATCGTGAAGAATAAATATAATTCGCTGATCAGCCGCCTTTGTAACCTACCTTGTCATGTGGTGATCACTGGATGGCTCAAAGACATCTACGAAGGTGAAGGCGAGAACATGAAGAAAGTCGGCTCTCGGATCGATGCCGATAAGAAAACCGAATACCAGCCGGACGTCATCATCAAGTTAGAGGTTGACAAAAATGGCAATCGATACGGCGTGATTGAGAAAGACCGGACCATGACATACAAGAAAGGCCAGAAGGTGAAAGATATCTCGTTTGAGAGCTTTCTGGGGGCTGTAAATAAAGTTGGAACGGTAAGCCGGCTGATGACAGAGGAAGAAGCAGCCACTGCAGAAGCGGAGATCACTGTAGAGACTCTTGAAAAAATCAAAGACAAATGGCTCAAGAGCGGTAAAGCTCCCCAAGAGTTAACGGTCCATTTGAAACAAACATACGCAGCTAAAGACATATACAGCCTTACCGAGAAGCAGGGACAAGAGGTGCTGAAGTGGATCGCAGGAGGAGGGGCTGATGGCAAACGTGAGACCGCTTGAGCAAACAGTCGAAGCGATCCGGGCAGCGGCTCTGGTGTTCAACAAGTCGCTCAAGATTCCGGCTCGGTGGCGAGTAGCTGAACGGATCTCCTCCTCCAGCCGGTTGATGAAGATTAATCGCGCTCAACATGTTCTCCTGCTGGAAGATATCAACGAAGGACGGTTCAAACGTAAGCGGGGCGAGTTCCTCTGCAAAGCACGGATCACAAACCCTTCGGCGCATGAACGGTTGAACGTGGTCGATATCGACGCCGACAAGAGCAAGCGGGTCAAAGTGGACTGTCAGAAGTGCCTAGAAATTGCGCGGAAGCGTTGGAGATAAACAAACCGGGGTGGCTCCGGCTACCCTCTCCTGGGGGGATCACGATGAAACATGGAACCTGCCGGAATTGTGGCAAGGAGTTGAATCAGAAGCCCAAACATCAGCTTGATGAAAATCGGAAGTTTTGCGGAAAACGATGTTTCTGGAAACACCTAGACAAAGTAATGATGATGCACGTAGAACATAGCGGCAAATGTAATGTGGAACGGCTCTAAACTAAACGGGCGGCTCGTCTGCCTCTTGGAGGGATAACGATGTTCAAAGCGTACTGCAAGCATCCTGAGTTCGGAACTATGCCGGCAGTTCATCTGGCAGATGTAGATGAGATTTTGCGCTATACCAGCCTGCAACGGCATTTTTTCCCCGAAATCATCGTGACAGACGAACTGGATCTGACAGTAGTGCACGTTCAGAATCATCGATATGTGTTCCCGGACGAGTGGAAGAGATTGAACAAATAAAGGGCGGCATTGTCCGCCCCCCGATACGGGGGAGGGTGTGAGTGTGGCAAATCCACAACCGGACAAATTTACACGGCTCAGTAATGAACTGTACGAAGCAATTATGACCACCGATTTTAGTAAGAGGCAACGGAATATTTTAGATTTGGTTCTTAGACTAAGTTATGGATGCGGAAAAAAAGACGCTCTCATCAAGCCATCGGAATTTGAGTTGGTTGGTGTTCGGAAAGGTCATGTGAAGAAAGAACTTACCTATTTGGCCCAATCAAAGGTGTTATTTATTGATGGGGATCGGATTCAGATAAACAAGAATTACGATCAGTGGCGGGTCAGTTTGGTCAGCTGCTTTAATCCCGAGAAATTCAAAGATCTGATCAAACGAAATCTGGATGCTAAATCAGTTACCAAAACAGTAACTACTGATGAGAGCGAGTTATCAAAACAGGAACCAGATAGTTACCAAAACAGTAACTCGGTAGTTACTGAAACGGTAACCGACATGGCCTCTCATCCCTACAGCCACAAGGCTTACGACGATCCGAAAGATATATTAAAGAAAATTAAAGAAAGTAATAATAATAACTCTGCTGACGAACCACTACCTGATCCATTTGAAGAAGAGCTGACAGACGAACAGAAGTTGGAAAACGAAATAGAGGACTATTACCAATCAAAAAGAGGGAAGTATGGTTTCCCTGTAAGCCCCAAAGATCGAGACTTAATCAAGAAAGCGATACACGAGGAAAAATTCACACGCGATGAAATGTTCCAAGGTATTACCCTGGCTTTCTCGCAATCTGAAAATATAAATTCCTTCAATTACTGTTTGAAAGTGATGAGGACAGAAAGAGAAAAAAGGATGAAAGTGCAACAGAAAAAGAAAGTCGTTCCGCTCAATCGCCGGACTGATACTGATGAATTACCGATGGTATTACGTCCCGAGTTTCAGCAACAACAAAACCAATTGTCGCCAGAAGAGGCTGAGGCAAGAGTGAAGGCTTTAAAAGAAAAAATCAAACAACTCAATAAGAAAGTGCCGAAGGTGGGAGAAAAATGAATCACGCACGAACCGAAATTCGTAAAATCCTAGCTGGCAGACAGGTCAAATCACCAGATGAACGAGTGAGAGAGCTGATGGACCACACCTTGATTAGATCGTTTATGAAAGAACATCCAGAAATCCCGTTGGAAGCCTATAAGAGATCATTGTCAAAGCTCAGTCAATATGTACGGGAGCAAGGTAACTGCGTCAGGTGCCAAGGGTTGGAGTCCTGCCCGAATATCATCACCGGCCATCATTCCGTTTTGGTTGGATACGAAACCAATATCGATCTGCAAATGAAGAAGTGTCACCGTCTGGAAGCGTACGAACAGATGAAGAAGCGGCAGGCGCTAATGAAAAGTCACATGATTCCAAAGAGTATCTTGGCTGCCACTTTTGACACAATCGATTTAGATCCGGACCGGACGGAAGCCATCAGCCAGGCAATCGAATACTGCGAGCGGTTTGAGAGTGGGGTATTCCCGAAGCATGGGCTTTATCTATACGGACCTTACGGCGTAGGCAAAAGCCACATTGCCGGGGCGATGGCAAACTACCTGACGGGGCTTGGTGTTGACTCGTTCATGGTGTATGTGCCGGACTTTGTTCAATCGGTTTATGATTCCATCCGCAAGCAGAAAATCAATGAGCTGGTTGATTCGGTGAAACAGGCGAAAGTGTTGATTTTGGACGATATCGGAGCAGAAAACCTCAATCCTTGGATGAGGGATGAGATCATTGGGGCGATTCTTCAATGCCGAATGGGTGAAGAGCTGCCGACAATTTACACGTCCAACTTGACGCTAAAAGAATTAGAAGATCACCTGGCTTTCACGAACAAAGGAGGAGAGGAAAGAATTAAAGCCGTCCGGATCATGGAGCGGATCAAACATTACACCAAGCCGATTCGCGTTGGCGGTAAGAATCGGCGGGAGGGAGCGATTTGAATGAGCGCAAAAGCCAAAAAGAAACGGAATCGCCGGGGCCGTCCTCCGGTCGATGAACCGAATTACATCGCTTGTCTCGATTGGAATTTCGGGTGGAATCATCCACGCGACTTTGAGGAACTAAAGCGGGCCAGGAAGCAAGGACTCGGATATGAAGAAATTGCCCGGGCGTTAGGGCGGCCAGAAAAGGAAGTAGTCGTCTACATCATGGACCAATGGGAGAAAGGGAATCTCCCGGATCGGCCCAATGGGCTGTGGGGAAGGAGGAGAAGGGCGTGATGGAACAGCTTGAACTGTTCGGCATGGATATTCCACCGTTGAACCCCAACCCGATGGTTAGAGCCTTTGGACGTGGCCCTGATGAGAAATGCCGGACATGTAAGTTTCTGAAAAAGAAAGTATGGGACAAGACCTATTATAAATGCGTATATCGCGGCGACACCAACGGGCCGGGTACAGATCACCGGGTAGGTTGGGATGCCTGCTCGTTATATAGGAAAGGTGGAAGCGAGCATGAATTTCATCGACCGTAACTGGCACAAGCTCGACGATGAGACCCGGAAAAAGGTTCAGGAATTACTGGCCAGCGCTCGGGAACACGAGGAGAGGAAAAAGCGGCTCCAAGAAAAACTCCGGGAGCAATTAGAGAAAATGGGGAGGCGCCAGGGATGAGCCATACACGCCGCTTGATGGTGAACCAGCCAGAAACCGAACGGAAACCTAGTCCATATGAATGTGATTTCTGCGAAGACAAAGGCTGGTTTGAGTTTTTGGATGAAGATGGGAGTATTGGTCGTTACGATCGTTGTCCTGAATGTGAAAGAACAGCAGAAGGAGCAAAAAGCAAAGGAAGCTCGGGAACGAGCGAGACAACGAGCGAGAGAGCGGAGAGAGTACATCAAGCGAATCCAAGAACAACGCGAAACAGAAGCACAAAACATGGCGAAGGTGATCCCGTTTAGAAGGAAAAACAAAGTGATCCCGCAGTTTGAGAGAGGAGATGCATCATGAGAGTTCTTGATTTGTTCAGCGGGATCGGTGGCTTCAGCTTGGCAGCGCATTGGGCAGGAATGGAGACAGCGGCGTTTTGCGAGATTGAGACATTCTGCCAGAAGGTGTTACGCAAAAACTTCCCTGGCGTACCGATTTACGACGATGTCCGATCAGTCACGAAAGAACAACTGGAAAGGGACGGTGTTATAAATGGCGATCGAACAATTGAGCTTGTTTGCGGAGGATTCCCCTGCCAGCCATTTAGTGTTGCCGGCAAGCAACGAGGCAAGGAAGATGACCGCCACCTCTGGCCGGAGATGTTTAGAATTATCAAGGAATTGCGGCCCGCTTGGGTTGTTGGAGAAAACGTTACTGGACTCATTAAACTGGCACTCGATGACGTCATTGCTGACCTGGAAAGCGAAGGCTACACCGTCAGAGCGTTTATTATTCCAGCTGCAGCCGTCGGGGCACCACACAGAAGGGATCGGGTCTGGATTGTGGGCGACTCCAACCGCCAGCGATGCAACAGCGGGAGCAGTGATTGGCAAGAACGACAAGTTCACAATTACAAAGAACGGGACTATCAGAAGACATGTGCAAACCGGAAACAATTGCAGTCTCAGCCTTGGCCGAATGGTAAAATTTTGGCCAACACCGACAGCGCAGGATGGGAAAAACGCCACCTTGCCACCGTCACAGAAGGAACGGGATTCAGTACCCGGGGCGCTGATCCGAGAAGGGCAGAAGCTCAATCCCGATTGGGTCGAGTGCCTGATGGGCGCCGGGATGGTCAGACATCGATGGCCAGCAGGATTAGGGCAACAGCAACACCCCTGGGAGCCGCCGAGAGTAGTAGAGGGAGTAAAACACAGAAAAGACCGATTGAAAGCACTAGGCAACGCAATTGTCCCACAAGTCGCCTATCAGATATTACGTGCCATCATGGAGGTAGAAAATCATGAGCCTGCCAGCAGGGATGATTCAAATGGACATATTTGAGATGATGCAAAGTCGAGAAGCAGAGAAGAAACCGAAGCGAAAACCGAAAGGAACCGTCTACCGTTGCGACAAGTGCGGCAAGTCGATAGTCATGAATATACCGGCCATCGTGATCGTTTGCGGATGTGGACGGGTTATGCAACAAGAGGAGTGATCAGCATGGCAAAAGTGGTAAGGGTGAAGCTGCCGAATCCGACACCGGGAGGGGCCGTAATTGACGGACGAAGCATCAGGGTGACGTTGCAAAGCCTGATTAGCCAGATTTCAGTGGAGCTACTCGACCGGCGGGTTACAAATTTTAGGACTGATTCAAAGGCTCGTGAGATTCAAATTCACTTTGAGGAGGAGCACGATGATACAACTTGAGTTATTTGGTCCTCCGCCAAAACGGAAGATGAAGACGAAAAATCCTCAGTTAAACGCCGGATTGTTTAGTTCCGATTGGTTTGGAAAATGACGGCTGACCGCTTTATTGTGGATCATCCGAGCAAACAAAAGGTTGAAGTGGAGTTTATATCTTTGCCAGAAGCTCAAATAAGCTAACGGAGGGATCGCAGAATGGTTGGGCGGCTATATCATGATCTATGTGCGGAAATTGATATTTTGGAAGTACGAATCAAGGATTTAGAGGCTGAATATAATTTTTGGTATCGGTCATGTTTTGGGGCTCGGATCAATCGAGCGATCCCGCTGGACGTTTGCTTGAATCGAATGAAAGAGATATGTGACCAGGTGGAAGCCTACAGCGTGATCCTGGAAGAGAAGGAGAAGGCCCGGAAAGAGATGGAGAAGAGAATGGCTGATATTGAAAGTATTGAAGGTAAAGTAGCTTATATGCGGGATGTGAAGGGGATGACGCTGGCGGAAATCGCCGCCGATCTCAATTTTAGCTACAGTTGGATTAAAAAATTGAGTATGAGAACCTCAACGAAAGGAACTAAGAGTGAACTGACAGGTTGATTTCTTATGATATGATGATATTGATCAAAATTATCAATTGATCACCTTTCATTTATCGGAATCCGTGAGCGTGAGCGTATACCATTAAGCCGGGGATATCTAAGATACGGAGGTGAAAGTCCGTCTCTATTATAGTTGCGCATCCCGGCTCTTTTTCTTAATTAATTTGAGATGAGGAATGATTTCATGATCACTTTGGATTCCATTATTCGACTTTGGGAAAAATCGCTTCGAGAAGGAGATTTAAGGAAAGCTCAGTCTATACGGTATGAGATGACAAAAATCATGAAAGAGATCGAAAAGGAAAAATGCATGGGCTAGCGAGTGAATCTTTTTTCTAGTTTAGAGCAGGGGTGGACTTAACTCTTCGGATGATATTCCCATCTGTTCAAAATTGGGCCGTCTTCTTCCTTCCACCCTTGCTCTAAGCCAGGAAATCACTAAAAAGGGGAGTGGGTTCCCTCCATCGTCCGCTCCTCCTGGCTTCAATAAAGGTACTTTTTCCATTTATTAGTGTCTATAAAGGTACACCTTTTAGAACACTGTTCCATCCTACTTTCAAATAGCTTATTTAGTGTTTATAAAGGTACATAAATAAATTTATAAACGTCCATAAATTTAGATAGACCATTATAGACAGATTTGCTATAATTTACAGTAACAAGGCTATTTAAGAGGGTGGGATGATGCAGAAGGTTTTTGGATACATTCGGGTGAGTTCCAAGGACCAGAACATTGACCGACAAATGGAGGAAATGCTGGCACTCGGCATCGAAGAGCGCGACATATTCATTGATAAGGAGTCCGGGAAAGACTTCAACCGTCCCAATTATCAGGCCCTTAAACGTTTCTTACGAAAAGGCGATATTCTTTATATCAAGTCAATCGACCGGTTCGGCCGTAACTCCCGAGAGATTAAGCGCGAATGGGAAGAGATCACCCAAGAGATCGGTGCGGACATCCGGGTGATTGACATGCCGCTCCTGGACACGACAAAACATAAGGACACGCTTGGTTCTTTTGTGAGCGATCTAGTCCTTCAGGTGCTGGCGTTCGTGGCTGAACGGGAACGCGAGAACATTAAACAGCGACAAAGGGAAGGCATTGCGATCGCTAAGGCTAAAGGGAAACATCTGGGTAGGCCGGCGATCACTCTGGATAGCTTGACACCAGACCAGCGCCGTCTGTTGGAAGACAATTATGGACGGTGGCAAAGAAAAGAGATTACTGCGGTCCAGTTCATGAAGGTTTTAGGGCTGAAAAAAGGGACGTTTTATAAATTGATGAAGGAATATGGACAATCAAAAGAGTTCGATGCAAATGCAATATGATTTCGATTTTTTCGTTATACGGCCTTTTAAATATCAGGGGGTACCCCAGAGTATTCGGAGCGATTTTTCATCGCTCAGAGAGGCTCCTAGACCCCTGTTTTTATGAATGAAAAAGAGCTGCCCGATAATGGGTAGCTCTACTTGGTTGGGAGGGAGTTAGGGTGCTCAGGTTTCAGTTGGTTTCGGTTTTTTCAGGTTTTGTTAAAAACCAAATCCTCCGCCGACAAAGACGAAGATGGTGGCGATAACGAGAAGGAAAATTAAAAGCCTTCTCAAACCAAAACCGCCAAAACAACTACCGAAACAACTGCCGCAACTAAAACCCATTTTTTTCACCTCCAACATCAAACTCGAGATATGCTATTCATTTGTGAACGAGTCGAAAGTGCGCTTTCACTAAACACTAAAAAAGAGGCTTCAGTGAAAAAAAAGAACTCCCCAAGTAAATTGGGCAGCTCTTTTTTGTTTCAGGGTGATTTGGTTGGCGCAATTATTTATTCGTAATAACAACAAATTTTATGTCCGGGTGATGACATCTTGAGCGAAAACATCAGGACGAATATTCAAGCCGGCGTTTGCCGGGTAGTGGCCAAGCTGAATGATCTTTGTTTTTATGGTGTCCCGGAAAATGACATCAACGAGATTCGGGCTACTCTCTATTCCATCCTGGACCACTTGGACAGCTCAGGTGTAATGGAATATACAGCGAATCGGTTCGAGCGCGGGTCTTTACAGTTCTTCATGGAGGTGAACTGAATGTATCGATCCTATGGAGTAAATCCATGCCGTTATTTTCCAAATGTGAAAATGCCGGGGCCCATGTATGTCCTGCGGAGTTAATCGTGATCGTTACTCTTGGGGGCCAAGCGGAAGAAAGATTAAAAGGATCAAGATTAAGCTTGGATCGATCTGATGAGGGTATCATAAACGCAAAACAGAAAAAGAACCCAGCAGGGTATTCCCTACCGGGTTTCTTTGATTCCCAACGCTTCTTTGATTGCCGTTTGGAGCAGTTGAGAAAAGTTCAAACCTGCCGCTTCTCCCGCATCACGAAGCCATTTGGGGAGAGTGCAGTTTTTTGTTACAGCTTTATTTGCAGCCTCATCCCGATAAGGCTGCATCCAAATTTCCACATAAACAATTCGATCAGTCGGATCATAAAGCTCAATATCTTTTGGATCGGAAGGAGAAGGAAGCTCTTTTCCTTCTGCTTCGTACTGCAAAATAGCTTCTGCCAATAAATTACGAGCAACAGGCAGCCCTTTTTCAATGTTTTCATGCGATCCAACAAAACCGGGAAAGTCCGGGAAGTAGAAGCTAACATTTTTTTGGGCCTGCTCAAAAACACAAGGATAGATAAAGTGGTTTTTCATTAGCCAACCCCTCCTGTGATATAATTGGAGGATGAAGAGATTGGGTGAGGTTCCCCGAAGGAATTCCTTCGGGGTCAGGATTAGAATTTCAGTCCTGATTGGCGCTCAATGCTTTTGAGTGTACCTTTCGGAACATCGTCGCCGAGGTGATGAGGAGCGACGGTGACTTTCCGTCCGGTTTCTTTATGTACCCAAACGTTATGGCTTCCATCAGTTTTCTTGTGGTTTGGGTCAGGGTGAAATCCGTTTTTGCGAAGTTCTTTCAGGACTTGACGCCATTTGAGAACCTTGCCCAATCTCGTAACCTCTTTTCTGATAATATTATAACACGCATTAATTATGCGCGTCAATGAAAAATGAGCATAATTTATGCGTGTAAATAATAGGCGGATCTAGGCTAATCGCTGACGCGGTTGGCCTTTTTTGTTGGTTACTAGGGTAAAATAATCACTTCTAGGAGAGGAGAACATGACGCAAAAGAACCTTGTTAAACCTCCACCGTCGTTTGAGTCTAAAGTCGCTCGTGATCGAGCTTATTTTGAGGAATTGATCTTGATGTTAAAGGAAATAAAGCCAGAGGGATGGCGCGCTGAAGTCCGTTACGCAAAGAAAATGATAAAGGCCATCGACCGGGTGAATGACTTAAACCGTCTTGAAAAGTTACGTAATACATGTAAAGCATTGGTCCGGCGGTATCGGAAACAAAACCACCCTTGAAAGGTGGCTTAATAATTTCCGGTGAGTATCCGAAGAATTCTTTTCCAAAATGGATCCTTTGTGTTTTTCTGGTTAATCTGCAATTGATGCGACGATTGTGGCTCTTGATCTAATGGCTTGCCCTCTGATGTGATCTCTGATATTGGGGTTGCCTCAACAGGTTTTGACGTGACATCGAGTGTTTGAGATGTCAGAACTTCGTTGGAAGATGTCGGGGCCATTGGAGTTGGTTTGTCTAGTTTCGCCTTTGGATCTGTTTTTTTCTCTGCTGCTGTGTTGATCGGCTTATTGCGTTTTTTGGATTCTTTTTTAGCGGGAGCCTTGGCAGCGGCAACTTCATCTTTAGCGATACTCAGAACCTTTTGGATGACTTCTAGTGTCGCATAACAGTCAGACAGGGCGCGATGCTCGATTTTATGACCACAAGCTTTCTCAAGGCTAACCCATCGGGGAGATCCGATAAAATTGGAATATGCTTTCATTACACAATCAACATCAAAGGGATAATGAATTGGAACATCCCATTTCTTTAAGCTCTGCAACATTAATCTCGTGTCGTAATCAGCATTATAAATAAGCACTTTACGATCTTTGATAATTGGCCAAACTTGCTGCTCCCATACTTCGGGGAAGGTAGGGCTATCCTTGACCATAGCTCGATTGATCCCATGAATATCCGTTGCTGTTTTAGGGATTCTTCCTTTAGGCCTGACAAAAGTGTTTACCAAGATCTGACCA
Organism: Thermoactinomyces sp. CICC 10521; assembly: GCF_016055135.1. Taxonomy (NCBI): domain Bacteria; kingdom Bacillati; phylum Bacillota; class Bacilli; order Caryophanales; family Thermoactinomycetaceae; genus Thermoactinomyces; species Thermoactinomyces sp. CICC 10521. Next base: position 20,115 of record NZ_JAECVZ010000001.1, on the reverse strand, counting down.
TGTTTATCGATGATTGCGATCTCTAAAATTTCGGATGACTTAGTAAGCCCGGTTGTTTCAGTGTCGATAATGACATAATCTAATTGATCCCATTCATTGAATTTGTGTAGTGCGCTTAGTTGATATTTATTCATATTACCCTCCTAAGTGTGATGAGCATGGAGAAAACACCATTCTATAAAAGTAGAACATGGAAGAAATGTAGGGAAACTATTCTTGCTAGGGATAATTATCTTTGTCAAATATGTTTGAGAAAAGGAAAGCTGATTCCTGCAAATACTGTCCATCATATTGAACACTTGAAAGCCAATCCGGATCGAGCGTTGGATGAGTCGAATCTCATCAGTATTTGTGCGACTTGTCATAATCAATTGCATCCGGAGAAAGGACAAGGCAAGCCGAAAGAAAGGAAGAAGCGGAAAGCGCGTGTGATTCGATCGGTGGCCAACGCTGAAGCGACATAGCCCCCCTACCCAAAATTTCGGGATGCGGGGAGCCGTAGACCGGCGCGGCCCCTTCGTTTTCAGCGCGGCACAAATTCTCATGTGAGGGGGGGTTGAAATGGCGGCGGAATACAAACCCAAACGCATCATCAAGCACAAAGAGGCAAAAAAGTTGTTCCATATCATTGTACAGGAACTGGAAAAAGAGAATGCGCTCAATGATCGGACCATGATGATCGTGGACAACATTGTCTTGCTGGAACAGTTGAAACAGGATCATATGGCCGATATCAAGGAGCGCGGCGTCGTGGAGTTGTTCAAAAACGGCTCACAGGAAATGTTCCGCGAAAACAAGTCGGTGGACAAGATCCTGAAGATCGTCGAACAGCAGCGGAAGCTTCAGGCTGAACTGAAACTGACACCTGCCTCCGAGAAGAAGATCACGGAGGTGGTGACGGTGGATGAGTTTGAAGAGTTCTGACCTGATGACCACATCCTATGCCAAGGACGCAGTTGCTGGCCGCATAGTCGTTTCAAAAAAGGTACGTTTGGCTTGCGAGCGTCATTTGCGCGATCTTGAGCGTCAGGGAACCGACGATTTCCCGTTTGTATTTGATAAGGAAAAGGCATTACGGCCAATCGAGTTCATCCAGCGCTTTTGCAAGCCATCGAAAGGGAATTACAAGCGTTTGATTCTCCAGCCCTGGCAACACTTCGTTATTGGTTCGCTTTATGGCTGGGTTCACAAAGACACTGGACTCCGTCGATTTAAAGAGGGGCTTATTTTTGTTGCCCGAAAAAACGGGAAATCGACGATGGTTTCCGGTTTGGCCAACTACGGATGCTCCAAAGACGGCGAAAAGGGCGCCGATGTCTATTTGCTGGCCAACTCCATGAAACAGGCCCGCGTGGTATTCGATGAGTGCCAGAAGATGGTGAAGTCATCGCCGCTCTTGTCCAAACACTTCCGGGTGTTGCGGGATGCGATTCATTTTGACAAGACGTTTTCCAAGATCGAGCCGCAGGCATCCGACAGCGAAAAACTGGACGGATTGAACTGTCATCTCGGGATCTTCGATGAGATACACGAGTATAAGGATTACAAGCTAATCAACGTCATCAAAAACAGTACCGGCGCGCGCCAGCAGCCGCTAATTCTTTATATCACAACCGCCGGTTATCAACTGGATGGACCGTTGATGGACTACTACGAAAAAGCGGCGGACGTGTTGGAAGGCGTGATTCAGGATGAGCGATCGTTCTACTTCATCGCGGAACTGGACGAGGATGACGACATCGCTAATCCTGAAAACTGGGTAAAAGCCAACCCAAATCTGGGCGTGTCGATCGATCTCGAAACCATGATCGAGGAGTGGAACACCCGAAAACACATCCCAGCAGAACGTAATGACTTTATCACCAAGCGGCTCAATCTGTTCGTTCAGTCAGATGAGCAATCTTTCATTGATTACGAGGTGATCAAGCGAAACGACAGCACGATCGCCCCGGATGATTTGACCGGAATGAGCTGCATCGGCGGCTTTGACTTATCCCAGACCGAAGACTTTACCGCCGTCTGCTTGGAATTCTGGCTGGCTGACGGACGGATAGCGGTCCTATCTCATTCTTTTGTGCCGCGACGGAAGGTAGAGCTGGATAACGAAAAACTACCATTCTGTGAGTGGCAAGAGGAAGGGCTACTCACGATCTGCCCGGGCGATTACGTCGATTACAAGTATGTTTTCGATTGGTTCGTCGATCAATCCAAGCGGTACGCAATCGAATTGATTACTTACGACCCAGCCAATGCCTTCCGATTGGTCGAAGAGATGAAAGGCTATGGGTTCCAGACTCAAGTAGTCCGGCAAGGGGCCATCACTCTCAGCCCAGCACTCAAGGATGTGAAGGAACTTTTACTTGATGGAAAGGTGATTTTCAACAGAAATAAACTGTTTCGCTGGTATCTCAACAACGTCAAGCTGGTGGAAGACCGAAACGGTAACTGGCTCCCTACGAAACAGAGCCGATACCGAAAAATTGATGGGTTTGCCGCATGGTTGAACGCTCATACAGAAGTAATGAAAAGGATGGTTGCACCTCAAGGCGCTGGAAACATTAGCGTTATATCCATGAACGATCTACTCAAACGATGAAAGGTGGTGATTATTTGCGATGGCTTACCAGACTTAAAGCGGCTATTAATGGCGCCATCACTGGCTGGAAAGGTGAAAATTTCGACTTCACAAACTGGATGGGACGAACGTTTTGGGGGATAGACAATTCAACTCTTGCGACAAACGAAACGATTTTCAGCGTGATCACGCGGTTGTCAAATAGTTTGGCGTCTCTTCCGCTCAAGCTCTATCGAAATTATGATCTGGCATCTAATCAGGCAGCGGACGTACTCATAAACGGACCAAACGCGAACATGACCTCTTTTGAGTTTATCCGGAACCTGGAGACGATACGAAATGAAAAGGGCAATTCATACGCACTCATTGAGCGGGATATTCGCGGGCAAGTAGCAAGACTGACTCCGCTTAATCCGGATTATGTAGACCCTGTTTTCGACACGGATACCGGTGATTTGTGGTATCAGGTTATTGGCAACAATGGCACGTACTATTTCTACAATATGGACGTTCTTCATTTCAAACACATTATCGGGAGCAGCGCAGTGAAGGGGATCAGTCCGATTAAGGTATTGGCCAATACCAATGATTTTGACCGAGCGGTCCGCGAATTCAGTTTGAAGGAGATGCAGAGCGCGCCAAACTCCTTCATCTTGAAATATGCAGCGAACGTGGATATGGAGAAAAGGCAACGGGTAATTGACGATTTCAAGCGATTTTACCAAGATAATGGGGGAATTTTGTTCCAAGAACCGGGCGTGGAGATTGATCCTATCGAACGCAAATTCATTGCTGCCGATATTTTCACATCTGAGAGGATCACGAGGTCGAGGGTGGCCAACGTGTTCAATGTCCCGGCCCATATGCTCAATGACAGCGAGGGGCAAAGCTACTCCAGCATGGAACAACTCATGCGAGAGTTTGTACAACTGACTTTGATGCCCATTGTCAGGCAATATGAACAGGAATTTAACCGAAAATTGCTTGCACCGACTGAAAGGCAAGCCGGTTATTACTTCAAATTTAATGTAAATGCTCTACTGCGAGGTGATACAGCTACACAATCAGATTACTATATGAAAGGAATCCGAACAGGCTGGTTAAAGCCGAATGAAGTGCGCCAGTTGGAAGATTTGCCGCCGGAGCCGGGAGGAGAAAAACTCTATCTCAGCGGCGATTTATACCCGATTGATATGGACCCGAGCCTGAGAAAGGGGGTGAAATCGGGTGAAAACGCAGCAAACAACTAAATTCTGGGAAATCAAACTGTCTGCCGAAGACGCAAAAACGGCGGACATTTTTATTTATGGCGACATTGTTAGCTCCCAATGGTACGAGGAAGACACCACTGCTTTGAGTTTCAAAAACGACCTCGATGCCGCAGGCGATGTTTCTGTAATCAATCTGTATATCAACAGCCCCGGCGGAAACGTATTCGAGGGCGTTGCAATTTACAACATGCTGAAACGCCACAAGGCCAAGGTAAACGTCCATGTTGATGCACTGGCCGCATCGATCGCAAGTGTGATCGCAATGGCGGGTGATACCGTCTCGATGCCCAAAAATTCCATGCTGATGATCCACAATCCTTGGAGTTTTGCGGTCGGAAATGCCGCTGAACTGCGAAAAATCGCTGACGATCTGGATCGGATCGGACAATCCGTCAAGCAAACGTATTTGCAAAAAGCTGGCAGTAAGCTAACAGACAAGAAGCTGCAGGAGATGCTTGACGCAGAAACCTGGCTTTCGGCTGACGAGGCTTATGCATACGGTTTGTGTGATGTTGTGCTGGAAGCGAGTCAGGTGGCCGCATCAATTAGCGATGAGTGGCTCAATCGATACAAAAACGTGCCCAAACAGCTGAAAAATCAAGCCGAAAAGGATCAAAAAGCCGAAAAAACGGGCATTTCAGCCCAAGAAATGGAGATTCGCAAGCGAATTTCCGAAGAAGCAAAAGCAAATTTAGTCTATATTGACTCAATTTTAGGAGGATTGATCAGATGAAAACTTTGTATGAACTGAAACAAAACTTGGTCACGATCGGTCAGCAACTGCAAAAAGTTGAGAGTGAATTGGCCGAAAAAGCGATCGACCCAAAGACCACAACGGAAGAGATTCAGGCTCTGCGGGAGACAAAAGAAGACCTGAAAATGCGTTTTGACGTGATCAAACAGCAACATGATGCGTTGGAAGCGGAACAAAAGGCGAAATTGGAAGCTCAAATGGCTTCTCAAAAGGATTTAAAGACCATTGATGACCCCAAGGAACGCCTCATCAAAGCAAAAGCGGAGCTGATCCGTGCGACTATGCGCGGGAAACCGATTCCGGCTGATGTTCGAGCTGCTCTCGGTGACAATAATTCGACCGGTGGTGAAAAATTCTTACCGAAAACGGTCTCTACGTCCATCCTGACGGAGCCTTTTGTAAAAAATCCGCTTCGTAACCTCTCCACGGTGACGCAGATTACCAATCTGGAGATCCCGAAGCTGTCTTTCACCCTCAGTGATGACAACTTCATTGCAGACACGGCAACTGCGAAAGAATTGCAAGCAACCGGTGATGTAGTCACGTTTGGTCGTTATAAATTCAAGGTTTTGGCGGGAATCTCTGAGACGGTGTTGAACGGCTCTGACGAGAATCTGGTCTCTTACGTTGAAATGGCCTTGCAATCCGGTGTCGCCGCAAAAGAAAAGAAAGTGGCCTTTGCAACAACACCGAATACTGGTGAAGAACATATGTCGTTCTACGCCTCTGGTATCACGGAGATCACAGAGGATAGCATGTACAAGGCAATCAAGTCGGCATTGGCAGACCTCCATGAAGATTACCGCGAAAACGCCACGATTGTCATGCGGTATCAGGATTACTCTGACATGATCGAGACGCTGGCGAATGGCAATGCCACCCTGTACATGGCACAGCCTGAGCAAATCCTTGGGAAACCGGTGGTCTTTTGCGATAGCGCCGTAAATCCAGTGGTCGGTGATTTCTCCTTCTCGCACTTCAATTACGACCTAAACGCGCTGTATGAGAACCAAAAGGATATCACAACCGGTATTGAGCAATTTGTTGTCACGGCTTGGTTTGATCATCAAATCAAACTGAAATCCGCATTCCGCATTGCTAAAGTTGCACCGCAAGCTTAATGAAAGGGGTGTAGACAGTGTATCTAAACCAAATTGACCTGACGCCAGGTGGAAAAATCACTGCTGACGGCAAGCAAGCTGATGCTATTGCCGATCATCCCGACCCGGCAACAGCCACTACAACAGACATTGCAACCAAACAAAATCAAATTCTAGCGGTCCTTCGCAGTCTCGGGATTATTGCATCATCTTAATTGGGGGCATGACAAATGCTTACCCTGACTTTGGATGAGCTTAAAAATTATCTTCGGATTGATGGGAGTGAGGATGACTCTTTCCTCACTCTCCTCATTGATAGTGCCAAAGAGTATTTGACCAATGCAGGGGTGCCGGAATCCGATAGTAATTTATATAAACTGGCCGTTATGCTGTATATCGCTATGCAATACGAAAATCGAGACCCGAGTGCCCGTATGGATGGGTTCAACTTTGCTTTGCAAAGCATCATTCTGCAGTTAAAGGACTACCCAACGGACACAACGACAACAACGTGAGGTGAATGATATATGGGAAAGTATCTGGTGACTTCGGCCTTTATCGATCGATTCACCCGGGTGCTTTATAAAAAGGGGCAAGTATATGAAACGAATGACACCAAACGTATAGAAGAGCTACGAACAGGCGGTTTCCTTGGCGAAGAGGTTGCCCCACAAACAAAGGCGAAAGAGAAACCCGCCAAAAAGGAAACGACGAAGGATGCGAATCAGTGACCTTCGCCATCGGATCACCATCCAGCAAAAAACTACGACCCGTGACGCTGAGGGAAACGTGCGCGAGTCTTGGAATGATGTGGCGACAGTATGGGCCGCCTTTGAACCGATGACTTCCCGATGGAGAGAATTTCTTCAAGCGGCGGCTATCAACGCGGAAAGTTATGTCCGCTTCCGGATCCGATATCGTTCAGATGTGACCTCGGCCATGCGGATACTTTATGCTGGTCGGCAATTCGATATTGTAGAAACCATCGACCTGAATGGCCGTCATCAAAAAACCCATATTTTTGCAAAGGAAGTGAGTTCCGGTGGCTGAAATGGAGTTCTCCGGCTTGGATGAGATGATCCTGAAGCTCCAACAGCTTGGCACTAAGGCGGCGCGTGTCGAGAACAGTGCACTTCGGGCGGGAGCGGAGGAATTGCAGGAAACCATGTCTCGGAACGCACCGGGCCCATCCGAAAAACAGCGACAGGTCCACTTGAAAGACAACATCAAAATGAGCCGCGTTAAGCAAAAAGACTATGGTAAAGCAATCGAAGTAGGACCAGGCAAAGAATCGTTCTACGCTCAGTTTCTTGAATTCGGTACTAGTAAGATGAGTCCGAAAAGTTTTATACAGCCGAGTGTGAATGAAGCGGCTCCGCGTGTAACCAAAGCAATGGCTGAGAAGTTGAGGGAAGGGATTGGTCTATGATCAATCTCAAACCACTTGTTGTATCAGCGCTTGAATCAAATCAGGCGCTTATTTCATTGCTTGGCGGCCCCCGGATCTACTTCATGGTGGCTCCTGATGCGGAGGAATTTCCCCGGATCACCTATTTTGAGCTGAACAACGTCGATGAAGATTATGCCGATGACGATCCATTTTTCAGTCGGGTTTCCTTTCAAATCTCCATCTGGACAAAAGATCCGGCCCAAATTTCTCCGATCGCCCTGGAAGTTGATCAATCGATGGGGAATGCCGGGTTTTATCGGACATTCACAACTGACCTGTTTGAAGACGACATCAAAGTCTTCCATAAACCAATGAGATATTCAATTATCAAGGAGGTTGTTTCCTAATGAGCGGTGTTCAAGTAGGTTTGCGCGACTTGCACTACGCGATTTTAAACCAAGATGATGCGAATGGTGTTTCTTATGATACGCCAGTGAAAATATCGGGTTTTATCAATGCTAAGATTACTCCAACCACGAACTCTGAAACACTCTATGCAGACGATGGGCCGGCTGAGGTAGCCACGTCCTTGGGTGAGATCACCGTTGAGCTTCAGGTGAAGGACTTGCCGCTCGATGTTCAGGCGGCTTTGCTTGGCCATACAGTTTCCGATGGAATGCTGATCAAAAACGCAGATGATCAGGCTCCTTATGTGGCAATCGGCTTCAGATCACTCAAATCGAACGGAAAATATCGATATGTTTGGCTTTACAAGGGGAAATTCACCACCCCAGAAGCCGAATTTCAGACGAAGGAAGACAAACCAACGTTCCAAACGCCAACAATTTCTGGCTCTTTTCTCAAAAGGGAATACGATGGAGCTTGGCAAGTGGTTGGCGACGAGGATATGCCTGGTTTCAACAAAGCCGATACTTGGTTTGACTCGGTTGTAAATGCTTCGTCTGATACGAATGCACCAACTGTTATGGTTACTCCTGCGGATGGGGCAACAGGTGTCGCCGTGACCTCAAACATTGTCTGGACCTTCGACGAACCGATACAAGAAAGCACTGTTACTCCTGCAAACTTCTTCGTGGTGGATTCGACCGGAGCGGAGGTTGCTGGTACTCTGTCGCTTAGCGCGGACAAAACAACTGTTACCTTTGATCCGACGAGTGATCTTACTTCCGCCACTTCCTATACGGCAATCGCAACGAAAAACGTCAAAGATTTGGCTGGAAACAGCCTAGCGCAAAACAGCGTAACCAACTTCACAACTGCTTAAGAGGGCTGATTTGGCCCTCTTTTTTCTTACATAAGGAGGGAAAAATGTGCTTAAAATCACGCTTCATCTAAACGGAGAAAAGAAAACATTCTCCACCAACTTCATCTCGGGATACATGTTTCGGAGAGCATTGGAGCTTGACGAAAAGCGAAATAAATATTTGAAAAAGCTGTTAGAGGAGCAAGAACCCAGCAGAGAAGAGCAAGAGGAGCTTTTGGATGAGTTATACACCTTCATTTCTGAAGTCTTTGGCCAACAATTTTCGGCTGAGGAGTACGAAAAAGGAACGGACGCTCGGAATATAGTTGATCAATCCTGGGCGGTCGTTCACGGAATCATTAATCAGACGATGGAACCATTTGAGGGAGTGGCCGATGATGATACCCAAAAAAAGAAGTCGAACCGGCGGAAGTAGTGAACGAAATGTATTTGAACCTGATTCAAGCCGGTTGGAAGCTCCATGAGATTGACCATATGGATATTGTTTTTTATATGCGGCTACAGGCTCATGCATTGAAAGGGAAAAAGCCTGAGAATCAAACGGTTTACATCGACCAATTAGGAATTTTTTAAGTGAGGGGGTGAAAAGATGGCAGAAGAGATTTTGAGCCGAATTAAAGGTGAAGTCACGTTAGATAGCAAAGGGTTTGCCCAAGGTGTAGCTCAAATAAACCGACAATTGAACGTGTTAAAAACTGAATTTGATGCTTCAAGAGCGAAAGTGCGGGCATTTGGCAAATCGCAGGATCAATTAAAAACGCAAGCCCAATTGTTGGCGCGGCAAATTGAACTACAAAAGCAAAAAGTTTCCCTTTTAGCTCAAACTCATCAGGAATACAGCCAAAAAATTGGAGCTGAAGCAAAACAAACTCAACAGCTTGCGTCCCAGCTTAACAGAGCAAAAACCGCTCTAACCAATATGGAAGGTTCCTATCAACGGCTTAACGCCGAATTGGGGCCCGCCGCCGAAATGCAGCAACGTTATACTCGCGCTCTTGACCAGCTGGAATGGAAAATGCGCTTGATTCAATCCGAATTTCGGGTATCGGAAGCTCAAGCTAAGGCATTTGGGGATTCCATTGATCAGACACGAGTTCAAATTTCTAGTTTGGAAAAACAGATTGAACTTCAACGGCAAAAGGTTAATCTCTTATCGCTGGCTTATAAAGATGCAACCCGAAATCTCGGGAAAAATGCGAGCGAAACAAGAGAAGCAGCCGTTCGACTGAACGAAGCAAAAGCCGCATTAGCTGGTTTAGAGGGGCAACTACGCCAAGCAAATAGAAACTTAGCTACCTCTTCACTTGCCCAATCGTTCGATCAACTCGAACAGAAAATGCGGTTGGTCCAGTCTGAATTTCAAATTTCGGAAGCACAGGCAAAAGCATTTGGAAAATCAACTGACCAAATACGAGTTCAAATCTCCGGTTTGGAAAAACAAATTGAACTTCAACGAGAAAAAATCCATCTTCTTTCGATCGCATACGATGATGCAGCGCAGAGTTTGGGGAAAAACGCCAAGCAAACCCAGGAGGCGGCAATCCGATTGAATGAGGCCCGGGCCGCATTGACCGGAATGGAAGGGTCACTCAAGCGATTGAGCACTCAATTATCCCAACAAAATTCTTGGCTCGGTCGCTTTGGCCAAAATATGTTTCATGTCCGGGATCAAGCAATTGAAACGGGTGCCGCTTTGGGGGTTATGTCTGCCGGTTTGGCAGTTGCTTTCGGAAGCGCGGTAAAGAAAGCTGCCGATTTTGAGGCGCAACTATCCAGTATTCAAGCGGTGACTGGTGCTTCAGCACAGGAGATGGAGCAATTCCGCCAATTGGCCATTCAGATGGGGTCGCAAACCAAATTCTCTGCGACAGAGGCCGAACAAGGGATTGAGGAGTTGGCCAAAGCCGGTGTTTCAACTAGCGATATATTGAATGGTGGACTGAAAGGAGCCCTCGACTTAGCGGCGGCTGGTGAGTTGGATCTGGCAGAAGCTGCACAAATCGCCTCCACTGCCCTCAATGCCTTTAAAGCGGATCATCTTTCCGTCGCCCAAGCCGCCAATATTCTCGCAGGTGCCGCTAACGCATCAGCAACGGACGTAAGGGAACTTAATTTCGGGCTTTCTCAAGTTGCAGCGGTCGCCGCTGGAGTAGGGCTTTCATTTAAGGACACATCAACTGCTCTTGCCGTCTTTGCCCAAAATGGATTGAAAGGCTCCGATGCTGGAACATCGCTTAAAACCATGCTTTTGAACCTGACTCCCTCTACGAAACAAGCAACAAACGAAATGAAAAAACTCGGGATTATTACTGCGGATGGTAAAAACCAGTTTTTCGATGCCCAAGGGAAAGTAAAATCCTTTGCTGACATCGCAGAGATTTTGCAAAAACACTTGAGCGGCTTAACCCAACAACAGCGTCTGCAAGCATTGCAAACGATGTTTGGAACCGACGCGATCCGTGCAGCCAATATCGCGTTCAAAGAGGGAGCATCAGGTGTCCAATCGATGTATTCTGCTATGAGCAAAACAACTGCTGCGGATGTGGCCGCAAAACGGATGGACAACTTGAAAGGGACCATTGAACAGCTCAATGGTGCTTGGGAAACGTTCCAGATTCAAGTGGGTTCAGCCTTCCTTCCAGTACTCCGGGAACTAGCCCAAGATTTGAACGTCGTCGTCGACTGGTTCTCTCAATTGTCTCCTAGTACAAAAGAAGCCATCGGTATTTTTGCCGGGGCAACCGCAGGAATCCTAGCGCTCGGTGGAGCTATTGCCGGAATCATCGCGATCGCGAATCCGTTCACTGCTGCTGTAGCTGGTGCGGCTGTCGTCATAGGTGGGCTGTCTGCTGCGTCCTATAAACTCAATCAAGATATGAAACAAAATGAGGAGAACGCTATCCGTTTTGGGTATGGAGTATCACAGGGGACCATTCAAGCGGCAAAGGGCTACATGGACCTGCGTGACAAGGCTTTGGTCAATCTCGCCCAATTGCGAATCTCATCTGGAGCAGAAGCACAACGGATCGTGAACGAAACGGTCAATATCTTCGCCCAAATGGGAGACAAGATAACGGCCGCATTAAATCAAGATAAAATCAACGTGCAAAAAGCCGCTGCCGGTCTGTTGGATCAGGTTCCTAAAGCCTTACAACCTGCTGTCCAAAACGTTACCGACACAGCCATCAAAGCAATCGATGCTCAAATCCGGAGAGTGCAAGATGCTAATAAAATCATCCGGCAAGGGCTGATTCAATACGGCGGCGATGTGTCAAAGATGCCCAAACAGTTCGCCGCTGCTTACCAACAGGCCCTGAAAGACTTGGATCAAACCTCTCGTACTTTCGTAAAGAAAATTGATGACTTGAACAGCTACATGGAGAATATCAACGCCGACCAAGGGAAAATCACTGCCCAAGGTGCAAAACAGTGGCTCAAGGAAATTCAAGGAGCCTATGACCAAGCCATTCAAGCCGCTCATAAATGGGCCAATGAGCAACGGAAAGTTTGGGAAGAGCAATTTGCAAATGGAAATATAACGAAAGATCAATACGATCAAATCATCCAGATTGTAAATCAAGGGGAACAGGAAAAAATCACAGTCGCCAAACAAGCCCGGGCAAAAGCAATAAAAGAGTTAAGAAATGACTTGTCTGATGAGGCGTATTTGTACGATTACAAAACAGGAGAAATGCTGGATCGATATGAAGGGTATGTCACTGCCAAAGCGGGTCTAATGAAAAGCGATGAAGAACTGATGAAAGAAGGTAAAGAACGATTCCGCGAATACACTGACAGCATTATTCAAGATGCAGCTAACTCAACAAAAGAGGTTAAGAAACGGCAACAAGAACTCATCAAATTGTACGGTAACATGGGCACAGCATCCGTAAACCAACTTGCCGATATGATTAAAAAGGGCGGCAAACAAGCACAGTTGGCCACGGAAGCGCTGGCAGTCCAAACCCGCGAGGGATTTAAAATTGATTTAGGCCCTGAAGGCATTGTGACCGTCAATTCCTTTATCAAAGGGCTTCAGACCGGGAAGTATACCGCCCGGGACGTTGCTATCGCCCACATGAGCCAACTTCGGGCAGTTTATGGCTCTGGCAATTTCACACAAGAGGGAATCAAGGCAATTGAATCTTTTACAAATGGACTTCGAGCGAAAAAACCGGAGGAAATCGCCAACCAGCTTGGCTTGGACCTCAAATCGAAGATGAAAATCGATCTTGGACCGTTGGGGAAAGTCAGCGCTCAGACGTTCGCGAAGGGCCTCTCCGACGGAACATACACCTTTGATGCCGTTTATGCCTATTTCCGGAATCAATTGCAACAAGGGATGAAATTCGATCTTTCATCTGAAGGGAAACACAACATCGAAACTCTCAAGTCAGGAATGCAGTCAGGAGCAATTGATCTGCAAGAAGCGGCCGCAGTACTGGGGCTCAATATCAAAAGCAAAGTTAAAGTGAATCTCGGGACTGAAGGTCAATTCACTGTCCAAACCCTTCTGTCTGGACTTCAATCGGGCAAAATCAACATCCAACAATTTGCCCAGGGGGTTCAAGCTCTACTGAAAAAAGACACAAAGACCAATCTGTACCCAGAGGGGAAAAGTGCTGGAGATTCGCATGCATCTGGTCTGAACGCAAGCAGACCAAATGTGCAGAAAGCCGCTTCTTCACTCAAGTCTACGACTCAGAAAACTCTTGGATCTGCAACTGATGGAGGCGGCGGTCGTCAAGCAGGAAGCCAATTTGCTGGAGGAATCGCAGCAAATAAAGGAAAAGCCGGAAGTTCGGCCAGTGCGGTTGCCAGCGCCGCAAGAAGTAATCTTCATGTGAGTGGAACCTACTCACTCGGTCTTGCTGTGGCTTCCGGGTTTGCCTCTGGCATCCTTGGTGGTCAATGGGGGGTTATTCGAGCAGCAGCGTCAATTGCTCGTTCAGCCTGGGCTGCGATTAGAAAAGAGATGGACATCAACTCCCCATCCCGGCGGACGATGGAACTTGGACGATATACAGCAATCGGATTCGAGGAAGGGATGAAGTCTCGACTTTCCCAAATCCGCCAAGTCAGCAACCTTCTTTCCCAGGCAGCACTTCCTGTAGTAGCAACCGGATCTGGAAGCGCTGGAGCAGGGGCGACTGTTCAATCAGTGAGTTCAGTATCTGCGCCGGTTTCAGTAATCATCCAGTTTACCCGACCAGTCTTTCTCCAGAATCGGTCAGATATGCAAAGGTTGGGTGAAGAATTGGCCCCATTTATATCGTCAGCGATCAACAAACAGGATACATTAGTGAACCGTGCGAAAGGGGTGATTCAATTTGGGAGTTAGACTCGCCTACAACGGAATCGAACTTCCTTCTTTCGCAAAAACAGGGAAAATCAAAAACCCTCTTCATCCACCTATCTCCTTGGTGACGACCGCGATTGCCGGTCGCCCAGGGAGTTTTTACTTTGGCCAGAATCTTGGCGAGAAAACGATCGAGGTGCCTATCATTTTCTCATCAGTAACAAAAGCCGATCTGCCCGCAGTCAGACGCGCTCTGGTAGATTGGCTTTTTTATGATGAACCAAAGCAACTAATTCTTCCAGATGAACCTGACAAATATTATATGGCCAAAGTTTCGGGCGATCCCGATATTGATCAAATGATGAATACCGGTTGGGGGACAATCACCTTCATTTGCTCGGACCCGTTTGCCTACAGTGTAACGGAAAAAACGGTCAGTTTTGTTCCCAACAACCCGCTGACCGTCACGAACAACGGCGGACTCGAAACCTATCCTCAGTTTCATTTTGAGTTCACCGGAAACACCACGGAATTCGCGATCATATCGGCGGACGAGTACATCTATTTCGGGCAGCCAGCGAGTGTAGACACTCAAACTCCTACCACCAAGAGAACAAAGGTTTTAGATGATCCTTGCTCCAGTGTTGCCAGCTATACTGCCGGGGTCGGAGTGGATGGAGGGACAGTCACCGGTACTCTCATGTCGGACGGGAATGCGATCAAGGCAAGTGACTACGGGTCGGGGAGCGCCTGGCACGGTCCAGCAGGGGTGAAATCCCTTGGCCAGCAGATTCAGGACTTCACCGTCCAGGTGGAAGCTGGCTTCAAATCCGGATATGGATACCAAGTCGGCCGGTTAGAAGTGTATCTACTGGACGTCAACAATGCAATCATTGGAAAAATAGCCATCCGAGACAGCGACGCCGGCATTGAAAACCCATATATGGAAGCCAGGGTCGGCAACCTGTCAACTGGCCATACTTTTGTCAATTACACCGGCCCTGTTGGACACTGGAAGCAGTTCAACGGGCCGATTAGAATCACCCGGATCGGGCAAAGGTGGGAGTTCAGTTGCTCCCGCCGGGATTCAAATGGGAACCTGTACAGCACGTTCACATACTCATTCATCGACAAAGATAATCTGTACAACCAAAAGCTGGCCGGCATCCAGATCCACTTTGGCACATACGGAACACGGAGTGCTGTTTCCACCAACTATATCGAACAAATTCAAGTGTGGAACGAAAAAACGTTGCTTTCTACTGAAGTTCCCTATGTATTTGAACCGGGAGACATACTTGACATTGATTGTGCTGCCGGTACCATTACGAAAACCAGCAACGGGAACCAAGAGTCGTTCTACTATCAGATGGATCCATCCAGTTCGTTCATTCGGTTGGAAAAAGGGAGTAATGATCTTTCCATTTATCCGAATGACATCATCACAAATTCCTATGTAACATTCCGTGAGAGGTGGTTGTGATGGACAAAATTCCAAATCTATATGTATTGGATCGATTCGAGAAGGCGATCGGGGTTTTGAATCCATCACTTCCTAACTCTTGCCCATTCTTCGATGATCTACGGACGGAACGCATCGAATACGCCTATCTGACATTTGAGTTTTCCGTACCAGCCGATCATCCCCAGGCACAAAATCTGGTGGTCGGAAACAAAATCGTTTACCCGTTGAAAAATGGTCAATTCAATTTGTTTCGGATCATCAACACCGAAGACGACCACAACGATGGCCAATATATTAAGAAAATCACATCCGAAAACAGTGCGGTTGGCGATCTGCTCGGGAACATTATTTTGCCGACCACGTTGAACAGCTATACTCTGCAACAGGCGCTCTCCTATCTTCTCCAGGGGACCAACTGGCAAGTGGGAGATGTTGAGCTTTCCACCACACAGAACCTGCAATTTGATGATGTGGTCACCTCTTTGGATGCACTACATCAAGTTATGGATCAATTCGGGGCGCAGATTGAGTTTGTGGTTCAATTCTCCGGTCTCCAAGTCGTGAACCGCCTTGTTCATGCCCGACTAAGTCGTGGACGTACTCTCAACAAACCGTTTGTCTATGGTCTGAACCTCAAGGGTGTCAAGCGAACAGAAGGCAATAGCCCGTTAGTGACCGCCTTATATGGAATTGGAACCAAAGACTCAAACGGAAATCTTTTGACCTTTGAAACTTACAATCCGACCCTTTCCTATCCCTATGAAAAGCCGGCGGGAGCCAAGTGGGTTGGAGACCAAGACGCGCTTCAGCAATGGTCCCCAGACGGTAAGCACATATTCGGGGTTTACAAAGACGACAAGGCCACCAACCCGGTGGAACTTTTCAACAATACCCTCGAAGAGCTGAAAAAGCGAACCAAACCGGCTCTTACGTATGAAGTAGATGTTGCGCTTTTACCCGAGGACGATGTTCAGCTGTATGACTACATCATCGTTAAGGACGCTACCTTTCAGCCAGAATTGGTGCTAGAGGCTCAGATCGTCGAAACCAAAACGTCACTCACGGACCCCAGTAAAAATCAGGTGACGTTGGGAGATTATCGGCCGATCCAAATTACAGGAACGGATCGAATCGACCAAATCAAAAAGCAAATCAGCGAAACCCTTACCATCGCTAAAGGTGCAGCGGGAACCGGATTACATGTAGTAGCAAATTCGCCTAAACCTGAAGTGGATGGATACTATTCCTCTGATCCTGGTTACTTGGAAATCGAAGTGACTGAAAATGTCCACCTGGGATCTGTTTCAGTATTCACTTTTGATGAGAACACCACAGGGACAGTCAAAGTGCAAGATGGAAATGGTAATGACTTAAAAGTGATTCCTGTAACCCTTCCAGTAGAAGGAGAAAACATCATTTCCATTGATTATTTGCTAAGAAAAGATGTAGGCTCCTATAGATTGTATGGGGAGTTTGACA
The DNA here is from genome assembly GCF_016055135.1 of Thermoactinomyces sp. CICC 10521. Lineage (NCBI taxonomy): Bacteria > Bacillati > Bacillota > Bacilli > Caryophanales > Thermoactinomycetaceae > Thermoactinomyces > Thermoactinomyces sp. CICC 10521. Next base: position 3,497 of record NZ_JAECVZ010000001.1, on the reverse strand, counting down.
AAGAAGTGTTCTATTCGGTTTCCCCAATCAACTATCCATTCGATTCTGGGAGCTTCAAAGTTGTGGGAAGCTTCACAGATGGTTGGGATATTTTCTACAACATCTATATCGGTGGCCCGGGGATCAAAGGATCTTATGGTCAGGACTTGGTATTAGACCAGGTTAATTCATTTGTCCAATACGCTAATGGTGAGGCCCAAATCGTTGCAGATAGTAATCAGATCGCTTTGGGAACCGTGATTGCAGGAAAAGTTATTGCTCCAAATGTGGTTACGCTTGGAACAAGTGATGATGTCACCTATTATGTCAATCCTCAGAGTGGATCGGACGAAAATGATGGGTTAACATCTGCTACCGCCTTTGCATCGGTCGATAAAGTATTGAGTATTACAGACAGAGCCTTTGATGGTGACATAACCATCAACATTCTCAATGATGTCTATGATGATATTGTCATCATTGGGTATCAGGGAAGCGGCAGCTTCAACTTCCAGTTTAATAACAACGTCATAACAGGAACCTTTAAGGTGCAATCCTGTAGTGTCCGGGTTAATGTCTATGATGCAATCATCAAGCGGAAAGCCGGAGAAGTTACAGCAGTCGCACAGATATACACCAGCAATTATGTCTACTTTAGCAACTGCACCTTTATCGGTGTCAGGGATTTAAACAACACAGCAAACGCCACCTCAGCCACGGTTGCAGTATACGACAACAGCTTTTGCTATTTCTATCAGTGCCAAATGTATGGAGCGAACAGGGAAAATATTAGGGCTAGTTATGGTGGAAGAGCGATGGTACATGACTGTACTGGAGGTAATTCTTCGTATGGGGTATTTGCAGAATATGCGGGGTTTGTAGGTGTCAGAGGGACTGTACCAAATGCCTCCTCTCCTCAGAATTCCCAGTATGGCGGCCAAGTAGTAGGGGTTACCAGTGGTAACAATGGGACTACTCCTTCAAACCCGACAACCACTTACACCTCTTCCTGGAACTCAACAGAAGGGAATACCTGGTCGATGAAATACAATCTGTGGCGGAATACCGGAGAGGTTAAGCAGGGGCAATGGTCGACCTATGGAAATAACATCGGTTGCTGGTTCTTTAATAATGGCCCGTCCTCAACAGTGACAGGGAAGAACATTAAAAGAATGCAATTTTACTGCAAAAGGAAGGCCACGGGTGGATATGGTTCGACTAAAGTGACTATTCGGTACCATAACTACACCAGCAGGCCAAATGGACAACCTTCCGTGTCCAATGAATATGTTTATGCCACCTTTAATCGGGGAGATGCCCTGTGGATTGATCTGCCGACAACATTCTTTGCCCCATTCCAAAATGGGGCTGCAAAAGGCATAGCCCTCTACACCGCTTCCGGGGATGATGCCTACTATGCTATTTTCGATGACTCAGCCATCTTGAAAATCACTTACCAGTAAGGGAGTGTTGATACATGGCTACTACACCAATGAATATCATCAACTATTTGCCTCCTGAGAACAACAATGTGATCGATGTTTTCAAGAACTGTATAAGCATCAAGTGGTATGAGTCAGAGTGCATAGTCGAATTTACCGGTGAATCTTCAGGCTGTTCCTTTTCTTATGGTGGGGAACCGCATTTTGTTGTAGTTGATCCAAGCTATGTGCCTAAAATGTATCAGCCAATTCCCGATGAGTATTTCACTATTGATCAAAAAAATAATTACAAGGTAGTGGAGGAGTGAAGCATATTGGAAAAGGAAAATGTAGCGGTCGTGATCACCCCAAAGGAGATGTACGAATTGGTTCAAGAGGTGACACGATCATTGCAAAGAATCGAGGCCCGCCTGGATATTTTAGAGAGTAAAATCGCAACTGCAAATAATGCGGACGAAAGAAGTAGGCAGGCACTGAATATGGCTGAGGATGCAAATCAAAGGGCTAATGAAGCATTCGAAAAGGCAAAGGAAGTTGAAACCCGTCAACTGTGGCTATTAGGGATCATCATAGTGGAAGTTATTTCTGGCGCTATCGGAGCGCTTTTTTATTTTGCTCAAAAAGGAATTGGAGGATGATAACATGTTTGACGTTCAAGTATTTGGAGTTAGCGCTGTGGGTGCAATTGTGGCTGTTTGTGCTTTACTCAAAGAAGTAGGATTCCCCCAAAAGTATGCTCCGCTGGTGGCCGTAGCACTTGGAATCATGACCGGTATCTTCCTGGTTGATCCACACAATTGGCAACAAGGAATTGTCACCGGTCTGTCATTGGGCCTCTCCGCTGTGGGGATTCATAGCGGCGTTAAAAACGTGAAAGAAGGCGTTTTGAACTTAGTGGAAAAAGATCAGCCAGCACAACCCCAACAACCGCAACAATAATCAAAGAGGGCGCTTGCCCTCTTTCTTATTTCATAGAAAGGAGCCTTTAAAGATGGAAATTAAACAACTTCTCATCCCCGCAAGCAATACCAAGACTCGCCCAGGCATCAAAATGACACCCAAGTATATCACCGTCCACGAGACGGATAATGACAAAGCTGGGGCCAATGCAGCGGCTCATGCCAAATTGCAATACAACGGAAACAGTCGGACCGCGTCCTGGCACTTCACCGTAGACGACCGCGAGATTTGGCAATCCATTCCCGAGGATGAAGTGGCCTGGCATGCCGGCGATGGACATGGGACAGGAAATATGCAATCGCTGGCTGTTGAAATCTGTGTGAATCGCGACGGAAACTTTGAGAAAGCCAAATCCAACGCGATTTGGCTGATCCGGCAACTGATGAGCAAGCATAATATCCCAATTGAACGGGTGGTTCCGCATCAACACTGGAGTGGAAAAAACTGTCCACGTCATATTTTGACCTATTGGAATTCCTTCATCAATGAAATCAAATCAGGAGGAGGTGAAAGCGTGCCAAAAATCACGTACCATAACGACAATGAACTCCCTATATCGCTTGGTTCTAATGGGGAATTGGTGAAACAGGTTCAGCAACGTTTGGGAATCGAGGCCGATGGATATTATGGCCCGAAAACGAAAGCCGCAGTGGAGGCATACCAGAAGCAATATGGATTGAAAGTTGATGGAATCGTTGGCCAGGAAACGTGGCATTCTCTTTTCCGACCGACGTATCGTGTAGAAGTGGATGGAAAGGTGGTGATCGATACCGTTTATTCTGACAAAATTGCGGAATCAGTCAAAAGAGCTGTAGACAGCGAAGCCAAAGAGATCAAAATTTACCCTCGGTCTTAGTGGCTGGGGGATTTTTTAGCAAGCTAATCGAAGGGAACATTCCCATTCAGGTTTTCTGAATCGCTACAATCTGGAAGGATAGAGCAGGCCAAGTTATTGGTCTGCTCTATCCGAGGTTGTTGACAAAGAAGGTCAACAGCCTTTTTTTGTTGAAAAGGTATAAAAAAATTCCGAAGGAAGGTTTCTATGTTCAGGACGAATTCATCCAGAGAATTTCATCCAGAGATGGTCAACATAGAAGACCTGGTCCCACAAGATCA